>CAIWHP010000255.1 GCA_903912445.1 uncultured Lentisphaerota bacterium
CATCGGCGGCCTGACGACGGCCAGCGACCAGCAGAAGGTCAGCAAGATCCCGCTGCTCGGCGACATCCCGATCCTCGGCAAATATCTGTTCTCCCACACGCACTCCGCGAAGCTCCAGGACGAGGTCATCATCTTCGTCTCTGTCGGCGTCGTCCGCGCCGAGAGCATCAAGGACAACGATGGCATCCCCTCCGGCGGCATGCTGATCCACCGCTACCAGCTCAAGGAAAAGGCCGAGGCGGCCGAAGCCCAGCAGGCGCTCGACGCCGAGAAAAAGCGCCTCGCCGACGCCGAGAAAAAAGCCGCCACCCCCGGCCGCCGCGCCCTCTTCGAGTAGGCGGCGTCCGGTTCCGTCGCATCCGCCTCGCGTCGTTCCGGCGCGGCGGGCGAACTCCAGGCTGCGCGCCGTTCTTGTCAACGGTCTGGGAAACGGCTGTCTCCCCTTCGTTTTCGCTTTTGTGGGGCAGGGCAAATGACTACCATGCACCCCAACTTTGCTTACGAAGGAGCTACGCCATGCAAGATGCCGAGCAGGTCGTGAAGGATTCGCAGCCGGTCGAGGCCGATGTCGCGCAGATTGACCGCCTGCGGGCGCTGCACGCGCAGCTGCGCCAGGAGCTGGCCCGGGTGATCATCGGGCAGGACGGGGTGATCGAGCAGCTGCTGATTTGTATTTTCTCGCGCGGCCACGCGCTGTTGATGGGCGTGCCGGGGTTGGCCAAAACGCTGCTGATCCATTCGCTCTCCGATCTGCTGGCGCTGAAGTTCAGCCGCATCCAGTTCACGCCGGACCTGATGCCATCGGACATCACGGGCACGGACATCTTGCAGGAGAGCGAGACGCCGGGCCGCCGCGCGTTCGAGTTCGTCAAGGGCCCCTTGTTTGCGAACATCGTCCTGGCCGACGAGATCAACCGCACGCCGCCGAAGACGCAGGCGGCGCTGCTGCAGGCGATGCAGGAGCAGAGCGTCACCGCGGGCGGACATCATTTCAAACTGGACCAGCCGTTCTTCGTGCTCGCCACGCAGAACCCGATCGAGCAGGAAGGCACCTACCCGCTGCCGGAGGCGCAGCTCGACCGGTTCATGTTCCTGATTCATGTGGACTATCCGAACGAGGCCGAGGAATTGCGCATCGCGCGGGAGACGACCGGCGGCGACCTGGCGAAGCTGACGCCCGTGCTGACCGGCGCGGAGATCATGCAGCTGCAGCAGGTGGTGCGGCGCGTGCCGGTGCCGGAGCATGTCTATGAATATATCGTCCGTCTCGTGCGCCGCTCGCGGCCGTCGCTGGCGGACGCGCCGGAGTGGGTGAAGAAATGGGTGCAGTGGGGCGCGGGGCCGCGCGCGGTGCAATACCTCGTGCTGGGCGCGAAGGCCCACGCGGTGCTCAACGGCAGCTACCTCGCGCGCGTCGAGGACGTGGATGCCGTCGCGACCGCCGTGCTCTCGCACCGCATCCTCACGAACTTCCACGCGGAGAGCGAAGGCATCACGAGCCGCGAGATCATCCGCCGCCTGATCGAAACGTGCCGGGAGCAGTGACATGGCCGCTGTTGCGCAGCGCGCGTTCCTGGACGCGGCCGTGCTGGCGCGCCTTGCGCGCCTGACGGTCAATGCCCGCGAGCCGATGCTCGGCGCCGTGGCGGGCCTGCATCGCAGCGCGACGCGCGGTAGCAGCGTCGAGTTCGCCGAATACCGCAAGTACGCGCCGGGCGACGACATCAAGCACCTCGACTGGCGCGTCTTCGCGCGCACCGACCGTTTCTACATGAAGGAGTTCGAGGCCGACACGAACCTCCGCTGCCAGCTCGTCCTCGATGCGACCGGCTCGATGGGCTACACCGGGCGCCACGGCCGCAAGCTCGACTACGCGGTCAAGCTCGTCGCGACGCTCGCGCACCTGCTGGTGCACCAGGGCGACGCGGTCGGGCTGGCGGTGATCACGTACGCGGGGCTGAAGGAAATTCCGCCGCGCCGTTCGGCGGCGCACCTGCGCCACATCTTCGACGCGCTCGCCGCCCTCAAGCCCGGCGGCACGGCGGACATCGCTCGTGCGTTGCACGACCTTGCCGAAAAAGTCCGCCGCCGCGCGATGGTGCTGGTCTTCTCCGATTTCTTTGCCGAGGCCGCGCCGCTGATCAACGCGCTCCAGCACATGCGTTTTCAGAAGCACGACCTCGCGCTCTTCCAGCTGCTCGACCGCGACGAGGTCAATTTCGAGTTCGACCGCCCGATGCGCTTCGTGGACCTGGAGAGCTCGTTCCAGCTCATCACCGATCCCGCGGTGACGGCGGCGGACTATCGCCGCGAGCTGGACGCGCACCTGGAAGTGCTGCAGCGCAGCAGCCGCGAGTTCGGGGTGGACTACCAGCGCGTCTTCACCGACCGCGACTATGAGCAGGTGCTCGCCACGTTCATCCTGCAGCGGCTGCGCGCCGGGCAGGCGGGCGGCGGAGGGCCGGCATGACGCTGCAGCCGCTCATGCTCTGGGGCCTGGCCGCGGCCGCGGTGCCGGTCGTCATCCACCTGCTGAACCGGCTGCGGTTCCGCACGCTGGCGTGGGGCGCGATGATGTTCCTGGTCCGCGCGACGCGCACCTCGACCAAGCGCGCACGGCTGCGCCACTGGCTGATCCTCGCCTGCCGCGCGCTCGCGCTCGCCTGCTTCGCCTACGCGCTCGCGCGCCCGCTCGCCGGCGGTTGGCTTGGCGTGACGCTCGGCGGCCGCCCGGACGTGGTGTTGATCTTGTTCGACCGCTCCGCAAGCATGGAGACGCTCGACCCGCAGCGCCGCCTGCCGAAGCGCGAGGAGGGCCTGCGCCTGCTCGCCGCCGCCGGCCAGCTCGGCGGAGCCAGCCGCTACCTCGTGATTGATTCCGCGACGCTCACGCCGCAGCCGGTCGCCAGCCCCGAGGCGCTCGCCGGGATGCAACTCGCGCGCGCCACCGATACCGCTGCCGACTGGCCCGCGCTGTTCCGCGCCGCCGCCGAGTGGCTGCTGAAGAACCAGCCGGGCCGCGCGGATATCTGGGTGGTCTCGGATCTGCAGGGCAGCAACTGGCGGCCGGACAGCCGCGAGTGGCCGGGCTTGGCCGCGCGTCTCGGCGGCATCGCGCCGCGCGTCCGCGTCCGCGTGCTTGCGCTGCCGGCGGCGCCCGCGCAGGACCGCGCGCTCAATTTGCGCTCGGCGCGCGCGCGCCAAGCCGGCGGGAAGCCTTCCGTACAACTTGCGCTGACGTGCCTGCAAACGCAGAACCAGCCGGGGAAAATTCCGGTTGTGATGAATCTCAACGGCCAGCGCACCGTCGCCGATTTTGAAAGCCACGGCGCGCGCGATGCCTGGACGCGCACGCTCACCCCTGACGCGGGTTTCGGCTGGGGTTTCTGGGAAGTTCCCGCCGACGACAACCTGCGCGACAACCGCGCCTACTTCGTCTACGGCGGCGAGACGCCGCTGCAAGGCCTCGTCGCCGCGGAGCAGCCGCTCTCGGGCAAGCTGCTGCAACTCGCGGTCGCGCCGGTGAATGCCGGCCTGCGGCGCGCCGGGCTTATCACGCCGGGCCAGCCGCTCGCGCTGGCGGGCCAGCCGTGCGGCCTGGTCGTCTGGCAGGGCGCGCTGCCGGCGGGCGCGGCCGCCGCGCAGTTGCGGCGCTTCGCCAGCGAGGGCGGCGCGGTGCTCTTCCTGCCGCCGGTCACGCACACGCCGCTGATCGCGAGCAATGCATTGAACGAACTGGCATGGGGCGCAGTCCAGGCGGCGGAAAACAAGCAGCCGTTCCGCGTCACGTTCTGGGAAGAGCAGGAGGGCCCGCTCGAACACACCGCCGATGGCCGCAGCCTGCCGGTGGCGCAGCTCGCAGTCGCGCGCCGCGCCGCGCTGCATCTCGCGCCCGCGGGCGGGCACGAGGCGAACTGGGTGATGCTCGCGGCGTTCATGGATGGCAAGCCGTTCCTCGCGCGCCGCGCGGTGGGGCGCGGTGTCTTCTATGCCTGCGCGACGCTGCCCGACCCCGATTGGTCCGATCTCGCCGACGGCCGCGTGCTGGTGCCGATGGTGCAGCGGATGCTGGAGCAGGGCGCGACGCGCTACGCGCCGACGGAGCACGCGCTCTGCGGCGAGTGGAAGCCGGCGTCGGCCGACGACCTCTGGACGGCGACCGAGCCGGAGGGCCGCGCCGATCCGCTGACGCAGGCGGGCGTCTATCGCTGCGGCCAGCGCTGGCTCGCGCTGAACCGGCCCGCGTCCGAGGATGTTTTTGAACCGCTCAGTTCCGCGCAGGTGCGCGGGCTGCTGGCGGGCGTGGATGTGACCGTGACCGAGGAGCACGTCTCCGCCGAGACCGGCTCCGCGACGCCGAGCGAAATCTGGCCGCTGTTCGTCCTGCTCGGCGTGGTGTTCCTCCTGGCCGAGGCGTGGCTGACGCTGCTGGACATCGCAGGCGAAACACGCAAGCAGGAGGCGAGAACGTGAACGTCTTCTGGACCTGCGACCTGGTGTGGTGGAAGCTGCTCGCGACGGCGCTTGCGCTCGCCGGCGTGCTCGCGATGAGCTGGCGGCACGTCCGCCGCGAGCGCACGACGCTGCGGCGTGGCGCGCTCATCGTGGAAATCCTGCGCGTCCTCGGCGTAGCTGCGCTGCTCGTCACCCTGCTCAAGCTCGAGCGCATCCGCATCCTGCCGCGCACGCTCAAGCCGGAAGTGCTCGTGCTCTGCGACGCCTCCGCCAGCATGACCACGCGCGATGTGGTCAGCGCGGGCGATACCGGCGCCGTCAGCCGCGCGGAGTGGCTCGCCGCGCAGCGGGCGCGGAAATTCCTGGCGCCGCTGGAGCAGCGCTACAGCGTGCGCGTCGAGGATATCTGCGCGCCGCCGACCAACGATGTGGCCGATGCCGGGACCGACCTGAACGCGACGCTCGACCGCGTGGCGCAGGAAAGCGGCGCGGTGCGGGCGGTGTTGCTGCTCGGCGATGGCGACTGGAACGCGGGCCTCTCGCCGGTCACCGCCGCCACGCGCCTGCGCCTCAAGCAGATCCCCGTCTTTGGCGTCACCGCCGGCAGCGACCAGTTTCTACCCGACCTGGAACTGCAATCGGTCAGCGCGCAAGCCTACGGGCTGATGGAAGAGCAGATCACGCTGCCGTTCACGATCCAGAGCCACCTGACGCGTGAGGTCAGCACCACGCTGACGCTCGAAGGGCCGGGCGGCGTGGTCCTTACGCGCAAGCCGGTCGTGCTGCCGCCGATGGCGCAGACCCAGGGCTCGCTCGTGCTCGTGCCGCGCGCCGAGGGCGAGCAGACCTACACGGTGCGCCTGCCGGTCGAGCCCGACGAGACGCGCGGCGACAACAATGCGCGCTCGTTCCGCATCGCGCTGCGCCGCGAAGTGCTGCGCGTGCTGATCGTCGAGACGACGCCGCGCTGGGAATACCGCTATCTGCGCAACGCGCTGCTGCGCGACCGCGGCGCCGAGGTGCGCACGCTGCTGCTGCACCCGGGCATGGAGACGGGTGGCGGGCGCAACTATTTGAGCGCCTTCCCCGGCACGCGCGAGGAGTTGTCGAAGTTCGACGTGGTGTTCCTCGGCGATGTCGGCCTCGGCGCCGGCGGCCTCTCGGAAGAGCAGGCGCGGCAGCTCAAGGGCCTCGTCGAGCAGCAGGCGAGCGGCCTCGTGTTCCTCCCTGGCCCGGAAGGCCACCAGCAGAGCCTGGGCAACTCGCCGCTCGGCGAGCTGCTGCCGGTGACGCTCGACGCGGGGAACCTCCACGGCAGCGGCTTCACGATGGAATCGCGCCTCGCGCTGACCGCGCGCGGACGCGATCACCTGCTGACGATGCTGGCGAACACGCCGGCGGAGAACGACGCGATCTGGCGCGGGCTGCCCGGCTTCTTCTGGCACGCGCCGGTGGTGCGCGCCAAGCCCGGCACCGAGGTGCTCGCCGTCCACAGCAACACGCGCAACCAATACGGCTATGTCCCGTTGCTCGTCACGCGCAACTGCGGCAACGGCCGCACGCTGTTCATGGGCACCGATGCCGCGTGGCGCTGGCGGCGCGGCGTCGAGGACACCTATCACTATCGCTTCTGGGGCCAGGTCATCCGCTGGATGGCGCACCAGCGGCACCTCGCGCACGCCGAGGGGCTGCGCTTCTTCTACACGCCCGAGGCGCCGAACGTCGGCGAGCGCGTCTTCTTCCACGCCACGCTGTTCGACGCCACCGGCCAGCCGCTGCAGCACGGCACCGCGCGCGTCCGCGTCAAGACGCCGGGCGGCCGCGCGGAATCCATCGAGCTGAACGCCGAGGCGGGCGGGTGGGGCGTCTTCACCGGCGCGTTCGTGCCGGCCGAAGGCGGCGTGCACGAGGTGGAAGTGCGCTGCGAAGAAACCGGTCGCAGCGTCAGCACGAAGCTCAGCGTGCACCAGCCGCGCCGCGAACAGACCGGACGGCCCGCGCGACCGGAAGTGCTGCGCGAACTCGCCGATGTCACGCTCGGCGAAACCGGCACGATGGCCCAGCTCGACGAGCTCGTGAAGAAAATCAGCGTGCTGCCGGAGCGCCTGCCGGAGCAGCAGATTTTCCGCCTGTGGTGCCACCCACTCTGGTTTATGCTGGCCGTCGTTCTGCTCGGCCTGCACTGGATGGGGCGGAAGCTGCTCGGCAGAATTTGAAGAGAGGGACGTGTGGCGCGGGAAGAAGAAAGTGGCGAGAGCCGTATAGGACCTATGAGACCCATCGGTCTCATGGGGTGGTGAAAAACGTGATAGCGCAGCGAAAAAATGTTGATCGTGCGGCGGTTTTCCAAGCATTGGAAGCCCTTAGCCCCGCTTTTTCCAATGCTTGGAAAAACTCGCGCCTGCCTTTCCCAAGGCTTGGGAAAAACACTGATGCCGGTTTCCAAGGCTTTGAAAACTCCAGTGTTTGCGCTTGTGTTCCGGCTAGCTGGGAGCGGCGGCAAGCCAGCCGCCGCTGGAAGAGCGCCGGGCGCGGGCAACTGCGCGGTTCGGGTTGGGCTCGCGGGGTTGAAAACCCCGCCTCCAAAGAGCCTGCGCGGGTGGGTGCGGGTTGGTTTCGCAGGGCTGGAAGCCCCGCCCACAACGGGGCTGTTTGGGCTGATGTTCTGGCTGTAGCGGCAGCCTGTGGCCGCCGTCGTCGGTCGCAGACCGCCGCTACAGAATTTTCGAGCAGGCGGGTTGTAGGCCGGGACTCCGACCCGGCGCACCCCGCCGAAGTGCGAACTTTGTTCGCTACGGATCGAGGACGAGGACGACGCAGCGAACGAGAACAAGGACGATGTGGCCGTGAATGACGTAAAACGAGAGACACGAGACTCGGGACGCGAGACACCGGGCGCGGAGCGCACGGCGCATCCGCTGCCGCCGGAACTGCGCCTGCAGCTGGCGCTGTTCGAGCAGAAGCTCCGCCGCGCGGAGACGTGGGCGGCGCTGGCGGGCGGGTTGCTTGGCGCGGGGCTGTCCTATCTGTTCGTCTTCGCGTTCGACCGGCTCGGCGATACGCCGGCGTTCATCCGGCTGCTCTTGATGCTGGTAGCGGCGGGCGCGTGGGCGGGTGCGGTCTACTGGTGGCTGCGGCACTGGCTGTTCCGGCGGCGCGATCATCGCGATCTGGCGCGCTTGATCCAGCGGCACATCCCGCGGCTCGGCGACCGGCTGCTCGGCGCGGTGGAGCTGGCCGAGGGCGCGAACGAGCAGCTCAACGCGTCGCCTGCGCTGCTGCGCGCGGCGCTCGCGCAGGTCGCCGGCGAGGCGCGCAAATTCGATTTCACCGTGGCCGTGCCGCGCCGCCGCTCGCGCCGGCTGTCGCTTGCGGTCGGGCTGCTGCTGACGTGCGCGGCGCTGACGGCGGTGTTCGCGCCGCTGGCGGCGCATAACGCGCTGATGCGCTGGCTCAAGCCGCTGGCGCCGGTCTCGCGCTTCACGTTCGTTTCGCTGGAGGCGCTGCCGGATTTCCTCGTCACCCCGCACGGCGAGCCGTTCGAGATCGCGGTGGGCGTGAGCGGCGCGTCGCGCTGGAACCCGCCGGAAGTCGCGGCGCGCATCGCCGACCAGCTGGAAGTCCGCGCGACCTTTGCGCGCGGTGCCGCGGTGCTACGCTTCCCCGGCCAGACGAGCGAAAACCGGCTCGCCTTGCGCTCGCTCGATTTCCGGAAGTCCATCCTGATCCAGCCGAAGTTCCGGCCGGAGCTGCTGCGCATGGCGGCCAAGGTACAGTGGCCGGCGTACCTCGGCCACGCCGACGAGGAGTTCACCATCGGCGGCGGTCGTTTCGCGCTGCTCGCCGGCGCACAGGCCACCTTCGCGGGCCAGACGAGCCGCGAGCTGAAGCAGGCCACGTACACCAACGGCACCCCCCAGGCCCTGAACATCAGCAGCAATGGTTTCCGCTCCGCCCCGGTGCTGCTGACCAGGAACCTGGCCGCCGAGGTGGCGACGAACTGCAACCTCACGTTCGAGTGGACCGACATCTTCGGACTGCGTTGCGCCGCCCCGTATCGCCTGGAGCTGATGAGCCGCGGCGACGAGCCGCCGCTGATCTCCGGCGAGGGCCTCGCGGACAACGTCGCGATTCTGCCGGACGAGGCGCTGGAGTGGAAGCTGGGCGCGCGCGACGATTTCGGCCTGCAGCGGGTCTGGCTGCAGTACTGGATCGAGGCCGCGCCGGGCGGCGGGGCGGAGACGAATGCGCCGCCGGTGCAAACGCGGCCGCTGGCCGAGGGCGCGCAAAATTTGCCGGGAACCAACGTGATCGCGCACATCGCGCCGATCGCCTGGCAGCTGCCGGAAGGTGTCACGGTTTGCCTGCAGGGGTGCGCCGTGGATTATTTCCCGGACCGGAGCCCGGCGACCTCGACGGTGGTGCGCATCCACATCCTGAGCCGGGCGGAGCATGCGAAGCTGGTCGCCGAGCAGGCGCGGCAGCTCCTTGCGCGGCTCGAGGACGTGGCGCGCGAGGAGGAGCGCTTGCTGGCGAACTCGACCGAGATCGCCCAGCGGCCGGAGGCGGATCTGAAGTCCGACAAGACCGCCGGGGACCTGCGCGAGAACGAGAACGGCGAGCGCGCCAATACCCAGCAGATGGAAAAGCTGGCCCAGGCCTTGGAAAAGCTGACGCAGGAAGCGCTGCGCAACCGCGATATCAAGCCGGACACGCTGGCGAAGATGCTGGAGCAGGCGGGGAAGATGAAGCAGACCGCGGCACAGCCGATGGCGCAGGCGGCGCAGGCGCTAGCGCAGGCGCAGGCCAAGGCCGACGGGCGCGCCCAGCAGTCGGAACAGGCGGCGGCCAAGGAAGCCGAGGCGCTCGCGCAGATCCGCGAGATGCAGCAGGCGACGCAGGCCTCGATCGACCAGCTGACCGCGCGCAATTTCGTCAACCGGCTGCGCGAGGCGGCGAAGCAGCAGGGCGCCATCGGCGACGGACTGGAGCAGGAACTGCCGCGGACCGCCGGCGTCGCGCCGGAGAACATGCCGGCGGCGGCAAAGCTCAAGGCGAAGGCGTTGGACTCGAAACAGGAGCGCAACCGCAACGAGACGGAATTTGTGCGCGACGACCTGGGCGGCTTCTTCCAGCGCACGCGCGAGCCGGTGTATGACGAGGTGCGCAAGGACATGACCGCGCCCGACGTGGTCGAGCAGATGCGCGCGCTCGGCGGCGACATCCAGAAGAACCTCGGCGGCCTGGCCATCGGGAAGTCGAAGGACGTCCAGGCGCGCCTGGAGGCGTGGGCCGAAAAGCTGGAGCAGGCGGCCGGGGGTGGCGGCGGCGGCGAGGGCGGGGGGGGCGGGCCGCAGGTGGAGAAGGAAGTGATCCTCGGGCTGATGCGGGCGCGCATCCGCGAGGAAAGCTTGCGCGAGCAGACGCGCGCCGTGGACCAGATCAAGCAGGAGCCGCGGGCGCATACGCTCGCCGCCGGCTCGCTCGCGAGCATGCAGCAGCAGATTTCCGAAGACACCAAGGCGCTGCAGGAGAAGACGAAGATTCCGCAGGTGGCCCAGGCCATCGAAAAGTTGAGCGGCGCGATGGACGACACCGGCCTGCTGCTGCGCAAGCCGCAGACCGACTCCGAGACCATCGCGTCCGAGACGGTGGTCATCGAAGCCATCGCGTCCATGATGCAGGCAAACAAGTCATCGTCCTCGGGCTCGCAGCCGATGGACGCGGAAGCGATCGCGGCCATGATGATGCAGGCCGGGCAGAAGCCGGGCGGCAACACCTCCGGCGGCACGCCCGACCATGATACGCAACGCTTCGGCGGGCCCGGCGCAGGCAACAGCGGCGACCCGCGGCGCGTGCGCCAGAGCGGCGGCGTGGATGCGGCCAGCCTGCCGGTGGAATATCGCGATGTGATGCAGGATTATTTCCGCGCTGCCGATGACGCGGTGAAGACGACCGCAGGCGGGAAGAAGCCATAATGACAGAGGAGCGGATATGCAACCTTCCGTACAACGTAACCTGACCTGGCTGGCGCTGTTGGGAATGGCCGGGAATGTCCTGGGCGCCTTGGAGGTGGCGCCGCCGCCGCCGCCGCGCGCGGCGAAGGTGGAGCAGCCCGCGCCGGCTGAAGTCGTCGCGCCCGTCAGCGCGGCCCCGGAAGGCGACGCGCTGAAGTTCCGCAATGGCGACCAGCTGCACGGCACGATTCTGGGCATCGAAAAGGGCAACCTGCTCCAGTGGCGGCGCGACGACGTGAAGGCGCCGCTGGGTTTCGCCCTGGACAACGTGCTGGAGCTGCAACTGGCGCCGCGGCCGCCGAAGACGGCGCGCGTGCCGCACCGCATGGTGGTCGAACTGACGAACGGCGACCGGCTTGCCGGCGATATCGTCACGCTCAACGACAAGGTGCTCAAGCTCAACACGTGGTATGCGGACACGCTGTCGCTCAAGCGCTCCATGGTGCAGCGGATCGCCAGCGTCGCCGCCGCGCCCGATGCCATCTTTACGGGGCCGGCCGGCCTGAGCGGCTGGACCACGTCGGAAAATTCGCGCGACGGCTGGAAGTTCAAGAACGGCGCGTTTTACAGCCCGCTCCGCAACAGCTGCGGCGTCGGCCGCAATGTGAACCTGCCGGACCTGGCCAACATCGAGTTCGACCTCGCCTGGCGCGGGCAGCTCTATTTCCAGGTCGGCTTTTATTACGAAGACCTGCGCAACCTCTACGGCTCGGGGGGCTATGCCTTCCAGTTCAACAGCTCCAGCGTGTACCTGAGCCGCTACGGGGCCAATCGCGGCCAGTCCAACCTGGGGAGCAACGTGGAAGTGCCCAAGCTCCAGAACAAGACCAAGGTGCATGTTTCCATCCGCGTCAACAAGGCGAAGAAAGCCATCGCCCTGTTCATTGATAACGAGCTGGTGAAGCCGTGGACCGATGCCGAGGCCTTCGCGGGCAACGGCAAGGGCTTGATTTTCTTCTCGCAAGGGCAGGGGCAGTACCGCGTCTCCAACATCCTGGTTACCGCGTGGGATGGCCGGCTCGATGCCGGGCCGGTGGCCGCTGCGGCGGTGGCCGAGGATACGCTCCGTCTCGGCAACAATGACCGGGTCAGCGGCACGATCAAGAGCATCGGCAAGGGCGAGGTGGTCGTGGCCACCAGCTTCATGGAGATGAAGGTACCGCTCGAGCGCGTCGCGCAGATCGATTTTGCCGACCCGAAGACGGAGAAGACGCACCGGCAGGCCGGCGATGTGCGCGCCATCTTCCTGGACGGCAGCCGCTTCACGCTCGCCATGGAAACCTTGAGCGACGCGGCGCTCATCGGCAGCGCCGAGAGCTGCGGCCGGGTGAGCACCGCGCTGGATGCGTTCAGCCGGATTCAGTTCCGCATTTATGAAGCGCGCCCGGCGTCGGGCGCAGGCGATGAGTGGGGCGATGGTGACGGCGAAAACAAGGAAGGGAAGGAATTATGAAACACCTGTTGACCGTGTTGCTCGTGGCGGGCCTCGCCGGCCCGGCGCTGGCGGAGACGCTGACGATCCAGGAGGCGCTGTCCGGCAAAACGCTGCCGCTGACGATGAAGCTGAAGGATCTCGATGAGACCTGGCGGCGCGTGAATGTCGGCGGCGCGACCGACGCCGCCAACCCGACGGCGATCTATCGCGCCATGTTCGCCGGCCAGATGTCGGGCAGCACGTTCTTCACCAAGGGCCAGACCATCGCCATCGGCAGCGAGAGCTATCTGGTGGGCTACACGCTCCAGGGCAAAGCCGCGGACGTGGCGAAGCTGCAGCAGGTGATGCGGCGCGGCGAAATGCCCGAGATTGAAAAACCGACGGCGCAGACCGCGCTGGCGCTGGCGCTCATGAACATGCGCGCCGTCAACAGCCTCACGGACATCAAGGCGTTCAACCTGGAGGCGGAGCTCACGGGCGTCGATGCTGCGGGCTCGGAGGACGATAACCGCGCCAAGGAAAGCAACGAGGCCTCGGCGAAGCACCTCGGCAAGCTGGCCGCCGCGGTCACCACCTATGTGAAGGAGCGCAAGGTGCTGCCGCTGCTCAGCGATGTCCGCACGGCGGAACAGGAACTGATCCTGTATGCCGGCAGCAAGGACGTGTTTCTCCAGCCGGAGACGAAGAAGCCCTACCGGCCCAATCCCGCGGTGGCGGGCCGCAAGCCCGCCGAATTCGACAAGCCCGACAAGGTGGTCCTGTTCTACGAGGCGGCCGCGGCCGGCGATGGCACGCGCGGCGTGCTGTTCCTCGACGGGCACATTGACCGGCTGATCGAACCGCAGTGGAAGAAGCTGAAGGAAACCGCGAAGCTGCCGTAGGAGCACACGACATGAGCAGGCGGCACTATGCGGCGTTGGTCGGACTGGGCGCCTGGGCGCTGGCCGGGCTGGCGCCGGCGCGCGCGCAGGAGGGCGCGGCCTACCACGGCGACCAGATTCCGACGGAGGTGGAGAACCTCTATGTGAAGGGCCTCCAGTTTCTGGTGCGCAGCCAGGACGCGGAGGGCGGCTGGTCGCAGGGCGGCGGCGAGAGCGGGCCGGGCATCACGGGCCTCGCGCTGCTGGCGATCCTGGCGCACGGCGAGGATCCGAATTACGGGCCGTATGCCGACACGGTGCGTCGCGCGGTGGAGAGCCTGCTCAAGAGCCAGGACCCGCGCACGGGCTACTTGGGCTCTTCGATGTATCACCACGGCTTCGCGACGCTCGCGCTCGCGGAGGCCTACGGCGCGGTGCGCAACCCGAAGCTCGGGCCGGCGCTGCGCAAGGCGGTGGATCTGATCCTGACCTCGCAGAAACAGAACCCGCATGGCGGCTGGCGCTACAGCCCGAACGCGAGCGACGCCGATACGACCGTGAGCGGCGCGCAGATGGTCGCGCTGCTGGCGGCGCGCAACGCGGGTCTCGCGGTGCCGGACGAGGCGATCAAGAAGGGGCTGGAATATTACCGCTCCTGCCAGGAGGAGAGCGGCGGCATCGGGTATACGAGCCCCGGCGGCGGCAACACGACGCGCACGGCGATCGCGACGCTGGTCGCGGCGCTGGCCAAGCGCAAGGACACGCACCTGTTCAACTTCTCGTGGAATTTTCTGAAGACCGGCCGCGGCTATCGCGAAGGCTCCTACTATTTCTACACGCTGTATTACCAAGCGCAGGCCTATTTTCAGGCGGACATGCAGGAGTGGCGCGCGTGGAACGACCAGAATTTCCGGGAGCTGGCCAGCGTGCAGGGCGCGGACGGCAGCTGGGCGGGACAATATGGCACCGCTTTCTGCACCTCGTCGGCCCTGCTGTCGATGGCGTTGAACTATCGCTTTCTGCCGATCTATGAACGTTAGCCTGCAACCAGCATGGGCCAAGGGACTCGAACTATGAAAATACAATCCAGGTGTTGGCGGCTGTGCGGCGGAGCTCTGCTGCTGTGGGGTGCGGGCGTCCGGGCGGAAATCGTCGTCGGCGAGGGCGGGCCTGTCGTGCCGCAAAACCGCATCAGCATCCGGAGCACTTCGGCACCGGCCGCGGCGGCCAAGACCAATGTGCCGCCGCCCGCGCTCGTGGTGCGTACCGAGGATTCGCTGGGGTTCCTCAATGCTGACCGGTTGCACGGCAGGCTCGTCAGCCTGGATGGCGCCGGCGGGCTGCTCACGTGGCAGCACAAGGCCGCGCCGGACCCGATGCGCTATCAGGTCGCCGCGCTCGATAAACTGGATTTGTTGCCGCGCAAGGTCGAAGGCCAGCAGCCGCAGAAGAGCGTCGTGCAACTCGTCAACGGCGACCGGTTGCGCGGCGACGTGATCGCGTTGGATGCTGCGCAGATGGTCTTCAAGACCTGGTACGCCGGCACGCTGAACATCGCGCGCACGCGGCTTTCCGAAGTCGCGCCCGCCGCGGCGCCGGCGGACGTGCTCTATGAGGGCCCGACCAGCGACCTCGCCGGCTGGACCAGCCAGGGCACCGGCGCCCGGGGCGGCGGGCTGGCCTACCGCAACGGCGGCCTGCTTCTGCCGCTGGGCCAGCCGGTCGGACGGAAGATCCCGAACCTGCCGGACAAGGTCCGCTTCGAGTTCGAGGTCAGCAATTACGCCAATTCCTATTTCGTCTTCTGGTTCTTCAGCGACAGCTCGCGCAACTCGGGCGGCAGCGACGCCTACTATCTGAATTTCTACGGCAGCCGGATGGAGTTCCAGCGCATGATGCGCAACGAGGGCAACCGCAGCCTCGGCTCGATTGACAATGACGCCGAGCGGCGGCTGAAGAGCCGCATGCTGGTCACCATCCTGGCCGATCGCAAGGAGCGCCGTTTCGCGGTGCTGTTCGACGGCAAGCTCGTGCGTGAGTTTACCGACTCGCAAGACTTCAAGGGTACCGGCGACTGCATCATGTTCCAGACGCATCAGGCCAGCAACCTGCGGATCTCCAAGATCAAGATCGCGCACTGGGACGGCAAGCTGCCCAAGCTGGAGAGCGGCGGCGGCGGCACGGTCGAACAGGATGCGCTCGTGTTCATCAACGGCGACGCGATGTCCGGCGCCGTCCGCTCGATCACGACCAACAACGTCAAGTTCGAGACCTCCTATGCCATCCTGGACGTGCCGCTGGAGCGCATCGCCCGCATGCGCTTCGCCAACAAGCTCGACCTCGCCCCGCCGGTGGCCGCGATGGCCACCAACGCGCCTGCCGCCACCAATGCCGCCGCCCCGGAGGTCGCCGGAAACGTGGTGGTGGCCGGCGGCCCGGCCGTGCTCGGCCAACTGGTCATCAACGGCCCGATCATGGCCAACGGCCAGGTCATGTTTGCCGCCTCGGGCCGGATGCGCCCGGCCACCAAAGCCGCGCCCGAGCCCGCCGCGCCTCTCATGGTTTATCCGCCGGGCAGCACGCGCTGTTTCTTCAACGAGCAGGAAGCGGTGACCCTCAAGCTCGATAAAATCGCCGATGACGGCGTTACCGGTGCCGCCGTCGGCATCGGCGCGCTCAAGCTGCCGCTGGGCGCGCTGATCCGGCTTGAGTTCAATCCGGGCGCCAAGCGCACCCAGGCCGATACCGACGATGACGAGCTGTGACCGCCGCGCGGTGGCATCATGAAAAAGCAACGGATCCAATGGCGGCTGCTGTGGTGTGTTTGCTGCCTCGGCAGCCTAGGCGTCCGTGCCGAGCTGCGCGTGGAGGCCCAGCTGCCGGTGTCGCGACCCAAGGGGCCTGCGATAGCCGGCCCGGCCCAAACCAACCTTCCGCCGGCGGCCGGTGTGGCGCGCTCCGAGGACCTGCTGGTGCTGCTGAATGGCGACCGCCTGCAAGGCCGGTTGGTCGGCGCGGTGGCTGGCGGCGCGCTCACCTGGCGGCACCAGGCGATGGCGGAACCGCTGCGCTGTGCGTTGGGCGCGCTGGATAAGGTCGAACTGCAGTCCCGTCAGGTCGAGGGCCACCGGCCTCAGGAACAGTTCGCGCAATTGGTCAACGGCGACCGGCTGGGCGGCGCTGTCGTCACGCTCGACGCGACCCAGCTGGTCTTGCGGACCTGGTATGCCGGGACGCTCCACATCGCGCGCACCCGTCTGGCCGCGCTGCTGCCGGCCGCGGGTCCGGCCGGCGTGCTCTATGATGGGCCGTCTGCCGACCTCAAGGGTTGGAATCTGGATGAGGCGGATCAATCGGCGCCCGGCCCCGCCTATCGCAAAGGGGCGCTCGTCCTGCCGGGTGGCAGGCAAATCGGCCGCAAGATACCCCACCTGCCCGAGCAGGCGCGTTTTGATTTGGAACTGGACCATGGGGCCGGCGCCGAATTTTCTTTTACCTTCTTTTCCGATGATCCGGGTGGCGCGACCGGCGATTCCTACGCCCTGCACTTCGCGGACAACGGGATTGATTTGCGACGCATGGCGGGTGAGGAGCACAGCCTGGGCGCCATCGACCTGTCGGAGCAACGGGCGGGATCGAAACGCACGCG
>CAIWHP010000256.1 GCA_903912445.1 uncultured Lentisphaerota bacterium
CAAAGCTCACCTCTGGGCTTTGCAAGTTCCACTTGCGCCGATACACTCCACCGCAGGAGAAACAGATGAAGACAAATATGACGATGGTGCTGGCTGCCGCGCTGGTCGCGCTGGCGGTGGGTTCGCGGGCGGCGGAGCAGACGGCGGCGGAGAAACTCGGTTGGACGATGGCGGTCCATTCCTACACGTTCCAGAAGTTTTCCATCTTTGACGCGATCGACAAGACCGCGTCGATCGGCCTGAAGGACATGAGCATCTCCGGCAGCGTGAACCTGCTGGAGGCCGGCAAAATCAAGAAGTCCTCGACGCCCGCGATCGCCGACAAGGACTTCGCCGCCATCCAGAAGCACATGCAGGCCAAGGGGCTGCACACCAAGTTCGTCAACATGGGCGTCGTCAAGCCGACCCTCAGCGAAGAGGAGACCCGCAAGATCTTCGAGGGCGCCAAGCGGCTCGGCATCGACATCCTCGTCGCCGAACCGGAAACCCACGGCAAGATGGAAGAGCTGCCGAAGGTGATGGACGTGTGCGAGAAGCTGGCGAAGGAGTTCAACATCAAGGTCGCGATCCACAACCATCCCGGCCCGAAGAATTTCTACTGGGACCCCAAGGTGGTGCTCGCCGCGGTCCAGGGCCGCAGCCCGCTGCTGGGCGCCTGCGCCGACGTGGGGCACTACATCCGCTCCGGCCTTGAGCCCATCGCGTGCCTCAAGCTGCTCGAAGGCCGCATCCTCGCGCTGCACTTCAAGGACCTCAACGAGAAGAGCCCGAAGGGCCACGACGTGCCCTGGGGCACGGGCATCAGCAACGCCCGCGGCATGATGGAAGAGCTCAAGCGGCAGGGCTACAAGGGCGCGTTCTGCGTCGAGTACGAGACCAACTGGGAAAACTCCACGCCGGAGATCGCCGAGTGCGTCAAGTTCTTCAACAAGACCTGCGCGGAGCTGGCGAAGTAAGTTTTTTGCAACGCAGGTGGAACCGGGCGCGATACAAATCGCGTCCGGTTTGTTTTTTGGTGCGGTAGCTTGCTGCTCCGCGGCTGGGCAGGAGAAGGACGGGCACGCAAACACCGGAGCAAGCTCCGGTGAACAAGGCGCAAGCAAGTTTGCTCCAAGGAGCACACGAGAACGCCCTTCGTCGACATGGTGGCAAAGCAAGTCGTTTTTCCGCTTGGCAAGCCAGCGCGGCATCCTTATCGTGTCGGCGCGATAAAATATGAGGCCGCAGAGAGACCGCTTTTTGTTCGGGCAATAATACCGTTCGGCCACATCGAGCGCATGAAGACAAGCGAAGCCAACAAGCGGCATGGGTTTTCCGAACCGAACTTGTTGCTTGCTATAGCGGCCCTGGCGATATTGTCCGACCTTGGTGTCCCGCTGATTGCCAAGCATCGTGCGTACTGGTGGCTCATTATTATGGTGGCAGCGGCCATCTGGCTTGCGGTGCTATATTGGCTCGGCCTCATCGGTTCATCGCGGTTTTCCCGCCCGCGATCACCGAAACAAAACAAGACGAATAAGGACGGCCCTGTGGCCTAACCATGCGCTGAAGCGAACCGCTCCATGCGTCGTTGAACTGGGGGTCGTTGAGCTTATCCGTCGAGGCCCGGCCATCACACCAAGCCCAGCATCAGCTGCATCAGCGCCTTGGAGGCGGGCGCGCGGCCCTCGTCCATGCGTTCGGGATGCCACTGTACGGCGATGATCGGCGCGGCCAAGCCCTCGCCCTCCACCAGTGCCTCCGGGATGCCCGCCGGCGAAAAGGCCGCCAGCCGCAAGCCCTTGCCGAGCCGCGCGGGATCGGCGGCTTGATGGTGGTGACTGTTCACCTGCTTCACACCACGCAGCGCCTTGCCAACGCTGGTGCGCAACATGAACTTGACCGGGTGCAGGGCGTCGCCGGTCTCCGGCGAGTGAATTTCTTTTTTGCCCTGCTTCTTCAGCCAGTCGGGCACGTGCTGGATCAGCTTGCCGCCCATGACCACGTTCAGGATCTGAATACCGCGGCAGATGCCGAAGATCGGGCGGCCCATGTCGAGATACTTGCGGATAAGTTTTTCCTCAAGCGCATCCCGCGCCGGGATGATGTCGCCAGTGCGCGCATGCGGCTTCTTCCCGTAGCGCGCGGGGTCCACATCGCCGCCGCCGGTCAGCAGCAGCGCACGATACTCGCCATACATCTCCGGCAGTTCGTCGTCCGGCCCGAGAAAGACCGGCTTAATGCCGTTCGCGCGCAGCCAGCGGTCGTAGGTCTCCGGCACGTCATAGCTCACCAAAGTTTTTGTCGCCAACCATTTCATGCGTTTTCCTTTGCTCGCCCTCAAAAAGGGGCGGAACATACCCTGCCCCGGAGGTTTTTCCAAGGGTGGGAAAAGGAAATCTGCCCCCTGTTTCTTTGTCTGTGGCCTGCTTCCTTTGGTTCCGCTCGGGCTCGCGGGGCTGGAAGCCCCGCCCACGACACAGGGCTTCTGTAGCGGCGGTCTGCGACCGCCGTGGGTGAACGACGACATACCATCCCGCCCCATGCCTGGCGCAATTTCCAAGGTAAGCATGGGAAAGATCCGGGCCTGGCGTTTTCCAAGGCTTGGAAAACGCCTCAGCGCATGCGCGCGGTCAGCGTGATGCCGATGCCGAGGAAGAAGAAATTCGGCACCCAGCCGGCGACCCACGGCAGGATGTGGCCCTACTTGCCGAGCGCGACGCCGATGTTGGAGAAGACGTAGAAGCCGAAGACGAGCGCGAGCGCGCCGATGATCGCAAGCAGCGCGCCGCCGCGCCGGTTGCCGGTCTTGACGCCGAACGGGATGCCGATGAACGCGACAATCACACAGATCCACGGCATCGACAGCCGGTTGTGGAAGCTGGTCAGGCACTTGGCCAGGGCGTCGCGCGAGAGGTGGCGGTGGTTCGCGATGTACGTGAGGATCTCCAGGCTGGAGAGGTATTCGGGCGGCTTGACCTCGTTGAGGAAACTGTCCGGGGTCTCGCCGAGCTCGGCCATTTCGCGCTGGAGCGTGAAGGTGGCGGCGCCGCGCGGCTGGCTCGCGTCGTCGTATTGCTGCATGGCGACCTCGGAAAACCACCAGCGGCCATCGAGCCACGCGCCGCGCGCCGCCTGATACTTGATGTCGTCGGAACCGTCGGGGCGCTGCTGGACCAGCGTGACGTCGCGCATCTCGAAGGTGCGCTTGTTGAACTCGCGGATGTACCAGATACGCCGGCCGAGCTCGTTCTTGAAGGCGAGCGGGCTGACGATATAGACGGAGGGCGCATTTTTCTTGTGCTGGAGCTTGAGGAACTGCTCGGTCCAATAGCCGGCCCACGGGCCGAGGGTCTCGTTGATCGCGCCGACCGCGAACGTGCCGCACAGGCCGACGAGCATGATCGGGCGCATGATCCGCGGCGCGCTCAGCCCGCAGGCGCGCATGGCGGTGATCTCGTTGGCGCGCGAGAGCTGCCAGAGCGCATAGAGGATCGCCAGCAGCAGCGAGATGGGGGCGATGATCCAGATGTCGCGCGGGATGAGGATCAGGTAGAACAGCAGCACGTCCGTCAGCGGCGTCTTGCCCTCGATAAAATCCGGCAGGTTGGTGAAGAGGTCAAAGACGACGTACAGCATGATGAAGCCCGCGAGGCAGTAGCCCAAGGGCACCAGCAGCGAGCGCAACAGATAGCGGTCGAGGATCTTCATTTGCCGGCAGTGAAGCTGCCCGAATAGGTTCCCGAGTTCGTGGCGGACCGCGCCGTGCCGGAGAGGGTCCCGACGATGCGGCTATCCACCACCGAGCCATTGAACGTGAACGTGCTGACCAGATTGCTCGCGCTCGTGCTGCCCGCCAGCGCGAAGCCGCCGCCACTCAGGGTGCCGCTGATCACGTTCCCGTCGATCAGCGAATCGGAGAACACGCCGCCGTTCTGGTCAATGATGATCGTCACCGGCGAGGTGGACCGCGTGGCCGGCTGCCCGGCCATGGTCAGCAGGATGGTCTTGCTGCCGATGTAGGTGCCCTGCACATTCGTCACGGCGCCGCCCCCATCGCTGGAGCCCCCGCCGCGGCTGGCCACATAGAGCCCCACCCCGACCACCGCGGCCGCCCCGCCGGCGATCAAGGCCGCGCCCATATAGCTCGCGCCGTTCGTGTCGGCCGGCGCGCCCATCGCGGGCGCCGGGGTGGTGATCGCCGCCGGGGCCGGCAACGCATCGCCTGCGCCCTTGATCTGCACCGTGTACCACGGCGTCTCCGCCGCAGCATCGCGCGCGTCCGTGGCTTCGATGTAATAGGAAACCTTGCCCGCATTGCCCAGCAGCGTCGCCGGGATCGTGCCCGTGAAGATCGCCGGGCCGGCGGACTGCATCCCCAGCTTGAAGGGCGAGGCGTCCTTCGAGAGCGTGTAGTGCAGCGTCACCGCCTTGATCGGCGCGGCGGAACTGATCTGGGCCAGGACCGTGATCGGCTGGCCGCGCAGCGCGACGCCGACGGGGTCGTGCGCGATGTGCGGAGCCTCGACCGGCGTGGCGCCCTGCCCCGCCAGCCAGGCTATGCCAAGCAAGGCCCACAGTCCGCCCATCGTTTTCCAAGAAATTCGTTTGTTCATTTCGTCAATCCATAGAAGGGGTACACCGCAAACATGGCAAAAACAGCGCGGAAAAACAAGGCATGGTTGAGAGCCCATGGCGGATGGTAAATGGTTGATGGCAGATGCAGCGTTCGACCTTTCCGCAATCCCTTGCAGCATTCTCCCTTCACCATCAACATGTACCATCCACCATGCTCCACTTACTCCGCCCGCAGCGCATCCGCCGGGGAGATGCCGGCCGCGAGACGTGCGGGCACATAGGAGGCCAGCAGCCCGACCGCCAGCGCCACGCCGAACGGCGCCAGCCAGAGGCGGCCGTCCAAGGCGAGCGGGATCTCCGGAACGCCGGCGAGTGCGCGCAACACCCCTTGGGCCCCGGCCGCCCCCACCAGGGCCGCCAAGGTGGTCAGCAGGCAACCCTCGCTGATGAACAGCGCCGCCACGTCGCGCCGCGTCGCGCCCAGCGCCCGCCGCAGCCCGATCTCCGTCACCCGCTCGCGCACGTTGCCCACCAGCAGGCTCATCAGCGTGATGCCGCCGAGGGCGAGGCTGAGGAGCGTGATGCTGCCGATGCCGAGATCGAGCGCGCGCTGCATCCGCCGCACCCCGCGCAGGATCGTCTCCGGCGTGATCCAGGCCACCGCCGCGCGGGTCAGCGCCGGGTCGCCGAGCAGCTGCGCCACCCGCGCACGCCCGGCCGCGAACGGCAGCGCCTCCGGCAGCCGCACAAAGATCGCGTCCAGTTCCGCGCCCGGCTCCACCCGCTGCGCGAGCCACGTCGGTGACGTCGTCAGCGGCACAAAGACCACCCGCTCGCCGCCGGCGACCACCGGGTTGTCCGTCGCCCCCGCGAGCGCCGAGCCGCCCGAGGCCACGATGCCGACCACGCGGAACGGCGCGCCGCCGAGGGTCACCAGCTCGCCCGGCCGCGCGCCCCACGCCTGCGCCAGGCCGGTGGAGAGCACCGCGCTACGCTCGCGCTGCTGCACATCGCGCTCGTCGAGAAAGCGGCCGGCCAGCAGGCGCCAGTCGCGGACGCGCGCCAGGTTCGCATCGGTGGCGATGATCGCGACCGGCATGGCGCCACCCTGCGCGGGCGCCACGTAGCGGCGCGCCGCGGCGACCAGCGCCTCCGGAAAATTCCGCGCGAGCACCGCCGCCGTCTGCTCCGTGAGCGCCGCCGGGCCGGCCGGGGCATTTTCTGCGGGCGCCAGCACGATGACCTGGCCGCCGAACTCGCGCAGCATCTGCGCGGACTTCGCCGCCAGGCCGCCGAGCACAGCCGTCATCACGCCCAGCGCGAGGCTGCCCAGCACGATCGCCAGGAACGCCAGCGCCGTCCGCCACGGCTGCGACCGCACCCCCAATAAAATGTCGCGCAAGAGTTCCATGAAAAGCCCCGCGATGATAACGCCGCGCGCCGCTTTTCCAAAGCTTGGAAAGCTGGACGGTGGGATTTTCCAAGGCTTGGAAAAGGTCAACGCAAAGGCGAAAAGTTTGGCACCCTCGTTGCCCCTCAGCGGCTTAGCACTAAAAATCCTGTGGAGGGGTCATGTGGGGCTGCGGCAAAGTCCGCCGGGCCGGAGACCTGGCCTGCAACGCGGCGGCGGTAAGCGAACGGAGAACACTCACCATCCAACCGCCGGACTTCGCTGTTCGCTGTTGAATGTTCGGTGTTCGCGGTTCATCCGTCGGCCCCGCGTCCCTCGCCACCCGCCCCAGGCCGCTGTCAGCCTTCGCGGCCCTTGGCCTTGGGATAGGAGCCGAGGATCGTGAGCAGGGTGCAGTGCTCGGCCATCTGCGTGAGCGCCTTCTGCAGGCGCGCGTCGCTGGCGTGGCCTTCGAGATCCACGAAGAAATAATACTCCCACGCCTTCGCGCGGCTGGGACGCGACTCGATCTTGGTCATGTTGACGCTGTTCTGCTTGAGCGTGGTGAGCGCATCGTGCAGCGCGCCGACCTTGTGGCGGACGGCGAAGTAGACCGAGGTCTTGTCGTCGCCGGTCGACTTGCCGTATTGCTTGCCGATGACGAGGAAGCGCGTGACGTTGCCGCCGAGGTCCTGCACGTCGCGGGCGAGGAGCTTGAGGCCGTAGAGGTCCACCGCGAGCGCGCCGGCGAGCGCGGCGCTGTCGGGCTCGCGCGAGGCCATCTCGGCGGCGCGCGCGGTGCTGCTGACGGCGATGGTGTCCACGCCGGGCAGGTTGCTGTGCAGCCAGCGGCGGCACTGGCCGAAAACCTCGGCCTTGCTGTAGATCCTCTTGATCTGCTTGCGGTCGCCCTTGGCCATCAGGTGCAGGGAGATCGGCAGGTAGATCTCGGCACAGATCTTCAGCGGCGTCTCGACGAACTGGTCGAGCGTGTGGGTGACGGCGCCCTCGGTGGAGTTCTCGATCGGCACGACGCCGTAGAGCGCGCCGTGCTTCTGGACCAGGGCAAAGACGTCGGTGATGGTTTCGCAGGAGATGTAATTCACGCTGGTGCCGAAGCGCGAGCGCGCCGCCTCGTGCGTGAAGGTCGCCTGCGGGCCGAGGTAGGCGATCTTGAACGGATGCTCCAGCGTCAGGCTCGCGGACATGATTTCGCGGTAGATCGCCTGCAGCGACTCATTGGGCAGCGGCCCGGCATTGAGCTTGGCGACGGTATCGAGCACCATCTTCTCGCGCGCCGGCGCATAGATTTCCTGGCCCTTCTTGCGCTTGATCTTGCCGATCGCCACGGCCACCTTGGTCCGGTCGTTCAGGAGGCGGACGATCTTCTTGTCCAACGCATCCACTTTTTCCCGCAGATTATCCAAGCTCATGACTTACCTCGCTTCTGTACATCCTCCGCGTCATCCTCGTCATCCTCATCGTCGTCATCATCCTCGTCCTCTTCGTCATCCGCATCCTCGTCGACGACATCCTCTTCGGCTTCTTCCGGCCCGGCCGGCTCGGGCTTGCCCGCGGCAGCTTCCGGTTCGACATCCTCATCCACCGACCCGCCGGACACGGCCACCTTTTCTTCCGGCTCAGGTTCGCCCGCGGCGGCCGCCTCGGTCTCGATCCCCGCCGGCGCGTCCTCGGCGACGGCGGCTTCGGTCTGGGTCGCCTCGCGGCGGCGGATCTGCTCCGCTTCCATGCGGCGCAGCTCCTCGACGCCGGGCAGGTCGTCAATCGCGCGCAGGCCAAAGTGTTCGAGAAACGCCTGGGTCGTCCCATATTGCCAGGGCTTGCCCGGCAGTTCGCTGCGGCCGACGACCTTGATGAGCTGCAGTTCCAGCAGGTTGTGGATCAGCGCATCCACCGCGACGCCGCGGACGGCCTCGATCTCGGAGCGCGTGCAGGGCTGACGGTAAGCGATGATCGCCAGCGTCTCCAGCGCCGGCCGCGAGAGATGCGCCGTGCGGCCCTTCTCCAGCAGCTGCCGCAGCCACGGGCCGCAATTGACGTCGTTCTCCAGCTTGAAGCCGTGCGCGACCTCGGCAACGTGGAACCCCAGGTTGCGCGTCTCCATCTCGACCTTGAGCGCCTCGAGCGCGGCGGCGAGGTCGGCCTCGGTGGCCTTGGCGAAGTCGCGCGCGGCACCGCCCTCCTTCTCCGCCACCTGGTGCAGCGCGCGGCGCATCGCGCCGAGCGTCAGCGGCTGCTTCGAGACGAACAGCATGGCGCCGATGAGCTGCTTGAGTTCCGGCAAAACGTTGACATCGCTCATGAGGTCCTCATCCTTATTCCACATCCCCGCGGGTCACCAGGATCTCGCCGAACGGATGGTCCTGGACAGCGCGGATCTGCCGCAGCCGGATCAGCTCCAGCACGGCCAAAAACGTGCAGACAATCTCGTGACGCGAGGCCATCTCGCTGAACAGCGCGGCAAACGGGAAGCGGTCCTCGCTCCGGAGGCGCTGCGTGATGGCCTCGATCTTGTCGCCCACCGAGAAACGCTCGGCGAAAATCTCCCGCAAATCCTCCTGGCTGACCTTCTTGAGCGCGTCGTTGAAGACCGTCAGCAGGTCGAAGAGGCTGACATCGCGCAGCGCCAGGTCCGGCTTCGCCTCCAGCGTCAGGTGCTCGCCCTCGCGGCCGAAGATGCCGTCGCGCTCGTCCTCCAGCCCTTCCAGAAAAATGGCCGCGTCCTTGAACTTCTTGTACTCGACGAGCTGCCGCACCAGGTCCCAGCGCGGATCGTCCTCTTCCTCCTCCTCGGCGACCGGCCGCTCTTCCACCGGCAGCAGCATGCGGCTCTTGATCATCATCAGCGTCGCCGCCATGACGAGGAAGTCGCCCGCCAGGTTCAGGTCGAGCATCCGCATCAGCTCGATGTACTGCACATACTGCGTCGTGATGCGCTCGATCGGGATGTCGTAGATGTCCACCTCCTCCTTGCGGATGAGGTAGAGCAGGAGGTCGAGCGGACCTTCGAACACTTCAAGTTGCACTTTATATTCTTCAGCCATGGGTAATTCTGATTGATGTGAGGGAGGATGCACTGGTGTTGATGGATGGCTTTGTTATTCCAAGCCCACAGCCTGCCGGGCTTTCTTGACAGTTTTCTGCGCCTCGGCGCGCGCGCGCTCCGCTCCGGCGCGCAGCACGCCTTCGACGTAGTCCAGGTTCTGCGCCAGTTCGTCGCGCTTCGCGCGCAGCGGGCCGAAATGCGCCTCGAACTTCTCCGCCAGCGCCTTCTTCGCCTCGCCGTAGCCCATGCCGCCCGCGCGGTAGCGCGCCGCCAGCGCCTCGCGCTCCGCCTCCGTCGCGAACAGCTTGTAGAGCGCGAAGACGTTGCACGCGTCCGGATCCTTCGCGTCGGCCAGGCCCTTGGAGTCGGTGACAATCCGCATGATCTTCGCCTTGACCTCTTTCGCCGCGCCGAAGATCTCCACCGTGTTGCCGTAGCTCTTGGACATCTTCTGCCCGTCGAGCCCCGGCACCACCGCCACGCTGTCGCGGATGCTCGGCTCGGGGAGGGTGAAGACCTCGCCGAACTGGTGGTTGAACTTGCTCGCGATGTCGCGCGTGACTTCGACGTGCTGCTTCTGGTCCCGCCCCACCGGCACCACGTTGCTCTTCACGATCAGAATGTCCGCCGCCATCAGCACCGGGTAGGCGAACAGCCCGTGCGTGGGCGCGAGGCCCTTGGCGATCTTGTCCTTGTAGGAATGGCACTTCTCCAGCAGGCTCATCGGCGTCACGGTGGACAGCAACCACGCCAGCTCGTTGACCTCCGGCACGTCGCTCTGCCGGTAAAAGACCGTCCGCGCCGGGTCGAGGCCGCACGCGAGGAAATCCAACGCCACGTCCAGCGTCCCCTGCCGCAGCGCGGCCGGGTCGCTGACGCTGGTCAGCGCGTGATAGTTCGCGATGAACAAAAACGCCTCGCCGCGCTGCTGGAGGTCCAGCGCCGGCTGCATCATCCCGAAGTAATTCCCGAGATGCAACTTGCCCGAGGGCTGTATGCCCGAAAGTATGCGCATGATTTGGCTTCCTATCCCGTCAAACGGGGCCGAAACCTAGCGCAACCAACCGCCGCATAAAAGCAAAAACCGCCGCCGCACGGCCGTACACGCCATTGACGCGCCGCGGGGGCCGTGCTAGTTGGGCGCCATGAAAACTTTCCTCGCATGGCTGTGCTGCGCCATCCTGCAGCTGCACGCCGCAGATTTCAACGTCCGCGCTTTCGGGGCCAAGGGCGACCGGCAAATCCTCGACCGCGCCGCCCTCCAGGCGGCGCTGGACGCCTGCGCGAAGGCCGGCGGCGGCACCGTGCGCTTCCCCGCCGGCGATTATCTCGCCGGCCTCCTCCGGATTTCCAGCGGCACCACGCTGCAGCTTGAGGCCGGCGCCACGCTCTGGGCCAGCACGAACAAGGCCGATTACGCTCCCGGTCCCCTGTCCCCGGCCGCACATTCACGCCAGACCAGCTCGCATCTGCTCGTCGCCGATGAGGCCGAGCGCATCGCCATCGTCGGTGCGGGCACGATCAACGGCCAGGGTTCCGCCGATTACAACGGCAGCGCCTCCAACAAGCCCCCCTTTCGCGTGGGCATCCTGCTGTTCACCGCCTGCCGCGAGGTGAGCGTGCGGGGCGTGACCATCCGCGACAGCGATGCGTGGGCGCTGCACTTCAAGCGCTGCGACACCGTGACCGTGGACCACGTGACAATCCGCAACAACCTGCGCCGGCTCAATTCCGACGGGATCGACCCCAACGCGTGCCGGCACGTGCGGATCACGCATTGCGACATCCGCACCGGCGACGACTGCGTGGTGCTGAAGGCCACCGAGCCCGCGCCGTGCGAAGACATCGTGATCAGCGACTGCATCCTGGAGACACCGTGCTCCGCCTTGAAACTCGGCACCGAATCCCGCGGCGACTTCCGCAACATCCGGTTCGAGCGCTGCAAGGTCCGCAGCGCGCCCATCGCCCTCGGCCTCTACCTCAAGGACGGCGGCACCATGGAGGACATCACCTTCCGCGACGTCGAGCTCGACACCGGCGCGGCCACCAAGCACGCCGTCGCCCCCATCTTCATCGACATCGAGCGGCGCCATCCTCATTCCAAGATCGGCCGCATCCGCAACATCACCTTCGCGAACATTGCCATGCAGAGCAGCGCCGGCGTGCTCATCCAGGGCATGCCGCAGCAGCCCATCGAGAACCTGACGCTGACCAATGTGAGCCTGCGCGTGACGCGCGCCGACGACTATGCCAAACGCAAGAAGCCCGTCGGCGGCACCCGCACCACGCGCGAGGAGCGCGATACGCTCTATGCCCGCTTGCCCGCCTACTTCGCCCTCGCCCACATCCGCGGTCTGCGCCTGGAGGATGTGCGCGTCGAGATCGCGCCCGAAGCCTTCGCCCAGTTTCCGCGCGCCGCCGTCTGCGGCCGCGAACTGGAGGGCGTGGTGCTGCGCCGCGTCACCCGCAACCCCGGCGATGCTCCCGATCGCCTTCCCGCGTTGGACCTGCAGCACTGCCGCGACGTGCAGATCGTCGAGTAATGAAGGGTTCCAAGCCCTGGGATATCCGACCGGTACAGGCTCCAAGCCTTGGAAAACTTTTCCCACCCGCCGCCCTGTTGTGCTAACGTCCGGTCGGGAAAAACTATGAGCACCAACCGGCTGACCATCCAACAGCTCCTGACCACCGATGAACGCGCCACGCTCGACGCCTTCTGCACACCCGGCCGCGAACTGCCCGCGCTCGCCAAGTTCCTGCACGAACGCTTCGCCGTGGAACTGGTGTTGGATCAAGACATCGTAAAGGGCTTCGCCGCCGATCAATCCAACCTGCCCGGCCAGGCGCAGGCGCTGGCGCGGCCCGCCACGGCGCGCGAGTGCGCCATCGTCATGCGCGCCTGCCACCATGCACAGCTTCTACTGACGCTTTCGGGCGGGCGCTCCAACCTGACCGGCAGCGCGACGCCGCTCGGCGGCGTCGTGCTCTCCACCGTGCGGATGCTGACGCCCGCGCCGGCGGTGGACATTACACACGAACTCGTCCACGCGCCGGTGGGCATGGTCCTCGAAGACCTCCGCAAGGAAGTCCGCCGCCAGAGCAGCGAGGCGCTGATCTATGCGGTGGACCCCACCAGCCGCGCCGAGGCCAGCGTCGGCGGCACGCTCGCCTGCAACGCCTCGGGCTTCATCCCCGGCGCGCAGGGCGCCACGCGCGACTGGGTCGCCGCGCTCGACTTCCTCCTCCCCGATGGCAGCCTGGTCCGCGCGGAATACGGCCAGTATGTCTCCAGCGCCGGCCGTTTCCT
Source organism: uncultured Lentisphaerota bacterium (assembly GCA_903912445.1). Taxonomy (GTDB): domain Bacteria; phylum Verrucomicrobiota; class Kiritimatiellia; order CAIQIC01; family CAIQIC01; genus DP16D-bin41. The sequence continues at coordinate 12,322 of CAIWHP010000256.1, forward strand.
GCTCGCCGATGGCGACCGCGTGACCGAACTGCCGGTGCCCACCTACCCGCGGCCCACGATCAAAAACGCCGGCGGCCCCTTCTCGAAGACCGATGGCAGCATGGACTTCATCGACTTCGTCGTCGGCAGCGAGGGCCTCTATGGCCTCGTCACCGCCTGCACGCTGCGGCTCAAGCCCAAGCCGCAGGCGCTGCTGGACCTGTTCTTCCCGCTGCCGGGCGAAGCCGACGCGCTGAAGTTCCTGCATTTCGTCCGCGCGAAGCTGCACAGCCGGCTGGAACAACTTGGCGCGCTGGAATATTTCGGCGTCAACTCCCGCAAGTACATGAAACACGAGGCCGCGCTGTTCCGCGGCGACAACCAGGTGGCGATTTATCTCCAGGTGCCGTTGCACAACCAGAATCTCGAGGATGCCGCCGAGGAATGGCTGGGGCTGCTGGAAGAGTCCGACTGCCACATTGATCCGGACGCGATCATCATGCTCGACAACGAGCAGAGCTGGAAAATTTTCATGGAGGCCCGGCACTCGCTGCCCGCCAACGCGCTGGAGGTTGTCCAGCGGCGCGGCACGTTTACCATCATGACCGATGCCGCCGTGCCGCCGGAGCGCTTCGGGGCCTTTCTGGAATTCACCCACGGCATGCTGCAGCGCGCGGGCATGGATTACCTCGCCTTCGGTCATCTGGGCGATTGCCATCTGCACTTCACGCTGATGCCGGAGAAAAAAGACCTGGCACTCGGTGTGGAGCTCTATGACCAGATCATCGCGCGCGCCGCGGAACTTGGTGGCGTCTATTCCGGCGAACACGGCACCGGCAAGCGCAAGCGCAAGGACTTCCTGCGCTGCTACGGCCCCGCCGCCGCCGCGCAGGTACTGAGTTGCAAGCGCGCGATCGACCCGCACCTGCTCCTGAACCGCAGCATCGTGGTGGAAGTTCCATGAAATCTTTTGAGCTGGAATTCGGCGAGGAAATGCTGCGGCTGCAGCTACCCGACCATGCCGAGATTCTCACGCTGCCGGAGGTCGCGCCGCTGGCGAACCCGGCGGCCGCCATCCGGCTCGCCTTGCAGCAGCCCCTCGGCACGCCCGCGCTGGCCGAAATCGTGCGCCAGAAAGTTCGGCACAATCTCAAGGCGCACGCCGTCATCGTCATCAGCGACAGCACCCGCCCGGTGCCCTATCGCGGCGAACAAGGCATTCTGGAACCGATTCTCGAGGTGCTGCGCGCGGAACACGTCGCATCCATCGAGATCCTCGTCGCCACCGGCACGCACCGGCCGATGACGGAGGCCGAGTTGCGGCAGATTCTGCCGCCCCCGGCTTTCGCGCCCGGCGTGACCGTCACCAACCATCGTTGCACCGAGACGGCCGAACTGCGGCATATCGGGCGCACCGCGCGCGGCACCGAGGTCTGGATCAACCGCAGCTATCTCGATGCCGATATCAAAATCCTGACCGGCCTCGTCGAGCCGCATTTCATGGCCGGCGTCAGCGGTGGCGCCAAGTCCATCTGCCCCGGTTTGGTCGGCGAACAGGTGACCTACATCTTCCACGGCGCAGCGATGATGGCCGACGCGCGCGCCGACAGCCTGCTGCTGGAAGGCAATCCCTGCCGCGAGGAATCCCGCGCGGTCGCGGGCCTGGCGGGCGTGGACTTCATCGTCAACGTGACCATCGACCGGAACAAGCAGGTGACCGGCGTCTTCGCCGGCGACCTTGACCAGGCGCATCACGCCGCGACGCAGAAAGCCTTGAGCGAGGTGGTGCTTCCGTTCGCACAGCACTACGACGTCGTGGTGACCCACGCCGGCTTCGTCGGGAAGAATCATTATCAGGCGGCCAAGGCTGCAGTGGAAGGCGCTCGCGCCGTTGTGCCCGGCGGCACGCTGCTGCTCGCCGCGAACCTGACCGATGAGCACCCGGTCGGCGGCCCGAACTACCGGCGCGTGCTGCCCCTGCTCCGCCAGCTGGGCCACGACGCGGCCGAGCAAATGCTGCTCTCCGCAGGCTGGACCTTTGTGCCCGAGCAATGGGAATTGCAGATGTGGGGCCGCGTCTTCCGCCGGCTGGGTCCAGAAGGGAAATTCATCCTCTGCGCGCCGCAGCTCACCGGCGAAAAATTCCACACGCACGGCATCCACGGACACGACGGCGGCGCAGGCCTCGCCGGCGCAGGCCGCGAACTTGCCGAAGCGATGGTCCAGCGCGTCCTGCACCGCGTCCAACCCCACCAGCGTCTCGCCATCCTCGCCGACGGCCCCTACGGCGTGCCGCAGCACCGGTGCTGAAACCACAACTGCGCATCGTCCTCGTCGTCGTCCTCGCGGCAAACTCTATGCGCTATCCCAGCTTTAGCGCTGAGCCGAAGGATTCAGAATATTTGCTGCATGCGAAAAGCTTGCGCGTCATCGTGACACGGTTAGAATGACGGCGCGCAAAAAAGGATCAACCATGTTACTGACTTATACCAACCCCGATGGGTCCACGGCAGCGATGAAGATAAGCGCTCAGCCCATCCTCATCGGGCGTGACGCGGCCTCCACCATAGTCATTGAGGACGGCAGGGTGTCCCGCAGCCATTGCAGCATCCAGATGCAAAAGGGCGTGTGCTGGCTCAGGGATCTCGGCAGCAGCAACGGCACCTGGGTCAACGGCGCCAATGTAGCAGAGGCCCGGCTGCAGTCCGGCGATGAAATCAGTGTGGGTTCCAGGCTCTTTACCTGCGCCGCCGAAAAACCAGCCGGACCGCAGACCATTTTCAGGCAAACGGCGCAGGAAATGTCCGAGGGCCAAGGCTACGGCACGCTGCTCCGCAAGATTGCCAACGATATCGGGTGACAAGAGGCGGCCTGACACATGGCGTTGGGCGTGCGCATCGCGGGAGGGGCAAGTACCCGCGCGTGAGGCAGAATTGTTGGGGATGAGCTCCGGCTGGCATGCAGATCCTCCACTGCCGAGAAGAGAATCTTGATCTTCATTCAAACCGCTTCCGAAAAATCTGCTTCGCCGTCGTCCAGGCGGTAAGCTGCTCCTGTCCTGCGGCGACGCTGGCCTCGGTCTCCCTCAGGACAGCTTGATGCCCTGCGGGAGATGCTACAGCCGCCTCATCTCCGGACAGGTCAGCCCACAGGGCTTCCATCGCTTGGAGTTTCTCCTCACGGGTCATCCGTTCAAGCTGGATCACAGTAGTCATCGCCAATCACCAGAGCACTCCCCCTTTTGTTTTCAATCTCTGATCGCTGACCAACAGACGCTACAACCCCAGCATGGGTGAGGACGGATCAAGCGAAGAGCAGCGCTAACGCTAAGCTTTGAGCGGTAGCTGCCGGGCGGTCGCCTGGAGCAAGGCGGCGGCCTGGCGCATGGCGTCGGGGGTGCTCATCGCGGGCGGGGCGATGGCGGCGGCCACATCAATTCCGGCGGCGCGCCACTGTGCCTCGGTAAGCAAGACGCGACCCGCCAGCACCGCAATTTTCACGCCGTGCCGGCGCGCGAGCGCAGCGACGCCGGCGACGACTTTGCCGCGCAGCGACTGCTCGTCGAAGGCGCCCTCGCCCGTGATCACCCAGTCGGCGCCGACCAGGTCGTCTTCCAGCTTGCAGGCGTGCATCACGGCGGTGATGCCGGGGACGAGCGTTGCATCCAGGAACGCGATCGCGCCGGCGGCGAGCCCGCCCGCCGCGCCAGCGCCGGGGATGTCGAGGAGGTCCTTGCCGAGCTGCGCACGCACGACCGCGGCCAGGTTGCGCAGACCGGCATCGAGCTGGGTGACCATCTGGGGCGTCGCGCCCTTCTGCGGGCCAAACACGCGCGCCGCGCCGTGCTCACCGCAGAGCGGGTTATCCACATCGCAGAGCACTTCGATCTGCGGCCAGACGTGTGACGGCGCGACGAGCTTCTTAATCCGCGACAGCGCCTCGCCGCAGGGCGCGAGGGTACCGCCGCTGGCCCCGAGGAACTGCCAGCCGAGCGCCGCCGCCGCGCCGGTGCCGCCATCGACGGTCGCGCTGCCGCCGACCGTCAGCCAGATGTGCTGCGCGCCGCGGCGCAGCGCGTCGCCCAGCAATTCGCCGGTGCCGCGCGTGCTGGTCAGCAGCGGGTTGCGCTCCTCCGGCGGCAGCAGCACGAGGCCGCTGGCCTGCGCCATCTCGATGAACGCGCGCCCCTCGCGGGCGAGCCAGAGATATTTGGCGGTGACCCGCATGTCCGGCAGCGGCCCGGAGACTTCGCGCGTAATCCATTCGCCGCCCAGCGCCGTGTGAAGCGTCTCGGCGGTGCCATCGCCGCCATCGGCCAGCGGCTTGAGGATGAGCTGCGCGCCGGGATGCGCGAGCAGCAGGGCGCGCTGCACGATGGCGCAGGCCTCGGCTGCCGTCAGGCTGCCTTTGAACTTGTCGAGCGCGATGACGATTTTCATGGGATCAACTGCGGCAGCACATGGGCGTAGAGCATGACCAGCAGGCCGACGAGCGCGGTCAGCAGCAGGCTATGGCGCAGCGCCCAGCGGAACAGTTTGCTTTCGTCGGATTGCGGCATGCCGGTGGCGGCGAGCACGACGGCGATGCTCTGGAGCGAGATCATCTTGCCCATCACACCCGCAGCCGCGTTGCTGGCGGCCATCAACACCGGATTCAAGCCCAGCTTCGTGGCGGTGATCACCTGCAGATTGCCGAAGAGCGCATTCGAGGAGGTATCGCTGCCGGTGACGAAGACGCCGAGCCAGCCGAGGAAGGCGCTGAAAAACGGGAACAGCCAGCCCGTGGCCGCAAAAGCCAACCCCAGCGTGGCGATCAGGCCGGAGTAATTCATCAGAAAGGCAAACCCGAGCACGGCGGTGATGGTGAGCGCGGGAATGGCGAGTTGCCGGAGCGTGGTGCGCAAGATGCGCACCTGGGCGCGCACGTTCAACCCCACGACAAACCCGCCGAGGATCGCCGCCAACAAGCACGCGGTGCCCGCCGCGGAAAGCCAGTTGAATTTGAAAACCGCCGCCAGCGGCGCGGCCACGTTGACGACCGGCGGCACCCGCAGCACCTGGTCGTGCAACCAGGGCACCGCGCAGGACACCGTCACACGCTCCAACAGTTCCTTGACCGGGCCGAAGCCCCACAGCAACACGAACCCCACCAGCAGCAGATACGGCGACCAAGCCCGGAGCACCACGAGCCCGTGGTGCCGGCGGGACGCGGCGGGAGCAGCCACGTGCGGTGGCTCGGCGTCGCGCGGCGTCCAGAACTGCAACAGGATGACCAAAGCCAACAACGCCGCCAGCGAGGAGAGGATGTCCGTGAGATAGGGCCCAATGTAGTTGGCCACCACGAATTGCACGCCCGCAAACACCACGCTGATCACCACGATGGCCGGCATGACCGGCCACGTCTTGCGCCAGCCGGCAAACACCACGGTCAGATAGCAGGGCACGATCAGCGAGAGCACCGGTGAGATACGTCCGACCGTGGCGCTCAGCTGTTCCAGCGGCAGATGCGTCAACCCGGCCAGCGTGACAATCGGGATGCCGATGGAGCCAAACGCCACCGGCGCCGTGTTGGCCAGCAGACAGAGGCTGGAGGCCTGGAACCGGTTGATGCCCAACCCGGCCAGCATTCCGCCAGCGATGGCCACCGGTGCGCCGAAACCGGCCGCGCCCTCAAGAAACGCGCCAAACGCAAACGCGATCAACAGCACCTGCAGGCGCGCGTCGCCCGTGAGGTGCGCAATGGAGTCCTTGATGATCTCGAACTGGCCGTTTTCGAGCGTGATCCGGTAGAGGAAGATCGCGGGCAAAACGATCCAGCAGACAGGAAACAGCCCGAAGGTGGCGCCATAGAGGAAAGAGGAGAGGAGCACCGTGGGGGGGGCGCCAAAGACCCAGCGCGCCATCAGCACCGCCACCACCAACGCGCCCAGCACGGCCTTCCACGCCGCCATCCGCCGGATGCCGATCAGAAAAAACAACAGCGCGATCGGCAAGGCCGCCACGCCGGCCGAGATCCACAGGCTGCCGCCGGCCCCGAGATAATTTTGCTGCCACATGGATCGGTGCCCATCAAAAACGAAGTGGCGCACACCCTAGCGGCCACCCGCCACACCGTCAAGCGCGGCAAAATGAAAGCGCAGGGCGGTTGACCGAAAAAGCAAAACGCCGGTTTTCCCAAGGTCTGGAAAAACCGGCGGTGCTGGTTTCCAAGCCTTGGAAACCGGTCGGACAGGAGGCTCAGAAGTGATAGCGGGCGCTGAGGCCGAAACTGGTCTGGTCGAAGTTAAGGACCTGCGCGCCGAGCGAGAAATTCCGCGCAATATACACATCCGCGCCAGCAACGAAGCCCACGAGCTTATCCTCGTTGAAGTCCGCGCCCGTCACGTGGCCCGAAAGCGTGGAGCACGCCACGCCGCCATACAACGCGAGGCTGTAGGGGACGGCCTTGATGTCGATCTGCTTCCCGGCAAAGAGTTCGTAGTTGAGCGTGAGGTCCGCGTAGGCATCGGACCAGCGCGTATCGTTGCCCGCGCTGAATTGCGAAAACTCGGCGGTGGTCTGGAAACTCAGCCGGCCTTCCATGAATTCCGGCTCGATGATGTCATAGTGCCACCAGTTGAGGTGTGTGCCGCCGGACCATTTGACCTTGCGGTCCCCATAGCCGAGCGCTTCCCAGCCGGCTTCGCTGCTGCCCAGCGTGACGAAGACCTTCCACCAGGAGAACAGATCCACGCCGACCTCGGCGGAATAGACGCGGGCCTGCAGGATGTTCTTGCCGCCGGCATCGAGCGACACGGTGCGCTTGATCATCTGGTAGTCAACGCCCGCGCTCAGCGGGCCGAGATTGTCCGACGCGGCCAAGGAGTCGCGCATGCCCGTGCCGCCGGGTGTGGCCGCACACGCCGCCACCGCACTGCCCAGCACCATAACCGCCACCCACATAATGTTTTTCATGTTCACGTGTCCTTTCACTTCTGCCGCCCAGCTTCTTAATACTAACGTGGTACAATGTCAACCGCGCGCGCGCCGGGGCCCGCAGAAAATTACGGTGCAACGGCGCGGGCCAAAGCCTATAGTCGCGGCTCATTTTCAGGGCGGCTGCGATGCTCAAGTCCTTGTTCCAAAAAATTTCCCCGGCGTTGATCGTCAAGGAGGCCCAGGCGCCGACGCACCCGGCCACCGCGCACGAGCAGCAACTCGCCGCGGTCTGCGCGGTCGCGGCGGCGGAGGCGCTGCCCCGGCTCGGCACGGGCGAGCGCGGCCTGGACGCGGCTACGGTCATGGCGCGGCGGCGCGCGTACGGACCGAACGAAATCAGCGGCAGCAAGCGCGCGAGCGCGCTCCTGGACCTGCTGCGCCGGTTCCGCAATCCGCTGGCCATCCAGCGGCTCGTGATCGGCGCGGTGTCGCTGGCGAGGGGTGGCCTCCGCTCGGCGCTCGCCGTCGGCTGGAGTCCCACCGGCATTGATTACGGCTCACCCGCACCCGCGCCGAAGGCTGTGCTGCCGTGAACCCCCTCCCCCAGCGCCTGACCGCACTCTACGGCTTTTTGGGCGCGGGGATTCTGATCGTGGGCTGCATTCTCCTGCCCATCCATTCCTATCGCGAGTCCGGCGGCGCCGGCTACTCGTGCCTGAATCATTTCATCAGCGAACTGGGCCGCCCGCGCAGTTCGCCGCTCTTCGCGGTCTTCAATGCGGGCATCGTGCTGGGCGGACTGCTGATCGCCGCCTTCATGTGGGGACTGGGCCAGCTCTACCGCACCAGGCTGGGGTACGCCGCCGCCATGGCGGGCGTGCTCGGCGGCCTCGCCTGCAGCGGCACCGGGCTCGTCCCGATCAATCACCTCATGCCGCACCTCGCCATCGCGGTCCTCTTCTTCCACGGCGCGTGGATTGCCTTCGCCTTGTTTGCCTTCGTCTTCGCCCGCGACCGGCAAAACAAACTGCCCCGCTGGCTGGTGCTGCCCAGTATCGCGACCGTCCTGGCCTTTGCCGCGCTGCTGGCCTCCCCGCTCTTCGCCGGACACGTTGCTCTTGAAGCCATCCAGAAAAAGCATTTTGTCCGCCCGGAGATCTGGCCCGCCGCCCTGCTGGAATGGCTCGTCCTCGCCGCCATCCTCCTGTGGCTGTTGCTGGTGGCGGGCTGCCTGCTCCGCCGTACCCCGCAAGCGTGACATCGGCCGCGCGGCGTGCTACAAAACGGCCGTTTTCCAAGGCTTGGACGTGGCGGGGGTCGGTTTTCCCAAGGCTTGGAAAAAGTCAGGCGATCTTTTCCAAGGGTTGGAAAAATCGCAGAGAAATTTTCCAAGGGTTGGAAACATGAACGCAACCGAAATCGCCACCGTCAAGGCCGGCGCGCTCGCCGAGGCGCAGGGCGCGGCCGACGCCGCCGCGCTGGAAGCCGTCCGCATCAAGTGGCTCGGCCGCAACGGACAACTGCCCGAGGTCATGAAGGGCCTCAAGGACATGGCCCCCGACGAGCGCCGCGAAGCAGGCCGCGTGGCCAACGAGCTGAAGAACGAGCTGACCGCCAAGCTTGACGAACGCAAGGCCGCGTTCGAGGCCGCCACCGCCCGCACCTCCGCCTCCGCGTTCGACGCCACTCTGCCCGGCCGCTGGCGCGCAACCGGCTCGCTCCACCCCATCACGCAGGTCATCGAGCGCGCCACCGCGATTTTCCGCACGATGGGCTTCACGGTCGCCTCCGGGCCGGACATCGAGACCGTCTTCAACAATTTCACCGCGCTCAACACGCCGGAGAGCCATCCCTCGCGCTCGCCGAGCGACACGTTCTACCTCAAGGATGACCAGATCCTGCGCACGCAGACCTCGCCCGTGCAGATCCGCGTCATGCTCAACCAGAAGCCGCCCATCCGCATCATCGCCCCCGGCCGCTGCTACCGCCGCGACACGACCGATGCGACGCACAGCGCGAGCTTCCACCAGATCGAGGGCCTCTACGTGGACCGCCAGGTCTCGCTCGCGGACCTCAAGGGCGATGTGAGCCACTTCGCCAAGCAGATGATGGGGCCGGACGTGAAGGTCCGCTTCCGCCCGCACTTCTTCCCGTTCACCGAACCGAGCGTGGAATACGATTTCTCCTGCCACGTCTGCGGCGGCAAGGGCTGCCGCGTCTGCAAGCAGAGCGGCTGGATCGAGATTTCCGGCGCCGGGCTGGTCAATCCACGCGTCTTCGAGCAGGTGGGCATTGACGCCAGCGAGTGGCAGGGCTACGCGTTCGGCATGGGCGTCGAGCGCATCGCCATGATCCTCTTCGGCATCGGCGACATCCGCAACCTCTACGAGAACGACGCGCGCTTCCTGGCCCAATTTGCGTGAGCGCCGCCACTTGACCCTGCCGCCGGTCCTGCCTACCCTGCGCCCAACGCCACGCAGCCTTGGTGATTGGTGGCGTCCGCATACGGGAAAGAGTGAACATGAGCCTAAGCACGCATTCCGTTCAACACATCAGCAAGGGCCTCCTTGTGACCATGGCGCTGCTGACCACCCACACGGGTGCGGCACCCGCCACAGCGCCAGCGCAAAGCAGCGCACAAACGTCTTGCGCGTGGAGCCCCAAGCCGGGCCGGCCGGCGCATCCGGCCATCGCGCCCAGTTTCTGGGCGACGAACGGATTTGCCGACTTCTACACGCAACGCAAGCATTGGGACGACGCCGGCGTGATGGGTTTTGTGGAGTACGATCCGAAACTGCCGCGCGTCCTGCTGATCGGCGATTCCATTTCCATGGGCTACACGCTGGACGTACGGCAGATGTTCAAGGGCCAGGCCAACGTCTACCGGATTCATGGCAATGGCGGCGACATGACCCGCTTCCTCGCCAACTACGCGCGCTATCTCGGCGCGGGGACGAACTGGGATTTGATTCATTTTAACTGGGGCCTGCACGACCTCGTCCGGCAGGATGCGACGAAGGCCTACAACAGCTCCGCCAAACCGCGCTTCACCGAGGCGGAATATGTCCAGCATCTCGAACAATGCGTGGCGATCCTGAAGGCCACCGGCGCGCATCTGGTGTGGGCCTCCACCACGCCGGTGCCGCCGAACTCCGCCGGACGTGTCACCGGCGACGAGGTCGTGCGCAATGCCCGCGCGGCCGCCGTCATGCAGAAGGAAGGCATCGCGATTGACGACCTCTACACGCTGATGAAAAACGGCGAGAACTTCCACGCCGGCCCGGGCAACGTGCATTTTACCGGAGCCGGTTATCTGGTGTTGGCCAAGCAGATCGCCAGGGTGATCGAGAAACAACTCGGCATCACCGCCAAGGCCGTCGCGACCAACGGGCCCGCGGCGCGGCTCGTCAACCACTGGCGCTTCAACAACAGCTTCCGCGATGAGTTGACCAAGCTCGATAGCCGACCCGCCGCTGCGCAGGCGTTCGCGTTTGTCCCCGGGCAGCTCAGCCCGTGTCTTCAGGTCAAAAACTCCGGCGCGAACAAAAGCCTGAACTTGGGCACCCAGGCCGGCGCACTTAAAAGCTTTTCGGTGACGCTGTGGTTCAAGGCGGAGAAGTTCGAGCGGCCCATGACGCTGATCGGGAAAACCGGCACCGGCACCAACAACGTCGGCTGGCAGATCTCGCTGCGACGCCCGGCCAAGACCGAAGGCGAATGCACCGCCGGCGGCATCTGGTTCATGATCGGCAATCCCGCGCTGCGGAAAACGCAGAACCTGCGCTACGACCGGCCGGCCTTCACGGTGGGGAAGTGGCATCACCTTGCGTGCACGTTCGACGGCGCCAGTGGCACGGCAGAAATGTTTGTTGATGGCGCGATGCTGACGCGCTCCTCGGGGCTTTCGCCGAACGCACAGGATGTGGCGAGCGAATTGAAGCTCAGCGACAGCCACTACGGCTTCAACGGCTGCCTGGACGAACTGCAAATCTGGGACGGCCCGCTGACCGGCAGTCAGGTCAAGGAACTGGCGAATCAGGAGGGTGGCTGATAAAGGATTCCTGTTGGGCTTGAGTTGCGGGCATGACCTTGGCCCCTGGCCTGGAGCCGACTACGGGGCCGACGAGCCCCATCAAGGCTGGGCCTTGAGCCAATCCCGGAAGGCGCGCTGTTCGTCGGGGCCGGCGACACCCCACCATTTTTTGAGCTGCATCAGCGCAGCCGACTCGAGGGTCTGCGGCGCCTCGACCTTGGGCACAAGCGCCGGCGGCGGCTGAACCGGTGCGGCCCTGCTGACGCTGGCCGGTTCGGGCGGCGTGGCGGACGGGCGCACCACGTTGACGGCTTTAGCTCCCGCAACGATGCTAAACCGCACCTTATCTTTTTCGTTCCGCAGGCCGGGCTTCTCGCGCGGGGTTTCGACGTTCAAGTGATAGACGCCACCAGCCTCAGCCTTGAACGGGAACTGTATCCACGGCGACTCGGTTACCTCGTTGCGCTGATCATCGTAGCCGCCAGCCAGCGGGGCGTAGTAGCGTATGCTCCAGTCTTGGGGGCCGGGCAGCGTGGCGATGATATAGACCGGCTTAAGCAGCGTGCTCGTGATGCCGGGCTGTTTCGCTCCGTTGATGTTGCGGACTTCAATGCTGGCGGGGAGGACGATGGTGGCCAGTTGATCGGCGGGACGCTCGGGACCGGGATAGGCCTTGAGGAAACCGGTCGAGGCACAGCCGGAGATGAGGCCGACGGCAGCCAGCGAGAACAGAGACAGCAACAGATTTTTCATGGCGGGAGTCTAACGCGGAATGAACGCAGAGCAAATGAGGATTGTGTTAGCGACGGCGCAAACCTGATAGCCGCAAAAGGTCGCAAAGGTCACAAAACCAAAAGACTGAAAGCTCAAGCTTCTTGCTCTTCTCTGTGAGCTTTGCGCCCTTATGTGGCTATGGTCACTACTGCCACCGCGCAGACGAATCAGATCGGCTCGGGGCGCAGCTGGGCGATGCCGGTCAGGTGCTGGGCGTGGCAGATGGCCAGGGCGAGGGCGTCGGCGGCGTCCTCCGCCGGCGTTTCGCGCAAGCCGAGAATCGTCACCACCATCTTGGCGACCTGCGCCTTTTCCGCCCCGCCAAAGCCGGTCAGGCTCTGCTTGACGAGGCGCGGCGCATACTCGTAGACCGGCACGCCAGCGGCGGCACAGGTGGCGATGACGACGCCGCGCGCCTCGCCGAGGATCATCGCAGTCTTGGCGTTCTTGAAGAAGAAGCCGCCCTCGATGGCGGCGGCCCCGGGTTTGGTCCGTTCCAGCATCGCGGCGAGGTCGCGCTGCAGGTTGAGCAGGCAGGCGGTGTGCGGCAGCGGGGCCTTGTTGCGCACCAGGCTGTACTCGACGGCCAGCAGCCGCCCGGCGCGGCGCTCCAGCACGCCGAGGCCGGTGCAGCGCAGGCTCACGTCGAGCCCGATGATGCGCATTGTATTTTCAGCCGTCATGTGTCCGTGGTCCGTAGTCTGTTGTCAGCCCCATCCACAGCCGTCCTAAACCGCTACACTGCACCTTCACGCCACCCAACCCAGAATGTGCCAAAAAAAGTTCGCCGGCGGTTTCGTTATGTTCACGCAACCGCCGGCGACTGACAACCGACCACTGACCGCGGACGCTTTAGCCTTCGACCAGTTTCGGGTCAAAGTCGGCGTTGCTGTAGACGTTCTGCACGTCGTCAATATCTTCCAGCGCTTCCATGAAGTCCACGATCTTTTTGACCGGGCCGGCTTCGGTAAGCGGCACCATCAGGTCGGGGACCAGCGAGAGCTCCGCGCTCACGGTCGCGATATTGGCCTTGGCCAGGGCTTCCACGACCGGGCCGAACGTCGCGGGGTCGGTGGTGATCTCGAATTGCTTGGCGTCGGCATCGTGCACCATATCGCTGGCGCCGGCTTCGAGCGCAACTTCCATCAACTTTTCCTCGCTGACGGTCGCATCATCCACCAGGATGACGCCCTTGCGCTGAAAGCTCCGCATGACGCTGTTCTGCGCACCCAGGTTGCCGCTAAACCGGGTGAAGGTGTGGCGGACTTCGGCCGCGGCACGGTTGCGGTTGCTGGTGAGCACCTGCACAATCACACCGATGCCGCCGGGGGCATACCCTTCGTACATGACTTCCTCGAAGATTTCGCCTTCGACCTCGCCGGCGCCGCGCTGGATGGCGCGCTCGATGTTGGCCGACGGCATGTTGGAGGCGCGCGCCTTCTGCAGCAGCGTGCGCAAGGTCAGGTTCGTGACCGGGTCCTTGCCGTTCGCGCGCACGGAAATCATCATTTCCTTGGCGACCTTGCTGAAGATCTTGCCGCGCTTGGCGTCGTTGGCCTGTTTCTTATGCTTAATATTTGCCCATGCACTGTGTCCGCTCATACTTCACCTTCTGTGTTGAAAGCCATCAGGACCGTCTGATCTCTGACCGCTGGTTTACTCTTCTTCTTGTTTCTTGTTCTTCTGCGCCTCGGCGACGACCTTCTGCGCGATGTTGGATGGCACGATGTCGTAGCGGAGAAATTCCATTTCAAACGAGCCGCGGCCGCCGGTGATGCTGCGCAGTTCGGAGGAGTACTTGAACAGCTCCGCCTGCGGCGCCTCGGCCGTGATGACCTGCATCCCATCCTCGGCGCCCATGCCCAGGATGCGCCCGCGCTTGTGGTTCAGGTCGCCGGTGATATCGCCCATGAACTGGTCGGGGAACATCACGCTGATCTTCATGATCGGCTCGAGCAGCACGGGCCGGGCCTTGGTCATGCCGTCGCTGAACGCGCGCCGCGCGGCGATCTTGAAGGCGATTTCCGAGGAATCCACGTCGTGGTAGGTGCCGTCATAGACGGAGACCTTGGTGTTGACCACCGGGCAGTGCGCGAGCACGCCCGTCAGCAACGCTTCTTCCAGGCCCTTGCGCACAGCCGGGATGAAGTTGCTCGGGATCGCGCCGCCGACGACATCGTCCACGAACCAGTCCTCGTCGCCCGCCTTGCGCGGCTCGACCCGGATATAGACCTCGCCGTACTGGCCGCGGCCGCCGGACTGCTTCTTGTGCTTGTAGTGCCCCTCGCCGCGCGAGGTGATCGTTTCCTTGTAGGGCACCTTCGGCGTGCTCAGTACGACCTCGACGCTGCTGCGCGCCTTCATGCGCTTGAGCGCCACGTCGAGTTGGATGTCGCCCATGCCGGACAGGATCTGCTCGTGCGTCTCCGGGTTGCGCTCGAGCTTGATCGTCGGATCTTCCTCGGCGATGCGGTGCAGGCCGGTGCCGACCTTGTCGTCGTCGGCCTGCGTCTTGGCGGCGACGGCATAGGACAGGACCGGGTTCGGGAACTTGATCGGCGCGAACTCGATCGTCTTGTGCGCGGCGCAGAGCGTGTCGTTCAGGCCCGTGCCCTTGAGCTTGGCCAGCGCGATGATGTCGCCCGCCTCGGCCTCCGCCAGCGTCTCCGGCTTGCGGCCGTTGAACGTCTGCAGCGTGCCGATGCGCTCCTTGACCTGCTTGGTCGAGTTGTAAATTTCGCTGTCCGACTTGAGCGTGCCGCCGAACACGCGCAGGAACACCAGGTGGCCGATGAAGGGGTCGTTGACCGTGCGCCAGACCTGCGCGCAGAAGGGCGCGTCGGCCTTCGTCTCGATGACATGGCCGGCGTGGTCCTTCCAGACGCGTTCCGCCGGCGAGGGAAAGAAGCGCACGATGCCGTCAAGCAGTTCCTTGACGCCGATGTCCGCCTTCGAAACCGTCACGAAGACAGGGATCAGCTTGCGCTGCGCCACCGCGACGCGCAGGCCGCCGGCAATCTCGTCGACCGTCAGCGCGTCGCCGCCCAAATATTTTTCGGTCAGCGCGTCGCTCGTCTCGGCCGCCGCCTCGATCAGGGCGGTCTTGGCCTTGTCCACGACCCCGGCCATTTCCGCCGGGACCTTGTCGGACAGCACGTCGGTCACGCTCTTGCCGTCCGGCGCCGGCAGCACGACCGGCACGCACTTCGCACCCCAGACGGCCTGGATGCTGGCCAGCGCCTTGTGATAATCAGTGTTTTCCCGGTCCATGCCGGTGAGGACGATGCCAACCGGCGTGCCGAGCTGCTCGCACCGGCGCCACACGCGCGTCGTGCCGACCTGCAGGCCGGCATGCGCATCCACCGCTAGCAGGGCCGCATCGGCGACGGCGCTCGCGCCGATCACCTGGCCGTAGAAATCCGCATAGCCGGGCGTGTCCAGCATGATCAGCCGGACGTTCTTGCCCGTGCCCTTGTAGGTCGCCGAAAACGGCTTGGCCCAGAGCGAAATCTTCTTCTCTTTTTCCTCGTCGGTATAATCGGACATGCTCGACCCTTCGGCGGTCACGCCGAGCCGGTCGTTCACACCCAACTTGAACAGAATGGCATCGAGCAATTGCGTCTTACCGCTGCCCGTATGTCCGAGCAGCACGAAATTGCGCACATCCGTAATCGGAATGTCCTTCATTATCGTCTCTCCGGTGTTGCGTTTGCTGTTGCCGGTGGCCGGCAAGGCCGTTTCTCTTACACGAATCGCCCGCCATCCGCAAGGGGCGTTTTCCGCGTTTGGAAAAAAGGCGCGCGCTTTTCCCCGGGCTTGAAAAGCAACCCGAGGTCAATGGGCGCCAAGTTGCGGCGCACCGCTCGCGCCAGGCGGTTGCGGGAGCGCGGCGGCCCCGCGCTGCGCCGGCGCACGGCTCACAACAAGCCGCGGTCGAAGTTGCCGATCTGCGCCCCCGGCACGGCACGGCCGGCACGGAGTTCACGCCAGGCGTGGCGGACATCTTCCGCCGCATACGGGCGGTAGACAAAATCCGCGCGCAGCCGCCGCGCGCCGGCCGTCCGCAGCGCCGCCAACCGCGCCGCGAGGCAGAACGGATGCCGGTTGATGGTATAGGTCCGGCAGCGCCGGTTGATGGCGATCAAGTGCTCGCCCGCGTCGGAGACCAGTTCCAACTCCTTGAACTGGCAGTGGCCCGGCCCTGGGCATTTGCCGGACAGGCTGGCCACGGGACAGGTCTCGGCGATGAACAGCGGCGTATCCTGGTACACGATGACAGCCGCTCGCGCGCCCAGCTTGGGCAGCATTTCGCGCAGGTTGTCGAGCCCGTCTTCCGGCGAGAGCGTCACGCGCCGGGCGCCCATCGCGAACCATTGCGCCGCCGCCGCCGAGTTGAGGGTGTACAGCGGCCAATCGGCGGCCAGGTCCAAAACTTCGTGTTGGCCCAGCAGCGCCCACGCCGAAATATTCGCCGCCTCCCATTTCTGCCAGCCGGCCGCCCGCAGCGCGGTGATCCGGGCGAGCAGATCCTGCTCCTCCCAGCGGCGGGTGATGACCGGCAGCGCGAGCCGGATCCGCTCGCGGCCCACCGCGCCCGCCAGCCGCTCCAGGCCGGCGAGCAACAGGGGCAAGGGCTCGACCTCGACCGCGACAGAGACTTCCTCGACATCGCGCCAGTCATCGGCCTCGAAGGCATCCAGGTAGGCGGGCTTGTCAATTTTGAGCAGCCAGCGTTCGTCGGGCGTGGTCGCCAGCGGGGCCGGCTCGGCATCGGCCTCACGCCGCAGGCGCGCGAGGCGCGCGGCCGTCTGCGTGGCCAGCACGGCACCGAGGTCCGCGCACAGCTTGCGGCGCAGTTCGTTGAGCAGCGAGACCGGCGCAAAGAGGCCGAGCGGGTTTTCCAGCGTGAAGGTGGCCAACTCGAAAGCCGTGTCGCCCAGTTTCTCGAACGCGCCGCGCGCGATCGCCTCCATCCGGCCCGTCTCCTTGGCGGCCGTCAAGGCTGCGGGCAGTTCGGCGCCGACCCCGCCGGCCAGGGCGGGCGCGCGCGCCCCGTCGGCCTCGGCCGGCAACTCCGCCGACCCGGCGTGGGCCGAAACCTTGTCCGGCGCGAGGACACAGGTGATGGCGATCCGCTGGCGGAACTTGTAGGCGCCGGGCTTGGGGCGCGGGTACGGGAAGCTGCGCTTCACCGCCTGGGACGACGAGCAATAGATCTGCGCGCCCAGCGGGATCTGCGGATGTTCGCGCGGCAGCTCGATCTCGACGGGCGAGCCGGCGGGCGCGGTAATCACGTTCTTGCCGCCGACCCGGAGCACATCCACCGGGAAGCCGAAGGGCTTGCCGCCGCCCGGGATGTCAATCTGCACGCCATCGTGCCGTTCCAGCGCGCGGGTGGTCTTGAAGCGCAGGCGGGCGGTGCCATGGCCATGGGCCAGCACGGCCTCGACGCGCCCGATCGCCGCCCCGCGGTGGCCGACGAGCCCGCTGTCCACCGCGCCACGCTGGCTGCTGCCGTCGAGGTAGAGGTTGGTCCACGGCCGCGCGAAGATCGTCCGCAGATCGGCCTGGCGGGCGGCCGCCTCGCCGGGCGGCAGCGCGCCATCGAGCTGCCGCCGGTAGTAGTCCACCGTCGCGCCCACGTAGAGCGCGGTCTTCTTGCGCCCTTCGATCTTGAGGCTCGCCACGCCCGCCGCGCGCAGCGCCGCCACCTGCTCCGGCAAGGCCAGGTCCTTCATCGAGAAGGCGAAGCCGGATGAAGAGGGAGAAGGGTTGATGGAGGATGGTGAAGAAGGGGCGGCCTTGAACATGTCGCGGCATGGATAGGCGCAGCGCCCGCGGTTGCCGCTGCGGCCGCGGAGCTGGCTGGAGTAGAGGCAGAGGCCGCTGTAGCAGTAGCAGAGCGCGCCGTGGATGAAGACCTCGGTCTCGATGCCGCACGCGGCGGAGATGGCGCCGATCTCGTCGAGCGTCAGCTCGCGCGCGAGCGTGACGCGCTGGAAACCCAGCTCGCGCAACTCCACCGCGCCGGCGAGATTGTGCACGGCGAGCTGCGTGCTGGCATGCAGCGCCAGCCGCGGGAAGAACCGGCGCGCCAGCCGCACCACGCCGAGGTCCTGCACGATGAGCGCGTCCACCCCGACCCGGTCGAGCACATCCAGCGTTTCGAGCAGCGCCGCGCGCTCGCGCTCGAGCACCACGGTGTTGACCGTGACGAACACGCGGCGGCGCGGCGCCAGCGCGTGCGCGTAGGCGACCAGTTCGCCGAGCTGCTCCGGATCGAAATTCGTCGCCTCGGCGCGCGCCGAAAACTTCTGCAGGCCGCAGTAGAGCGCGTCGGCGCCGTAGTGCAGCGCCGCCAGCGCGGCATCGCGGTCGCCGCCCGGCGCGAGCAGCTCGATGCCGGAAGCATGGACGGAGGCCACGTGTTTCGCATCTCGCGTCTCGGGCCGAATCTCGCGCTTGCCGCTTTCGGTGCTCGCTGTTGACTGTTCGCTGTGCGGTGTTCGCCCCGCTTGTTGATTTCCCAGCCCACTGGTCTCTGACTTCTGATGGCTGATGTCGGGCCTCTGATCTCCGCCTTTTCCAGAGCTTGGAAAAGGCTGGTGCGGTTTTTTCCAAGGCTTGGAAAACGACGGCGATGGCTGGTGGTTTACAGGTTTCAATTGGACTCCGGCGGCGCGGTCAGAGCAGGCTGGAGCCGCGCCAGTGCAGTTTCTGGCGCAGCACGGCGAAGTAGCTGTAGCCGGGCAGATGGACAAAGCGCGCCACGCGCGGGCTGCGCCGGATGTCGATCCGGTCGCCCTGCCCCAGCGCGTGTTCCTGGCCGTCGAACGAGAAGAGCAGCTGCTTCGGCGCGCTGGAGAGACGGACGCCGATGAGGGCGCTGTCGGCGATGACGAGCGGGCGCGTGCTCAGCGTATGCGGACACATGACCGTGACGACGAAGGCCGGCGTCTGCGGATGCAACAGCGGGCCGCCGGCGGAGAGCGAATGGCCGGTGCTGCCGGTCGGCGTGGCGATGATCATGCCGTCGCAGGCGTAGGCCGTCACGGGCTCATCGTCCACCGTCAATTCGAGCGTCACCATCTTGGAGGAAGCGCCCCAGCCGATCGCGAGCTCGTTGAGCGCATGAAAGACCTGCGGCGTGCCCTGCGCGGGCTGATAGCGGCATTCCATCAGGCTGCGCGCCTCGACCACGCAGCTGCCGCCGGCGAGCGCCGTGAGCGCGTGTTCCAGCTCTTCCTCCGGCACGCTGGTCATGAAGCCCAAGCTGCCGATGTTGACCCCCAGCAGCGGCGTGTCGCGGCCCGCGAGCGCGCGGACGGCGCCGAGCATCGTGCCATCGCCGCCGAGCACGACCAAGGCCTCGGCCTTGTCGAACAGCTCGGCCTCGCTCACCGGCTTGAGGTGGTGCAGCAGCGCGGCGGCATCGCTGGTGACGAGCAGATGCAGCCCCAGCGCCTTGGACTGCACCACCAGGCGCTTGAGCGTATCGGCCGCTTCCGGCTTGCGCACGTTGACAATGGCCCCGATGGTTTTCATGACTTTTTCCAATACGCGAGATACTCCACATTGCCGGCCGGGCCGTGCAACGGCGACTCGCAGACGCCAACCCAGGTCAGCCCGAGCACGCCCACGCCAAACGCGCGGACCCGCTCCACCACCTGCTGGCGGATGCGCGGATCGCGTACCACCCCACCCTTGCCGACCTCCGCGCGGCCGGCCTCGAACTGCGGCTTGATGAGGGTGATGATCTCGCCACCCGGCGCAAGCAGTTCTTTAACAGCGGGCAGCAGCAGGGTCAAGGAGATGAACGACGCATCGACCGTGGCCACCGCCGGCACCTCCGGCAACTGGGCCGGGCGCAAGTAGCGGCCGTTGATGCCATCGATCACCACCACGCGCGGATCGTTGCGCAGCTTCCAGTGGAGTTGGCCCTTGCCCACGTCCACAGCATAGACGCGCGCCGCGCCGTGCTGGAGCAGGCAATCGGTGAAGCCGCCCGTCGAGGCGCCGACATCCACGCAAACTTTCCCCGTCACATCGAGCGGGAAGGCCTTGAAGGCGCCCTCGAGCTTGTCGCCGCCGCGGCTGACGAAGCGCTCCGGCTGGGCCACGGCCAGTTCCACTGTATCCTCATATTCATGCCCCTGCTTGGTCGCCACCTGCCCGGCTACCCGGATCTCGCCGGCCATGATCAGGCGTTGCGCCCGCTCGCGGCTTTCCACCAACCCGCGCTGCACCAACAGAATATCAAGACGCTGTTTCATATGCGCGGGTGCCGCCGGGAGCCCACGCCGCACGCCGGCAGGGCACGGACCAACCAGGCTATGTTTTGCAAGAGCTTCATCAAGTTGCGCGGGAAGCTTACCACGTTTCCCCCGATTGGAAACCCGCAGTGATGGGAATCGTTCCCGTTCCAGTCCCAGGCCGCCCGTGCCGCAGGCCTCCCTACGCGTTGCCGGAGCGCCTACGCGACCGGCCCCAGGCGGCCCGCCTTGACCAAGGCGGAGCGCGCCTTCCCCATGCGCACGGCTCCGGTGCTGTTCGCGAGCCTTGGAAAACGGTGCGCCTTTGGCGTAAGCTCCGCGCCGATGACCGCCACACTGCTCAACAACCGCACCGGCCGGCCGTTTCACGTGATGGTGAAACCGATCGGACCGGCCTGCAACCTGGACTGCCGCTACTGTTTCTACCTGGAGAAGGCGCGGCTGTTCGCCGGCGAAAGTTCCCCGCGCATCGCCGATGACGTGCTGGAGAGCTTCGTGCGGCAATACATCGCCGCGCTGCCCGACGCCCCGGAGATCAATTTCGCCTGGCAGGGCGGCGAGCCGACGCTGATGGGCGTGGCGTTCTTCCGCAAGGTCGTCGCGCTGCAGCAGCAATACGGCGGGGGCCGAAAGATCACAAACGCGTTTCAAACCAACGCGACACTGCTCGACGACGAATGGTGCGCGTTCCTCGCGGCCAACCAGTTTCTCACTGGCGTCAGCCTCGACGGCCCGCGCGAGCTGCACGACGCCTACCGGCGCGACAAGCAGGGCCGCTCGACCTTCGACGCCGTCGTCGCCGCCATCGCGCGGCTCAAGCAGCACGGCGCGCCGTTCAACACGCTGACGGTGGTCAACCGCGCCAACTCGCGGCACCCCCTGCAGGTCTACCGGTTCCTCAAGGAAATCGGCAGCACCTTCCTGCAGTTCATCCCGATCGTCGAGCGCGCGGCGAATCCGGCGGCGCAGGCGCTCGGCCTCCCGCTGGCCACGCCGCCCGGCGCCACCGCCGCCGAAGACGCCGCGGTGACGGAGTGGAGCGTCTTGCCTGA
This sequence comes from uncultured Lentisphaerota bacterium, assembly GCA_903912445.1. Classification (GTDB taxonomy): domain Bacteria; phylum Verrucomicrobiota; class Kiritimatiellia; order CAIQIC01; family CAIQIC01; genus DP16D-bin41. The sequence goes on from CAIWHP010000256.1 coordinate 33,350, forward strand.
AGATTACGGGCGTTTTCTGATCGCGATCTTCGACGAGTGGTCGCGGCACGATGTCGGCCAGACCTTCGTGCAATTGTTCGACGCCATGCTCGCCGCGTGGGTCGGCCAGGGCGGCACGGTCTGCGTCTATGCCGAGGAATGCGGCAACGCGATCATCCTCGAGCACAACGGCGCGGTCTACGCCTGCGACCACTTTGTCTATCCGCAGTATCTGCTCGGGAACTTGCAGGACACGCCGCTGACCGAGCTCGCGTGGAGCGCGCAGCAGCAGCAATTCGGGCGCGACAAGAAGGCCCTGCTGCCGCCCTACTGCCGCCGGTGCGAATACCTGTTCGCCTGCAATGGCGAGTGCCCCAAGCATCGCTTCGCCCGGACGCCGGACGGCGACGGCGGCCTGAGCTATCTCTGCGCCGGCCTCCAACGCTTCTTCAAACACGCCACGCCGAAAATGGACGCGATGGCCCGCCTCGTGCAGGCCGGCCGCCCCGCCGCGGAGATCATGCAGAAAACAAGCTGACGTAATGGGCCGCCACAGCGGCGTGACCGCATCAGGCAGGGGCACGGATGCTGGCGCCTTCGATCCAGGAGGGCGGGATCAAAATTTGATGCGGCACCTCCGGCACGCCGCGTTCGTGGTGCATCAACTGCGTCGCCACCATATCCACCGCCGCGCTGGCAACATGGTCGCGACGCTGGTGAATGCCGGCGAAACCCTTCATCCGCTGCGTCCAGTCGTGAACCAGCAAGCCGATGTCCTCCGGGAAGCGCAGGCCCAGTCTCTTCAGCCAGTCGGGCACATGAGTGTCAAAGGAAATCAAGGCGTCCGGACGATGGACTTTGATCCAGTTGGAGAAGACACCGGCGCACCGGCCGAGATCGTTGTGCGGAAACAGGAGCAACGGCACGCGGCGGCTGCGCGGGAGGCTTTGCTGGTAATGCAGCATGGCGCCGCTGTAGGCGCTCTCGGCGCGATCGTCCACCCACTGCGTGATCGCCAGCCCGATACGCTGGTAGCCGCGTGCGGCCAGCTGGGTGGCCGCCAGGTGAATGCCCAAGGTCATGTTGCCGGACGCACGGTGCAGCGAGGGCCGCCGCAAGCCATACCCGAACGTCGCCGCAGCGAAGGGCGCGTAATCCAGGCGCGCGCACAGCATGCGGGAGGACTGCGGCGAAACGATGAGCCCCTCGATGCCGCGCGCCTGCAGGACCCCGGCGAGCCGTCCGGGGCTGAGCCCGTCACGACCCAGCCAGAATTCCTCCGCGTGATAGCCGTGCTGCCCGGCACGCCGCTGGATGTCCTGCAGGGAAACATATTGGTAGGCGGGATGGTGCAGCTCGTCCTGCGCCGCATCCTCCCGCACCACGGCCAGCACGGCGCCCGCGCCGGCCTGTTTGCGGCTGCGCACCAGCTGCATCAGCCGCATGAGCTGCGGGTCCGGATGGTAGTGCAGCGCCCGCGCGGCCGCCTCCACACGGCGGCGCGTGGCCGTGCTGACCCGCGGGGAGTTGCGCATCACGCGCGACACCGTCATGGCGGAGACGCCGGCGCGGCGGGCGACGGACTGCAACGTCGTGGGCTTGGTCAACGACATGATGTTATCATAACATGACAATAGTTTTGTCAACCCCCGGCCCCGGTGCAAAGCTCCCCGGCATGAAACCAATGCTCGCACACTTGATCGGCGCCTCCCTGGCCGCGTGGGTGGCCCTCGCGGCGGAGCCCCCCGCCCCACCCCCGCTCACAGAGCCGGGATCACCCGTCATCATCACGGCGCCCGGCGCGGAATTCCGTGACGAGGTGCGGCCCGGCGCGATGATCATCGGCATGGACCGCACGCCGAAAGGGCGCATCTGGGGCTGCTGGACGGGCACGGGCGACAAGCCCGACAGTTATTTCATCCTCGCGACAAGCGATGACGACGGCACGACGTGGACGAAGCCGCGGCTCGTCGTTGGCGCGTCCGATCCCAGCGGCAAGCGACAGCGCGGCGCGCTGGTCGGCAATGTCTGGACCGATCCGCTCGGCCGGGTGTGGCTGTTCTTCGATCAGGCGGTGGTCGGGGAACGCGGCCCGCGCAGCGATTGGTATATCCGCTGCGACAACCCCGACGCCGACGCGCCCGTATGGTCGGAGCCGGTGCGCATCGCCGACGAAGGTGACACGCTCAACAAGCCCACCATCCTGAAAAACGGCGACTGGCTGCTCCCGGTCTCGAAGTGGGCAGAGAAAACCGCCTGGGTCTATGCCTCGACCGATCAGGGCCAGACGTGGAAGCCGCGCGGGCACACCGTCTTTCCCGACTGGAATTTCGACGAACATATGATGATCGAGCTGCGCGATGGCCGCCTCTGGATGCTGGCGCGGACACAGGGGAATCCGTATGAGACTTTCTCGTCCGACAAGGGCGTGACGTGGAGCGAGCCGAAGCAGGCCGCGACCGTGCAGAACGTCAACGCGCGCTTCTTCCTCCGCCGGTTGGCCTCGGGAAACATCCTGCTGGTGAAAAACGGGCCGCCGACGGAACGCATAGCGAAGCGCTCGCACATGTCGGCCTATCTTTCCGAGGACGACGGCCAGACGTGGAAAGGCGGCCTGCTGCTCGATGAGCGCTCGTCCGTTTCCTACCCCGACGGCTTCCAGGCGCCGGACGGGCTGATCCACATCCTCTATGACTGGAACCGGCACAGCGACGCAGAAATCCTGATGGCCAAGTTCCGCGAGGAGGATGTGCTCGCCGGCAAACTCGTCTCGAAAGATGCGAAGCTGCTCATGCTCGCCAACAAAGCGACGGGGCCGAAGCCGATCCTCTATAACGGCATCGAGCTGCCCTACGAATGGCCGCCGCGTCATCTCGACCCCAACTCCACCGAGCCGATGCCCTGCAACTTCAAGCTGCCCAAATCGCTCCCGGTGGATGTCGGCCGCCAGCTCTTCGTGGATAATTTCCTCATCGAGAAAACCGACCTGAAGCGGGTGTTCCATCAGGCGCAGAAGTTCGAGGGCAATCCGGTCTTCAAGGCGGAAACGCCGCGCGAGCTCGGGGCCTCGAAGGAGGGCGAACGCGGCGAGGAAGCCACCGTCTTCCTCGGCCAAGGCGGCGTGTTCTGGGATCCGGCGGAAAAACTTTTCAAGATGTTCTACGTCGGCGGCTGGCGCGGACCGCTCTCGCTCGCGACAAGCCCCGACCTGAAAAACTGGACGCGCCATGGGCCGCTGCTGGGCGAAGGGTTGCGCTGGACGGGGCCGAAGCTGGCCACGGGCGGCTCCGATAATTGCGCCTGGCTCGACCTCAACGCGACGAATCCCGCCGAGCGCATCAAGTACCTCACCTGTTGGATGCACGTGCCGAAGGCCCAGCGGCCACCCGGCTTCAACCACTCGCTGCAGGTCAGCGGCGACGGCAAGACCTGGTCCGACGCCCTGCCGACGGACACGGCGGTGGACGACTACTGCTCATTTTTCTTCAACCCGTTCCGCCAGAAGTGGTGCTTCAGCATCAAGCGAGGCACCGCGCGCGGCCGGAGCCGCTACTATCTCGAGAGCGACACGTTCCTCTCGGGCACGAACTGGTCACAGGCCGTGTACTGGACGAGCGCCGACAAGCTCGACCAGCCGGAGCCGGAAGGCCGCTACCCCGGCGCGGGCGAGCCGCCACAGCTATACAGCCTCAACGCCGTCGCCTACGAGAGCCTGATGGTCGGCATGCACTACATCCACCGCGGCCCGAAGAATGAAATCTGCGGCAAAGGCCAATTCCCCAAGCTCATCGATCTCGAACTCGGGTTCAGCCGCGACGGTTTTCACTGGCAGCGCCCCGACCGGCGCGCGTTCATCGCCGGGGCGCGCACGGAAGGCGCCTGGGACCGCGCCTATCTGCACAGCACGGCCGGGGTGATGGTCGTGCTCGATGACCAGCTCGTGTTCCCCTATACGGGCACCTCCGGCACCGCGCCCAACGGCAAACACGGCATGTACACCGGCGGCGCCATCGGCCTGGCCACGCTGCGCCGCGACGGTTTCGCCTCGCTGGATGCCGGCGCGAAAACCTGTACGCTCACGACACGCCCGCTCCGGTTCAAGGGCGACAACCTGTTCGTCAACTTCGCCGCGCCGCAGGGCGAACTGCGCGTGGAGGTGCTGACGCTGGAAGACAAAACCTACGGCGGCTACTCCGCAGCCAAGTGCGTCCCGCTCCGCGGCGACAGCACGCGCCAGCGCGTGCTGTGGAACGGCGCCGAGAACATCGGCCGCGCGAAAGAGAAAAATGTGAAGCTGCGGTTCACGCTGACCAACGGCTCGCTCTACTCGTTCTGGGTCACCGACGACAAGAACGGCGCGAGCCACGGCTATGTCGGCGCCGGCGGACCGGGCTTCAGCGGGGTGATGGACAAATGAGTGACACCCAGAGGGCCAACCGTTGAACACTCCAGCAACTCCACGGCTCAAGTTCATTCAAGGCACGGCGCTGACGCTGCTGGTCGTCGCCGGGGTCATCAACTACATCGATCGCGCGACGTTGGCGGTGGCCAACCCCATGATCCGCGAGGAGCTCGGGCTCTCCATCGCGCAGATGGGTTATCTGCTTTCGGCGTTTCTGCTCGCGTACGCGTTCGCGCAACTGCCGGTCGGCGCGCTGGTGGACAAGGCCGGGCCGCGCCTGTTGCTGGGGCTCGGACTTTCGCTGTGGTCGCTCGCGCAGATGCTGGGCGGCCTGGTGCGCGGCTTCTGGAGTTTCTTCGGGGCGCGTGTCCTGCTGGGCCTCGGCGAGGCGCCGCAGTTCCCGACCTGCGCGCGGGTGGTGCGCGACTGGTTCAGCGCGCGCAACCGCGGGCTGGCGACCGGCATCTTCAATTGCTCCTCCACGCTCGGCACGGCCATCGCCATACCGCTGTTGACCTTCCTGATGCTCGGCTGCGGCTGGCGGGCGATGTTCGTGATCATGGGCGTGGCCGGCTTGGTGGTGGCCGGCATCTGGGCACTCGTGTACCGCGATCCCGCCGGCGTCGCGCTGAC
>CAIWHP010000257.1 GCA_903912445.1 uncultured Lentisphaerota bacterium
CATCGGCGGCCTGACGACGGCCAGCGACCAGCAGAAGGTCAGCAAGATCCCGCTGCTCGGCGACATCCCGATCCTCGGCAAATATCTGTTCTCCCACACGCACTCCGCGAAGCTCCAGGACGAGGTCATCATCTTCGTCTCCGTCGGCGTCGTCCGCGCCGAGAGCATCAAGGACAACGATGGCATCCCCTCCGGCGGCATGCTGATCCACCGCTACCAGCTCAAGGAAAAGACCGACGCGGCCGAAGCCCAGCAGGCGCTCGACGCCGAGAAAAAACGCCTCGCCGACGCCGAGAAAAAAGCCGCCACCCCCGGCCGCCGCGCCCTCTTCGAGTAGACAGCGTCAGCGGGCGAGGGCGACGAGGTCGGCGGAGGTGACCACCTTCAGATGCCGGGCGGCGTAGGCGACCAAGCCCTCGTAGGCGGCGAAAATCTTGTCGGTTTCCTGCGGCGGGCGTGGACGCGAAGGATCGGCCGCCTTGAGGTTCCACGGCGGCGGCAGCGGGGTGCGGTCCTGCAGATAGAAGGCCTTCCAGCTCTCGGGGCCATGGCGGTAGAAGTTGTTCTCGTGGATGAGCGCGGTGATCAGCGGCGGACGCGGCGCCTTCCAGTTGGCCAGTTCCCTGTGCAGCTTCGCCGTGGGATCGAACGCCGCCGCGTCAAACCGCAACTTGTCCCACCAGAAGGCGTCCGCACGGTTGCCGGTCGGCGACCAGCGCGTAATGCTGAAGTCGCTCGGCCGCACCAGCAGGCCCTCCACGAACTCGAAGGGCTGGTCCACCTTGGTGCCGCTCTCGTGGTAGAGCATCGTCATCTGCGCCCCCATGCCGCGGTAGATTTTCAGCAGCGCGGCTTTCACCTTGGGCAGGTCGGTGAGCGCCGAGACGCAGACCGGCGGCCGGCCGAACGTCTCGGCGACGAGCGCGTAACCGCCCTTGCGCTCCGGGTGGATGGCGCCGGTGGCGAGGTCGAGTTCGCCGGTCTCGGCCTCGCGCAAGGCGGCCTCGAGTTGCGCGCCATCGAGCCGGGCGAGCCGGTCGCTGAATCCGGTGTAGGCCGGATGCGGCGGGCGGAAGTGATAGCTGATGGTCATGCCGCTTTCCTTCAGCGTCCGGATGACATCCGGGCATTGCGCGCGATAGACGGCGGCCATCGGGCCGGTCAGATAGAAATCGCCCTTCACGCCGTGACGCACAAAAATCTCCGCCAGCCGCTTGAGCGTATCGGCGCTCTCGCGCGGACGGCACCAGTCGTGGACGTTGACGGCGAAGGTGATGTACCCGGGGGCGCTCAAGGTCTGTCCTGTTTTTTGTGCCGGCGGCGCCGCCGTCACGGGGGGCTCCTTGGGAGCCGGCGCGGGCTGCGGCGCCGCAACAGCACTGGTGCCGGCGCTGCCGCGCGGGTCCACGCCGGGATGGGCGCGCTCCCAAGCGGTGTAGGCGTCGGCCATTTGCGAGAAGGTGGCCCACCGCACCTTGCCGGCGGCGACGAGCGGGTCCAGCGCCTTCGTCAGCCAGGCCTCGAGCGCCTGGAATTGTGCGCGTGGCGAGCCGCGCAGTTCGCCGGGGTGCACGGTGATGTGGAACACGTTCACCCGGTCTTTGCGCGCGGCGCGCAAAGACCGCTCCAGGCCATCGGTCAGGAAGTTCAGATAGTCGGCATCGGAACCCTGCTTGCGCGCCTTGAAGTCGGCGTCGGCGAAGAGGCCGTCCGGCAGGTAGACGACCCGGCCCTGCGGATCGTGGCGGACGAACGCGGCGACATCGTCGGCCTCCGGCCCGCCGGCCGGCCGCCACGGGTGGATGGCCAGCAGTGCGGGAGCGGTCTCCTGCTTGCGGGGGTTCTTGTGGTCGCTCATCACGTCCAGGCCGGCGGCGCCGGCCGCGGCGAGGACGCCCCGGTAGATGTTGCCGCCGCTCCAGTAGCGGAGCGGTACGTCAGGGCCGGCCGCCTTGCGGATCAGGTCCAGTTCCTCGCGCATGACGGCGGTCCAGGTCGCGACGGGCAGTTCGCCCCCGCGCCGGCCGAGGTGCGCGTCCTCGTGAAAGTGCAGCGCGAGCTCGTGGCCGCGCTGGTGCAGGTCGGCGAGCAGGCCCTCCCGTCGCTCCGCCGCGAGGCGCGTGAAGGGTGACTGGGCCTGCACGGTCAGCTTGCCGCCGTGCTTTTCCACCAGGCCGGCCAGCGTGCGGATGTTGGCGACGTGCATGTTGAAAACATCCGGCTCGTTGTAGTCCAACTGTGCGCCGCCCGGGCCGGGCCGCTGGCGCGCGGGCCGGTCGCCCCCGGCGGCCGCGCTGAGGGTGGCGCCGAACGGTTCGATATGCAGGCCGATGCAGAACAGAAGGGGCGCAGCCTGGCTGCCGGCGTCCTGCGCCACGGCGCGCACCGCGGCGCCCTCATTGGGCAGGTTGCGCGGCGGCCGTGGCCCGAGGCCCGGCCGCTGCCCCGGCGGCAGGGCGGCGGTTAACAGCGTCAGGGCCAAGCCCGTTCCGGCCAGCCAGAAGATTCGGCTCACAGGAGTCTCCTTTTCATGCCTTTTTCAATCCGCCGTATTCAACTTGATTTTGCCGGCCAAGTCGAGCGTGCAGGCTCAAACACGGCCATGGCCGGCAGTCTTTTACCCTTCTGGCGCGACCGCGATGGATTTCCTTTTTTCATCGTCTTTCGCCGGTGCTTCGCCTATTTTCGTTCTGTCACAACGAGCATGCATCGTGCGGGACGCGATTAAAACAAAAGTCCGTTATTGGTGGCTCTACCCGGCCCTGTTCTGTCTGCTTTCTGCGGCGGTGCTAGGCGCCGGGCGGCAATACATCCGGCACGCCCGGGAAGCTGCGCTCGGGAATGCCCTGGAGAACCTGCATCACATTGCGGATTTCAAGGCCGAGCAGGTGGCCCGCTGGCGCGACGTGCGGATGAACATCGCGAACACGCTCGTGATCAATCCGGCCGTGGCACAGTGGTTGGACCTGGCGGTGCAGGAACCCGGCCCTGGCGCCGTTCGCGAGGAAGTCCTCGCGTGGATGCAAAAGATGGAGGGCCGCTTTGGCTATGGCGATGCCGCCTTGGTGGCGGACACGGGCCGGATTGTGCTGGCCCTCAAACCGGATGTGGCCGTCCTGCCGCCCGCGGTGGGTACAGCCTTGGCGGCGGCTTGCCAGACCGGTTTACCCCAGCTCTCGGACCTCTACCTGACCACCAATGCGCTGCCGGCCCGCATGGTGCTGGCGGTGCCGTTTACTACGACGACCGCGGCCGGCCCCGTCCTGTGCTCTTTCCGGTTGCTGATCCGCATCAATCCGTACGAATATCTTTTCAAGCTGCTGAAGACGTGGCCGGTGCCCTCGGCGTCGGGCGAGATCCTGCTGCTCCGCCGGGATCAGGACGAGGTGCTGGTGCTCAACGAACCGCGCTTCCGCGAAGGCGCCGCCTTGCAGCTCCGCCTGCCGCTGCAGGACAGCGCTCGGCCGTGCGCGCAGGCGGTGCTGGGCCAGCGCGACCTGGTCGATGGCCTGGACTACCGCGGCGAGCGGGTGCTGGCGGCGATGACGGCGATCCCCAAGTCGCCGTGGTTTCTCGTGGTCAAACAGGACCGCCAGGAAGTGCTGGCGGAGACCGCTGGCATGGTTCGGCTGACGTGGTGGGTCATGCTGGCCGGCATTCTGGGCGTGGGGTTGCTGCTGGGCCTGGTGGCGTTCAATGTGTGGGCCTATACCCTGCGCCGGGAGACCGAATGGGCGGAAGAATTCCGCCAGCTTTTTGACCACGTGGGCGATGTCGTGCTCGTGAAGGACACCCAAGGGCGAATCCTGATGGCGAACAGCACCGCCGTCGAGTGCTATGGCTATACGCAGGAGGAGTGGCGGCAGATCAAGACGGCGGACCTCTTTGTGCCGGAGGAAAGGCCGCGCCTCCCCGGGCTCTTCCAGGCGGTTGAGGACACGGGGCAGGTGGTCTTTGAGTCGGTGCACACGAGCAAGGCGGGCGCCCGGATACCGGTGGAAGTGAATGTGCGCCGCACGACGTTCCGCGGGCAGCCGGCGGATATCGGTGTCATCCGCGACATCACGGCACGCCGGCAGGCCGCGGCCGAACTGGAGCAGCAACGGCAGCTGCTGTTGTCGTTGATCAACACGCTGCCCGACCTCATCTACATCAAGGATGCCCAGCATCGCTTCCTGCTGGCCAATGCCAGCTTGGCGCGCCACCTCGCTGTGGCTGCGTCCGACGACCTGCGGAACCGGACCGATCACGATTTCTTCCCGGCCCCGGTCGCCGATAAATTCACGAACGACGAGCGGGCCGTCATGCTCTCCGGCCAGCCCTTGATTGCCCAGGAAGAACAGGTCGTTTTCCCCAATGGCGCGACCGAGTGGCTGTCCACGACGAAGGCGCCGCTGCGCGACCCCGCGGGCCAGGTGATCGGCATCATCGGCATCGGGCACGATATCACCACGTTCCGGCACCTGTCCGACAAGCTCCGTGCTGCGTATGAGCGCAGCGTCGGGCTGGAGTTGGCGGTGAACCGCAGCCCGGCCGTCGTATGCCTGTACCAGGGCGGGCTCGACTCGCCGCTGGAATATGTTTCCGACAATGTCCGCCGCTGGGGCTATCGGGCCGGGGAGCTGTGCGGCCAGACCGAGTTGCCGTGGATCCACCCTGACGACCGCGCACGGGTCCAGGCGGATGTGCGCCAGCAGCTGGCCGTCCGCACGCCGGAGTTCATGCTTTCCTATCGCCTGCTCACACGCACCGGCGAAGTCCGCTGGGTCGAGGTCCATACACGCGTGGCCAGCGATGGCGCCGGCGCCCTCAAGCAGGCGCAGAGCCTGCTGATTGACGTGACGGAGCACCGCTTGCTCACCGAGAAGCTCCACCAGGCGCAGAAGCTGGAGACCATCGGCCGGCTCGCCGGCGGCATCGCCCACGACTTCAATAATCTCCTGCAGGTCATCCTCGGGTTCGCCGAGTTGCTCGTCGGCGACCTGGCGGTGGACGAGAAACACCGCCGCGATGTGCGCGAGATCCAAACCGCCGCCCAGCGCGCGCGCGACCTGACGAACCGCCTGCTCGCCTTCAGCCGCAAGCAGATGATCCTGCCGATCGTCACCGACTTTAACGCGCTCATCCTCGGCGAGCGCGACGTGCTCAAGCGCGTCCTTGGCGCGGCGATCGAGGTCCAGACCGCGCTGCCGCCGGGGCTCTGGCCGGTCAAGGTGGACCAAGGGCAGCTCCGGCAGGTCCTGCTCAACCTGGCCACCAACGCGCGCGAGGCTATGCCGCAAGGCGGGCGCCTCACCCTCTCCACGCGCAACCTCACGTTCCAAGAGGAGGACGTCCGGCTGCATCCCGACGTGCGGCCAGGCGCGTTCATCTGTTGCGCCCTCTCCGATACCGGGGGCGGCATGAGCACCGAAGTGCGCGAGCACATCTTCGAGCCCTTCTTCACCACCAAGCCCACCGGCCAGGGCCCCGGTCTGGGGCTCGCCATGGCCTACGGCATCATCAAGCAGCACGATGGCTGGATTCATGTCTATAGCCAGCAGGGCCGCGGCACCACCTTCAAACTCTATCTGCCCGCCATCCCCTCCGGGGTGGCGGTGGCGTCGCCCTCGGCCGTGCCGTCGCGCCTCGCGGGTCTGCGCATCCTGCTCCTTGAGGACGAGGATGGCGTGCGCAATCTCGCGTGTCGCGTCCTGCGCAAGCGCGAGTGCGCCGTCTTCCCGGCGCGCATCGTCGCCGAGGCCGAGGCGCTCTGGCGGCAGGAGCAAGGCCGTTTCGATGTGATCTTGAGCGATGTCGTGCTCCCCGATGGCAACGGCCTCGATTTTGTCGGGCAGTGCTCGGCGGGCGGTGCCAAGCCCGTCATCATCCTCTCCAGCGGCTACACCGATGAACGCGCGCGCTGGCCGGTGATTGTCCAGCGCGGTTACCACTTCCTGCAGAAGCCCTATCCCATCAGCGAGCTGGTGCAGCTGCTGACCGCCACGGCGGTGGGCCCATGAGGCGCTTGGCGTCAGCTGCGGCCGCCGGCAGCGGGCCGCAGGCTTTTCCCGGCCTTGGAAACCCGCGCGACGGCTTTTTCCAAGGGTTGGAACGGGCGGCCCTTGGCGTGTCCAAGGCTCGTGAAAAAGCGCGCGGTCAAGGCGGGTGGCGATGAGCGCTTGGATCAGCACCCAGATGGATTACATCTACGTCGGCTATGGGCTGGTGTTTTTCTTCCTGGCCATCGTCGCCTGGTCCTTGCAGCGGCAGAACGCCGGCACGCCGCGGTGGGGCTGGCTGGCGCTGTTCGGCGTCATCCACGGCGCCAACCTCTGGCTGGAAGGCCTGATGTTTGGCCTCCAGTGGCCGCCGGGCACCGTGCTCCGTTTGCTGTTGCGTCTGGTCTCCTTCCTCTGCCTGCTGGAGTTTGGCCGCGCGAGCCTCGTGGCGGCGGGGCGCCGCGGGCCCGGCTTGTGGCTGCACCTGGTGCCGCTGGCCGTCGTGGCGTCCATCGCCGGCAGCAGTATGTCCACCTTGCAGGCGGTCGTGCGCTATGCCGTCGGCCTGCCCGCCGGCGTGCTGGCGACGTGGGCGCTCGTGCGCTACGCCGCGACGACCGCTGGCGGCCGGCCACGGCGGCAACTGATCGCCGCGGCGTTCTGCTTTGCGGTTTACACCCTGCTCGTCGGCCTGATCCCGGCGGCGGCGGCGTGGCCGCCGGCCTCGTTCCTGAACGAAACCCAGCTGGTGTGGTTGAGCGGGCTGCCGGCCCAGGTCTGGCGCGGCCTGTGTGTGTTCGTGGCGGCGATCCTGCTGTGGGGGCAATACCGGCGCGGGCAGGAGGAGGCGCTGGCGCACACAGGCCCGCTGGTCTGGTGGCACTATCTGCGCTACAGCCTGCCGGCCATCGCGACGCTGCTCCTCTTGGGGTGGGTCGTCACCGACCAGCTCGGCAGGCAGGAGGGCGACCGCCTGCGCGAGGACCTGCTGTGGCGCGCCCGCATGCTCGCCTCCGCGCTCGATGTGGACCATCTGGCCCGGCTGAGCGGCACGCGTGCTGACCTGGCGAGTCCCGACTATCGGGTGATCAAGGCGCAGCTCATGGCGCTGCGCCGCGAAGACGACCGCGCACGGTTCTACTATGTCGCCGGGATCAACAGCAGCAATGAGCTCTATTTCTTTGCCGACTCCGAGCCGCCCGGGTCCAAGAACATCTCGCTGCCCGGAGATATTTATCGCGAGGCGACGGAAACCTTCCGCAGCGTGCTCCGCACCGGCCTCCCGGCCGCGGAGGGGCCGCTGCCCGACCGCTGGGGGCGATGGATCAGCGTGCTGGCGCCGCTCGGGCCTGTGCAGGGCGGGGTGCGCGCGCTGGTGGGGCTGGATATGACGGTGGACGACTGGGCGACGCGCATCGCCGGCCGCCGCGTGTGGCCGATCCTGACGCAGATGCTGCTGATGCTCATGATCATCAGCGCGTTTATCGTCGTGCAACGTTTGCAGATGCTGACCGACTGGCTGAAGCAGTCGGAGCAGCGCTATCGCGGGCTGATCGAAGGCAACGCTTCGGTCATGCTCCTGCTGAATCCCGACACCGGCTGCGTCGAGGCGGCCAACCCCGCCGCCAGCGCCTTCTACGGCTATCCCCAGGACCAGTGGGCCGGCATGCGCGTCAGCGACTTCAGCCTGTTGACCGGGGCCCAGCATGCCGACTTGAAGCGCAAGCTGGAGCACGGCGCCATCACCTACCGCAGCCGGCACCGCCTGTGCGACGGACGCGAGCGCGATGTCGAGGTGGCCCTCTCGTCCCTCACCGTGCATGGCGCCCGGCGGAGCTTTGCCATCGTGCGCGACATCACCACGCAGGTGCAGGCCGAGCGCGAGCTGCAGACGAACGAGACGCGCCTGCGCAACATCTATGATTCGATGACCGCGCACATGCTGATCGGCGAACTTGTCTGCGACGCCGCCGGCCGGGCGGTGAACTATGGGGTCGTGGACTGCAACGCCAGTTTCCTGCGCCTGCTGGGCCGGACGCGCGAGGAAGTCGCCGGCCAGCTGGCGACGCAGGTGTTTGGCGGCGTGCCGCCCTTCCTGGAGCGCGCCGCGGGCGTGGTGGCCGGCGGACAGCCGCAACACTTCGAGGGTTTCCTCGCGTCGGTGGGGGTCCAGCTCGATGTCGCCCTGTTCACGCCGGAGCCGGGCCGGTTCGCCCTGTTCGCCACCGATATCACCGCCCAGAAATACGGCGAGGAACAGCTGCGCCTGCAAGGCGCCGCGCTGTCGGCTGCCGCCAACGGCATCGTCATCACCGACCGTGCCGGCAAGATCATCTGGACCAATCCCGCCTTCAGCGCGATGAGCGGCTATGAGCTGCGCGAGGTGCAGGGCAAGACGCTCGACTTCCTCCGGTCCGGCCAGCATCCGCCGGAATTCTACGCCCCGCTCATCGCGGCCTTCCGTGACGGCACGGTCTGGTCCGGCGAGCTCATCAACCGCCGCAAGGACGGCCGGCTCTTCACCGACGCGACGACCGTCACGCCGGTCCGCAACAGCGTGGGCGAGGTCACGCACTTCATCGAGATCAAGCAGGACGTCACCGAGCAGCGCGCGCTGCAGCAGCAGTACCTCCAGGCGCAGAAGATGGAGAGCATCGGCCGGCTCGCCGCGGGCATTGCGCACGACTTCAACAACCAGCTGCAGGGCATCCTCGGCTTCAGCGATCTGCTGCGCCGCACCATGCCGGAGGGGGACGAGCGCCGCTCCGATATCGAAGAGATCCGCAAGGCCGCCTATGCGGCGGCCAACCTCACGCGGCAGCTCATGGCCTTCGGCCGCCGCCAGGCGCTCGAGATGCAGGTGCTCGACCTCAACCGCCTGATCGCCGATGGGCATAAAATGTATCAGCGGCTCTTCGGCGAGGACATTGCCTTCGCGCTGGAGCTGGCCCCGGATCTCGAGCGCGTCAAGGCCGACCCGGGCCAGCTCGACCAGGTGCTGATGAACCTGCTGATCAATGCCCGCGACGCCATGCCCAGGGGCGGGCGGGTGACCATCTCCACCCACAACGCGAAGCTCGAAGCGCGCGATGTCGGCCAGTGGCCGGACATGCGCCCGGGCCGCTTCGTTGTGCTGGCGGTCGCGGACACGGGCCAAGGCATCCCGCCGGAGGTCATCGAGCATATTTTCGAGCCGTTCTTTACCACCAAGGCCAAGCATGTCGGCACCGGCCTCGGCCTGGCCACGGTCTACGGCCTCGCGCAACAGCACGGCGGCTGGGTCCATGTCTACAGCGAGGTGGGCTCAGGTTCCACCTTCAAGGTCTACCTCCCCGCCCTCGTCAGCGCCGAGCCCACCGCCGTGGTGGCCGGGCCGGTCGTCAGCGAGCAATTGCTGGCGGGCAGCGGCCAGCGCATCCTGCTGGTCGAGGATGAGCCGGGCGTGCGCGAACTCGCGCTGCGGATCCTGCGCCAGAACAATTACACGGTCACCGCCGCCGCGACCGTCGGTGACGCGCTGAAGCTCCACGCGGAGGCGGCCGAAGCGTTCGATCTGCTGCTGAGCGATGTGGTCCTGCCGGATGGCAACGGCCTCGACCTGGTCGAGCAACTGCTGGCCCGGCAGCCCGGCCTGCGCGTGGTGATGGCCAGCGGTTACACCGATGAACGCTCGCGCTGGCCCGCCATCCAGGCGCGCGGCCTGCGTTTCATCCCCAAGCCCTATCCCGTCGCCACGCTGCTGCGCACCCTGCACGAAGTGCTGCAAGCGCCGCCGCAGAAAGCCTGAACCATGCATCTCCGGAGCTGTGCCGCGCTCGCCGCGGTGGCCTGCGCCACCCAAGGCGCCGAGCTTGAATTCAACCGCGACTGGAAATTCCACCGCGTGGATGTCGCTCCTGCCGCCGCGCCGTTCGCACCCGACCCCGGCGAGTGGGTGGCGGAAGGCGTCTGTGCCGCGGGCCGCGCCGCGCAGGGCGCCGCGTTCCAGCCCGTGGCGGGGCGCTACGTCTGCCTGCAGGCGCTCGACGCGCAGAAACCGGGCGAGCCCTTCGCCTCGCTGGCCGAGTTCGAACTGCTCGATGCCCGGCAGCAGCCGTTGCCGCGCTCCGCGTGGCGCGTGCTCTACGCCGATGGCGCGGAGGACAGCCAGCCCGCGTCCGCCGTGCTCGATGGCCACCCCGACACGATCTGGCACACGCCGTGGCGCGCCAGCCAGCCCGCGCATCCGCACACGTTGGTCATCGATCTCGGCGCGCAGCTCACCGGCATCGCCGGCGTGCGCCTGCTGCCGCGGCAGGAGAACACGCCGGGCATGCTCAAAGGTTGGCGGCTCTACCTGCGCGCCACGCCGTGGAAAATTCCCGGCGCCGTGGACGAAAGCTTCGATGTGGTCGCCGCCGATGATGCAACGTGGGAGCGCGTCTGCCTGCCGCATACGCCCCGCCTCGAAGCCGCCACCGTGCAGTTTCCTTTCCAGGGGCTGTGCGGCTATCGCAAGACGTTTGCGGCCGACGGAGCGTGGCGCGGGCGGAAGATCTTTCTCCAGTTCGGTGCCGCGATGCAGATCGCCGACGTCTGGGTGAACGGCCGCCACAAGGTCCGGCACCTCGGCGGCTACCTGCCGTTCACACGCTCGACCTGACCGACGACCTGCGTTACGACGCGCCCAACGTCGTCGCCGTGCGGCTGGACAATCGCGACACCCAGCTCTGTCCGCCCGGCAAGCCGCTCGCGGGTCTGGACTTCTCCTATTTCGGCGGGCTCTATCGCGGCGCGCGATTGCTGATCACCGACCCCCTGCATATCAGCGATCCGCTACGCGCCAACTGCGTGGCGGGCGGCGGCCTTTTTGTGCGCACGGAGCAGGTGTCCGCGAGCAACGCCACCGTGCTCGTCCAGACCCACGTGCTCAACGAGGGCGCGCAGCTGGTCGGTGCCTGTGTCGTACAGAGCGTCATCGCCGGGCCCGATGGCCGCGTGGTGGCCGAGGGGCAAAGCCTGCCGGTGATGCTGCCTGCGGGCGGCGGCCAGCACATCCGGCAACGCTTCGAAATCCGCCAGCCGCAGCTCTGGCATCCCGACCACCCGTGGCTCTACCGCCTCCGGAGCACGGTGCTGAACGGCACGCAGATCACCGACACCGCCACGACGCGCTTCGGCGTCAAGCACATCGAGCTCGGCCACCGCCTGCGGCTGAACGGCGTGGAATTCCATCTGCGCGGCAGCAACCGCCACCAGGAATACCCGTGGCTCGGCAACGCGCTATCACCGGACGCCGCGCGCCGCGACGCGCAGAAAATGAAGGAGGCGGCTTCAACTTCGTCCGCCTGAGCCACTATCCGCAGGATCCGGCCTTCCTCGACGCGTGCGACGAGCTCGGCCTTTTCGTGCAGGCCGCCATCCCCGGCTGGCAGCAGTTCTGGCCCACGAGCCAGTTCGCCGCCGAGGGCTACCAGAACATCCGCGAGCTGATCCGGCGCGACCGCAACCATGCGAGCCTTTTGTTCTGGGAGCCGAACCTGAACGAGACGCACGGCGCGGGTTTTGCCCAGTGGCAGCGCACCGCGCACGAAATTGCGCACGAAGAATTTCCCGGCGACCAGTGCTTTACCTTCGACGATGGCTACCCACCCAAGGTCGGCTGGGACTGGGACGTGCGCGGCATGTGGCGCGAGTACGGTGACTGGAACTTCGGCGGCAACGAAAGCACCTCGCGCCATGTGCGCGGCGAGGGCGAGGCCGCCATGCTCCAGCAGGCGTGGAATTTCATCTGGACCTTCAACCACCTCAACGCCAACTTTGCCAAACCCCAGAGCGTCTTCTACGGCAGCGCCACGTGGGTCATGTTCGACTACAACCGCGGCTACTACCACAAGCCCTGCACCTGCGGCATGATGGACCTCTACCGCCTGCCCAAGTACGTCTACTTTTTTTACCAGAGCCAGCGCGCGGTGGAGCAGGGGGGCGCCATGGTCTTCATCGCCAATGGCTGGACCCCGCGCGCCTCTCCTGCGAAGGTCGTCGTCTTTTCCAACGGCGACGAGGTGGAGCTGTTGCTCAACGGAAAAGTCGTCGCGCGTCAGCGGCCCGATGCCGGGCCGGACACCGAGTATGCGCCGAAGAAAAAAGTGAATCTGGCGACGGTCGGCACGGACACGGAAAAGTCTGGCGGCAATCCGTTCGATGGCGGCAACTGCAAACATCTGGACCATCCGTCGTTCACTTTTGCCGCCGTGCCCTTCTCCGCGGGCGAGCTCAAGGCCGTCGCTTATCGCGCCGGCAAACCCGTCGCCGAGCACAGCGTGCGCACGCCCGGCAAACCGGCCCGCCTGCAGTTGGCGTTCGACACCGCCGGGCGCAACCTCGTCGCCGATGGCGCCGACGCGATCTTCGTCCGCGCCAGCATCCTTGACCAGCATGGCACCATCGTGCCGGAAGCGCGGGACATCACGTTCGAGTGCCCCGGCCCCGGCACGCTCCTCGGGCCGAACCCCGCCCCGGCCGAAGCCGGCTTCGCCAGCCTGCCCCTACGCGCCGGCGAAACGCCCGGCCCCATCACCATCACCGTCCGCGCCCCGGGCCTCGAAAGCGCCCATGCCACGATCACCGCTGTTCCCTCGGGACGATGACCGGGGCAGTGTTAAGGGTGCTATTGAGAATCGTGTAATAGCTGTCGCAGTTTAATCGTCCTCGTTCTCGTCGTCGTCCTCGTCCTCGATCTGAATGGACGGAGGTTATCGAGGACGAGGACGAAGGACGAGGACGAGCACGAGCGGCCCGTGCCTGGCACGCAACTCAATCGATGGCAGTCACGCAGTGGCCCCGCGACCGCAGTTTGCTTTCCGGCCTCTCTCTTTACGCCTGCCTGCGGGCCGGCGGCGTCGCGCTCAGGCCTGGTCGCGGTGCAGGAGGATGTAGCGGCGGACGGTGCGGCGGTCGAGTTGCGTTCGGCGGGCGACTTCCTCGTAGGAGCCAAGCTGCGCATACAGCCGGGCACAGTAGCCCGCCAGCACTTCATCGCCGGTGAGCGCCCCGGACTCGATGGCGGCGAGGAAGCGCGCGTGCGCGCCGACGGCGTCCGGCAGGGCTTGCGCCGCATAGTGGCCGGTCAGCAGGACGCGGCGGACCGCCTGCTCGAGCTCGCGCACATTGCCGGGCCAGGCATAGTCGGGGCCGGGCGACTGCCTCAGGACCTTCGCGATCTGCGCCGCCAGTTCTCCGTCGCTCTGGCCGGTCAGGCGACTCACCAGTTCCTTCAACAGGAGCTCCAGTTCCTGCGGCCTCTCGGTCAGCCGCTGCTGCAGCGTCGGCACCAGGATCACATCGGAACAGAGCCGGTAGTAGAAATCGTCGCGGAACTTCCCGTCGCGCCGGAGTTCGTCGAGCGAGCAGTTGGTGGCGGCGATGACGCGGCCGGCAAACCGCTGCCGCTCGTGGCTGCCGACGGGCGTGAACGTGCGCTCCTGCAGGATCTGCAACAGCTTGATCTGGAGCGGCTCGGCGACCTCGCCGATCTCGTCGAGGAAGATGGCGCCATGCGGGCTGCAGCGTGCAAAGATGCCGGCGTGCTCCTCGACGGCCCCGGTGAACGCGCCCTTGCGGTGGCCGAAGAGTTCGCTCTCGATGAGCGTCGCAGGGAACTGCGAGAGGTTCAGGGCCACGAAACCCCGTGTGAAGCTTTCGGCGAAGCAGCCCTTCCGCGTATCGAACGGGATGAAGCCTGCGCGCCCGAGCGCCGCCGCGGCCGCGCCCTTGCCGGTGCCGGTCGCGCCCAGGAGCAGCGTTGAGAAATCTTCCATGCGGTTCCACAATTGCATGACGTAGAGCTGCATATCGGCCGTGAACACGTTGCTCCACAGCCGTTCGCGCAATTTCCGCATGCAGGGGCTCGCGCCGGTCAGCCCGCGGTCAATCAGATAGTAGGCGCGGCGGAGCTGGTAGAAGGTCGCGAAGTAGCGCTCGGCGCGGTCCGTGGGGAAACCGCGGCGGCAGAGCGTGGCGATGGCTTCCCTGCCAAAGGGCACGTCCAGACTGGTGTCGCCGGCGGCGATCTGTTTGAGGATCAGGTCGTCGAACGGGCCGATCCAGCGGTGAAAGCCTTCAAAGAGAAAAGCGATCGCCAAGGCCATGCGGTCATCGCCCGTATGCCGGTTGAGATCGGCGGCGCCCCGCTCGTCGAGCTCCTTGATCTTGGCGAACACGCGGTGCGCCACCGCATCCACCTGCGCCTCGCGCTCGGTCACGCCGGTCAGGTCGGCGATCTGCCGGTCCAGCTCGGTGCGGACATCGCCGAACGGGTTGGCAAAGGAAGCCCGGGCGACGAGCCCGAAAAACTCCCGGTCCGCAGCGGTCAGGTGCGTGGGCGTGGTCATGCTGGCAGTGAACAATAAACCGCCCGGGCATGTCCAGAACGGTTTTCGGGGAGGGGGAGCGCTTGCTAGGACTCAGTCCTATAAGCAATTAGGACGCTTGGCGAATAGACATGCAGCGCAGGGCTGGCTAAGCATTGTTTGCGACGCGCGGGAGGGATGTATCCGGGGCGCCGACTGGGGGCGGAAGGCTGGCAGGACGGGAGCGGTGACGTATGGCCGTCATGGAAATTTTGGATTACGAGCATCAGTTGATCCTGCAAGTGCTCAAGGTGGCCCGTGCCCGTGCCGGGCGCATGGCGCAAGCCGGCGCGGCCGCGGAGCCTGGCGGGCCGGAACTGGCGGCGTTCTGCCACCACTTCGTCAGCCAATGCCATCACGGCAAGGAATTTCTTTTGTTCCAGTGCCTGTTGCAAAAGCAGCGGGCCTATGTCGTCGCGCCCATCGCCGATTTTCAGGCTGAGCACAACCGCCTGGCCCAATTGACCGAGTCGCTGGCGGTCGCCTGGCGGGTGGCCGCGGCGGGCGATGCGGGTGCCGGCAAACTCGTGGCCGGCTATCTTGCCGAATTTGCTGCGCTGATGCAGGCGCACATCCGGAAGGAAGACCGCTTCTATATGGTTACGCAGAACCTGTTGGCGGAGGCTGACCAGTCGACCCTGACGGCGGCCTTCGACCAGTTCGATCTGGCGACGCTGGGGCTGGGTGGCCACGCGCGCTACTGCCAATGGGTCTATCAGTCGACAGCCCTGCACCCCTAGCCGGGTCTGTAGCGTGTGGCGTGCCAAAGGTGCGAAAGAATCTGGACACAACCCTGCAATGCCTTGCGCGCGATCTGACACTGCTCAGTTCCGGAGGACAGACGTAGTCAGGGTAGGGGTCTCTGGTCTCGAATCAATGCTTTCGCATGCGATGCAACGTCCAGACAATCAGGCCGCCAATGAGCGCAACGGTCCCCAATAAACTCAAAATGAAACCACCATGGTTGCCCATGAAATGGCTAAATGTTTTGGTTGGCGGCATGGATTGCCGTGGCAACTTGGAGCCTGGCGAGAGTGGCGCCGAAAGCTTGTCGAATTTGGCGGCATGTTGGCCCTCTTGTACCTTTATCCGTAACTTTGTAATTTCCTTGTCGATTTCATCCAAATAGTTGACCTTGGGCGGCGGAAGATTGAGCACTGCGTTGGGCTTCCCGTTGATCTCCCTGACGAGGGCATGCATGCCCTGCTGCTGTTTCAAACGCCTGCCCGGTTCGTCTTTTTTTAATTGATCGGTGATTTGTATCAATTCCTTTAGGGTGTGCTCATCACCGATCTTAGCCAGCGCCTTCGCGGCGAGCATTTTTGTCTCCAGCCATTCGTTCTCCCGCACAATGTGCAGCAGGAGCGGGGCATCTTCACTGTTCCCGCAATCTCCTAACATGGAAATTAATAATTTTAATAAACCGCGTGATTCGACAGTATTTTTTTTAAACCCTTCTAGTACGATTTTGCGATAATTTACCTTGTCTGCATGTCGCATATTAAGAAACCGATATGCAACGTCGAGTACGCCCGTATTATCAGTTTCATGTATAATTGAATCTAAAACAGGGATTATCTCCGAACCACTAGCTATAACCTTATAATAAACACGTGCAAGCCTTTCCTTATCCGCCTTTCCTGGTGTCACATCCGGAAACGTTGCATACCAAAGTATCTCGGATTTGATAGTTGCATTCGAGGACAACTCGCTGGCCCCGGGCGGGGTTGCAAGTAAAGTTATAAAAATAAGTGCGACTAATCGTTTCATTTTATCTCACATAAAAATCATTATGTATTTTTCTGTCTTGATCAATGTCGAGCCCAGGACGGGCCCAGGACGGGGTCAGGTCTACACTTTGATACATTTGATCACCTTGCTCAAAAAGCGTCGTAGGTGCTGGTCCCGCAACAGGCGCGCGAACAACCGCCGGATGGCTTGGGCGGCGGCGTTGAAGTGGGGCAAGCCGATCCGTTGCCCCGCCGCGCGCAGCGTCAGGCTGCCTCCCCGCGATGGCGCCGTGTGCCCTTGCCGCTCGCGCAGGTTCTCCTTCTTGCCCAACCCCGTAAAGATTTCCCTGCGCTCGAGTCCACGCGCCGTGACGTGATACCAAGCATCCGCCACCTGCAGTCTTAACGGTCTCGCCATCTGGGCTCGATAGCAAATACTGCCTTCTTTGTCGATTCAGCATCTGTACGAAAATACAGACCACGGTGAGGCAGACCTGCTCCCGGTGAGGTGAGAGGAAAAAGAGGAGGAGGCGCAGTAGGAAGTCGCCGTCCTGCCGCCCGCCGACAAACTGGACAAGATTTTACGGTACGAAACGGCACTGGACCGCAATTCCACCGGGCCATGAACCAGTTGGAGCGGCTCCAGCGCATGCGCAGTGGTGAGTCCGTGCCGCCGCCGCTGACGATGGAGGTTTCGCCCAAATGCTGACTTCCGCTGCAACGTTGTTTTTGCGAAACGAAGCCAAATCCGCGCCCATGGCATACGCGCGGTGTCTGGCAAGAAATGGACAGTCATGCGCCAAGAAACGCCTGCTTATCGATTTTTTCATGGTTTGTAGTTTGAGTAGTAAATCTGTTTCAAGATATCTGAAACCAATTACAAGCGATGTAAAACAGCGCGCTGGCACGCTTCGTGTTAAGGGAATGCCCGACAGAACGGAGCGCAATATGAAAACAACACGCGAAACGAAGTGGAAACTGGCGGCGGCGGGGCTGGTGCTCGGCTTGGCGGCGTTGGCGGGTCAGGTCTGGCGGACGCATTCCGATGGGCGGTATTATGGGGAGTTGGCGCGCCAGTCGGAGGCGCAAATGGCACAGCAGGCGCAGGGCGTCTGCTCAAGTATCGCGGCCCAGACAATTCCCGTTCCTTGCTTGTTGCCGTCCGGTTTGATTTGATAGACGTAACAGGATGCCACACAACATGAACCCGCCCACCAACACGCTCTTTAACCGGTCTTTTGTCGGCTTGAACATCGCGCAGGTGCTCGGCGCGCTCAACGACAACATCTTCAAGCTGTTTGTCGTTTTTGCGCTCATCAAGCTGGGCGCGGCAGAGGATTCGTCGCGGGTGCTGGCGGTCGCCGGCGCGCTGTTTGCCGTGCCGTTCATCCTGTTCTCCGCCGCCGCGGGCACGCTAGCCGACCGCATCAGCAAGCGCAACATCGTGCTGCTCTGCAAGGGGCTCGAAATATCCGCCATGGTGCTGGCGATCCCGGCCTTCGCCCGCGGCAGCACCGGCGCGCTGTACACGATCCTTTTCCTCGTCGGCACGCATAGCGCGCTCTTTGCGCCGGCGAAGTACGGCATCATCCCGGAACTGGTCGGGGCCGAGCTCATTTCGCAGGCGAACGGGTTGCTGGTGATGCTGACCTACCTGGCGATCATCCTCGGTTCCGCCGCCGCGCCGTGGCTGGGCGAACGCTTTGCGGGCCACTATGCTACGGCGCAGTGGGTCTGCGTCGGCGTCGCGGTGGCGGGGTTGGGGGCCGGCGCGCTGATCCGCCGCACGCCGCCGGCCGGTTCGCAGCGCCCGGCCTCGATCTTCTTCATCCGCGAAATCATCCAGACCATGCGCAGCCTGCGCGGGCAGCGCGAGCTCACGCTCGCCATCTTCGCGTCCGCCTATTTCATGCTGCTCGGAGCGTTCCTGTTCGCCGACCTGATCCCCTACGGCATGCAGCGGCTGGGCCTGACGGAGGAGCGCGCGGGCTATCTCTTCTTTGTCGCCGCCCTCGGCATTGCCGTCGGCGCCTTCTGCTCCGGGCGGCTCTCCGGGCGCAACATCGAGTTTGGCATCGTCCCGATCGGCGCGACGCTGCTGACGGTGACCGTGGGCTTGCTCGGCCTCCTGCATCCTTCGGTGCACGGCACCTACGCGCTGGTCTTCGGCACCGGGGTCGGCGCGGGCCTGTTCATCGTCCCGATCGATTCCTTCATCCAGTTTGCCGCGCCGCCGCAGCAGCGCGGTGCGGTGCTGGCGGCCTCCGGTTTTCTCGGTTGGGTGGGCGTCATCGTGGCCTCGGGTCTCGTGCTGCTGTGCAACCAATTGCACCTTGATGCCGGGGCGATGCTCGTCGTGCTGGCGGCCCTGACGCTGGCCCTGTCGGTCTGGGCGCTGCGCGTGCTGCCGGATTTCCTGGTCCGTTTCTTCGTGTTGGTCCTCACCCGCACGCTCTACCGCATCCGTATCCGCGGCCTGGAGAACGTGCCGCTCGACGGCCCCGGCCTGCTCGTCTGCAACCATGTCTCCTATGCCGACGCCGTGCTGCTGCTGGCCACGCAGCAACGGCGCCTGCGCTTCATCATGGCGCGCGACATGTTTGAGAAGCTGCGCTTCCTGCGCCCGCTCTTCAAGCTCGGCGGGGTCATTCCGATCGCCATGAACGACTCGCCCAAGGAACTCGTCCGCTCGCTGCGCGAAGCCCGGGCCGCGCTCGACGAGGGCTATCTGGTCGTCATCTTTGCCGAGGGCGCGCTGACGCGCACCGGCAATCTGCGCGAGTTCCGCCGCGGTTTCGAGCATATCCTGAAGGGGTCGAACTACCCGATCATCCCGGTCCACATCGGCGGCGCGTGGGGTTCGCTCACCAGCTATTACCACGGCCAGCTCGTCCGCCGCTGGGGCACGCTCGGCCGCTATCCCGTCACGGTGCACTTTGGCGCGCATCTGCCCTCCACCGCGGCGGCGCCGGAGGTGCGTGCGGCGGTGATGGAGCTGGCGTGCGACTATTTTGCCGACCGCAAGGCGCGCCGCCGGCCGCTGGGTGCGGAGTTTGTGCGCACCGCGCGCCGCAACTGGGGCCAGCGCGCGATCAGCAGTTCCAGTGGCCAGAGTCTGACGTTCGGCGCAACGCTGGTGGCTGCGGTTGCGCTCGCCACCAAGCTGCGCAAGTTGACCGTCGGCGCCGACCGCCTCGGCATCCTGCTGCCGGCCTCGACCGGCGGCGCGCTGGCGAATCTCGCGGTGACTTTGCTGGGCAAGCCTTCGGTGAATCTTAATTTCACGGCGTCGCGCGAGGCGTTCGCTTCCGCGATCCGCCAATGCGAACTCCGGCACATCCTCACCGCGCGCGCCTTCCTCGAAAAGTTCCCCAACCTGCCGCTGCCGGAGGGGAGCCTCCTCTACATCGAGGATCTGCTGGCCGGCCTGACGCGCGGCGAAAAGCTCCGCGCCTTCCTGGCCGCGCGCCTGCTGCCGCGCAGCTGGCTGGCGGCGTTTCCCGGTGGTTTCGACGCGGACCGCGTGGCGACCATCATCTTCTCCTCCGGCTCCACCGGCGAGCCGAAGGGCGTGCTGCTCAGCCACCACAACATCCTCTCCAACATCGAAAGCCTCCGCGCCGTTTTCTCCTCTGCGCCGAGCGACAACCTCTGCGCCGCGCTGCCGCTTTTTCACTCGCTCGGCTACACCGGCACGCTCTGGTTCCCGCTGCTCTGCGGCTTCTCTGTGGTCTATCATCCGAATCCGCTAGATGGCGGCGTGATCGCACAGCTCGTCCGCGAGTACCGCTCGACAATGCTCTTCGCCACGCCGGGTTTCCTGATGATCTATCTCCGCAAGGCGGCGAAGGAGGATTTCGCCACGCTCAAGTACGTGGTCTGCGGCGCGGAAAAATTGAGCACGCGCCTTGCGACCGCGTTCGCCGACAAGTTTGGCATCCGCCCGCTCGAGGGCTACGGCGCCACCGAGCTCGCCCCGGTCGCCACGCTGAGCCTGCCGAATGTCGAGGCCGGCGGCGTCTTCCAGGCCGGCTGGAAGGAGAGCAGCGTCGGTTTGCCGCTGCCTGGGGTCGCGCTCAAGGTCGTCGATCCCGACACCGGCGCGGCCTTGCCGACCGGCCAGGCCGGCCTGCTGCTCGTCAAAGGGCCGAACGTCATGGTCGGCTATCTCGGCCGGCCCGACCTCACCGCCGAGGCGCTGCACGATGGCTGGTATCGCACGGGCGACATCGCGCGCATCGACACCGATGGCTTCGTCAGCATCACCGATCGCCTGTCGCGGTTCAGCAAGATCGGCGGCGAGATGGTGCCGCACGGCGCGGTCGAGGAAGAATTGCAGCGCGGGCTGGGGTTGTCGGCGCAGGTTCTCGCCATTGCCGCGGTGCCGGACGAAAAGCGCGGCGAGAAACTGGTCGTGCTCCATACGCCTGAAGCTGGCGGTGAGGAAAAGATCCGCGCCGTGCTCGCGCAGAGCACGTTGCCGAACCTCTGGAAGCCCGGCGAGTTCGTCGCCATTGAAAAGCTCCCCTTGCTCGGCAGCGGCAAGCTCGACCTGCGCGCCCTCAAGCAGCTTGCGGCCGCGGCAATGCAGAAGGTGCGAACATGAAGACGATGTGGAAACATTTTTTAACGCAAAGACGCGAAGGAAAGCAAAAGACGCAAAGCTTTTACTCTGCCTTTGCGCCTTTGTTCCGCCCTTTGCGCCTTTGCGTTGAAAGCTTTCCAAAGATTGGAAATGGTAGCGATGAGTATTTCCAATGCCTGGAAAAACCACGGGTTCCGGTTTCCAAGGCTTGGAAAAGTTCTCTGCCTCTGCTGTGGGCGGGGCTTTCCAGCCCCGGGGTTGCATTGGGGTTGGGCTCGCGGGGCTGGAAAGCCCCACCCACTAGAGTTGGGATGTTGTGG
>CAIWHP010000258.1 GCA_903912445.1 uncultured Lentisphaerota bacterium
ACGTCAGCAAGAGTACAACAATCCATTTTGCCTTCATGACTCCTCCCTACCTCCTCCCAAGCACTAGCCTCCTGTGAACATCAGAACCAATCCACCTTGACGAAACTTTACCCCAAAAAACAAATCCGTCAAAAAAATATTATACTAATAACACTTTGTAAAAGATGTAGTTATGACTTCTGCCTTCGCGCGTTGAACTGTGCCCCGAGGCGGAGCTTTCCCTGCACGCCAAGACTACCGAGGAAGCCCCGGGCGAATAAAAGAGCACACGGACCTCAAGCTCCGCCGGGAGCAAAAAACTTGCATCCGCGGCGGGAGCCGGTACACTCCGCGCGCATGAACACACAGCATGGATGGCATGGTTGGCGCGAAGCGGGGTCCTGAGTCGGACCGAACGTCATCCGACTGTGCAGCAGACCCCGGCGAATGTGACCGGGGTTTTTCATTTTCAGCAGAGCTTAAGATTACGAGTTAAGAGTACGATTAGGAATAAGAGCGGAAAAGATGCCGGCAAAAAGAATCATACCGTGTCTGGATATTAACGGCGGGCGCGTCGTGAAGGGCGTGAAGTTTCTCCAACTGCGCGATGCGGGCGACCCGGTCGAGCAGGCCAAGGCCTACGAGGCGCAGGGCGCCGACGAGCTGACGTTCCTCGACATCACGGCCTCGCACGAGGCGCGCGACACCATCGTCGAGGTCGTCCGCGCCGTGGCCCGGCAGGTCTTCATGCCGCTGACCGTCGGCGGCGGCATCCGCGTGGCGGCGGACGTGCGCAAGATGCTGCTGGCGGGCGCCGACAAGGTTTCGCTGAATACCGCGGCGCTGCAAAACCCCGACATCATCAACGAGACCAGCGCGATGTTCGGCAGCCAGTGCATCGTGCTGGCGATCGACGCGCGCCGCAATGTGGATCACCCTGGTTGGACCGGTTTCACCCACGGCGGGCGCAAGCCGACCGAGCACGACGCCATCGCCTGGGCGCGCGAAGCCGTGCAGCGCGGCGCGGGCGAAATTCTCCTGACCAGCATGGACAAGGACGGCACCAAGTCCGGCTATGACCTGGAACTGACGCGCGCCATCGCCGAGGCCGTGCCCGTGCCGGTGATCGCCTCCGGCGGCGTCGGCATGCTCGAACATTTCTACGATGGCCTCGTCGCCGGCAAGGCCGACGCCGTCCTCGCCGCCTCGGTCTTCCACTTCGGCACGTTCACCATCCCGCAGGTGAAGGGCTACCTGCGCGACCGCGGAGTGGAAGTGCGGATCTGAGGGAGCATGGTTGAGGGCGAATGGTGGATGGATGGTGGAGAATGTTGGATTGATGACCCGCAACTGACAACGAACGACTGACGACTGACATACGACAAAGGATACAGAGCATGAGCAAGGAATTAGAAGAAGGACTGGAGTTGAAGCTGGATTTTAACAAGCTGGAGAAGGCCGTCGGCCAATCCAAGGGCATCATCCCGGTGGCCGTCCAGCATGCCGACACGAACGAGCTGATCCTCGTCGCCTACACCAACGAGCTGGCGTTCCGCAAGACCATCGAGACCAAGTCGCTCGTGCTCTGGAGCACCTCGCGCAACGAACTCTGGGAAAAAGGCAAGACGTCCGGCGAAACCTTCGACCTCGTCGAGGCCCGCGTGAACTGCGAGCAGAACAGCCTGCTCTACCGCGTCCGCCCCCGCCGCGGCGCGATCTGCCATACCAAGAACACAGCAGGAGTTCCGAGAAATTGCTATTATCGGCGCTTGAACTTGGACACAGGTAAACTAGAAAATTTGGATCCGTAGGGGCCAGAGGTCAGAGATCAGAGGTCAGAAGGCAGAGGCCAGCGTTCAGGAATCAGAGGTCAGACGACAGAGATCAGAAAGAAGACAGCATGCAAATACGTTCAGCCAAAGATTTGATTGTGTATCAGAAGGCTTACTCGCTGGCTTTGGACGTTTTTTCTGTCTCGAAATCATTCCCCAAAGAGGAGCGCTATTCTTTGACCGACCAGATGCGCAGATCTTCGCGCTCCGTTTGCGCGAACCTACGCGAAGCATGGGCGAAACGCAGATACGAAGCGCATTTCGTGAGTAAACTGACGGATGCCGATGGTGAGAATACCGAAACCGACACTTGGCTGGACTTCGCGCAGGATTGCTTCTGTATATATAAGGAAACACATCGCAGACTTGTCGCGCTTTGCGCGGAAGTCGGCAAAATGCTCGGCGCCATGCTCATCAACCCGAAACCATTCTTGCTGACTGCTGAAAGCTGACTTCTGACCTCTGAAATCTGACATCTGGTGATTTCATGAACTGCATACCTGACAAAAAAGCGTTTCTGGAAAAAGCAAAGCTCGGCAACCTCATCCCCGTCTGGCGCGAATTGCTGGCCGATCAGGAGACGCCGGTCGCCGCATATGAGCGCATCCGCACGGCGCTGCGCCAGCGCGACCACGCGAGCCACACGTTCCTGCTGGAGAGCGTTGAGGGCGGCGAGAACGTCGGCCGCTATTCGTTCATCGGCGGCACGCCGCGCGCCATCCTGCGCGCGTGGGAGCGCCGGGTGGAGATCACCGATGCCGCGGGCCAGCGCGTGCTGGAGAACACCGATCCGCTCGATGGCGTCCGCGATTACATGAGCCAGTTCAAGCCGGTGCGCGACGGGGCCCTGCCCCGCTTCATCGGCGGCGCGGTCGGCTTCCTCGGCTATGACTGCATCGCACAGTTCGAGCCGCGGGTGCCGCTCCCGCAGCGCGACGACCTCCACGCGCCGGACATGGTCTTCATGGTCACCGATGCGCTGATCGCCTTCGACCGCGTCCAGCACACGATCCGCATCATCGTGAACGCCCACGTGCAGGACGACGCGGAAAAGGCCTACGCCGACGCCCTGGCGCAGATCGATTTCCTGATCGGCGCGCTGCAGGCGCCGCAGGCGCGCACACTGGTCGAGGCGCATCCCCCGGTCGAGACGCCGGTGCCGCGCTCGAACACGCCGCCCGGGCAGTTCATGGCCGCCGTCGAAAAGGCCAAGGAATTCATTCGCGCCGGCGATATCATCCAGACAGTGCTCTCGCAGCGCTTCGAGGCCGAGGGGGTCGAGGACTCGCTCGATGTCTACCGCGCCCTGCGTGCGGTCAACCCCTCGCCCTACATGTTCCTGCTCGACCTCGGCGGCAGCGCGCTGATCGGCTCCTCGCCGGAGATCCACGTCCGCTGCACCGATGGCCACGTGGAGACGCGCCCGATCGCCGGCACACGCCCGCGCGGCGCGACACCTGCCGATGATCAGCGCCTCGAAGCGGAATTGCTCGCCGATCCCAAGGAACGCGCCGAACACATCATGCTCGTGGATCTCGCGCGCAACGACATCGGCCGCGTCTGCCAATTCGGCAGCGTCCGCGTGCCGGAGCTGATGGTCGTCGAGCGCTACAGCCACGTCATGCACATCGTCACCGACGTCACCGGCGAGCTGCAGCCCGGCCGCGACGCCTACGACCTGATGCGCGCGACGTTCCCCGCCGGCACCGTCAGCGGCGCGCCGAAGATCCGCGCGATGCAGCTCATCGCCGAGCTCGAGCAGGCGCGGCGCGGGCCCTACGCCGGCGCGGTCTGCTACTTCAGCTTCGACGGCAACCTCGATTCCGCCATCACCATCCGCACTGTTGTGCTCGATGGCGGCCGGGCCTACGTGCAGGCCGGCGCGGGCATCGTCGCCGACAGCGACCCCGAGAAGGAATTTGCCGAGACCCAAAACAAAGCCCGCGGCATGCTCAAGGCGCTGGCGCTCGCGCGCCGTTTCGCCGACGCGCGGAAAAAACCAGCCACGGAAAAGCACGGATGAAGCACGGATTTCCAAGTTCCGAGGCTGCTGACCATATTTCCCGCGGACGCCGCGTGAGGTCACGCGGCCTACAACACCACCAGCACTTCACCGCTCTTTTGGTTGTAGGCCGGGTCACCGACCCGGCGCAACCTACGGACAGGATGACTTCATGATTCTCGTGATAGATAACTACGACAGCTTCACCTACAACCTCGTCCAATATCTCGGCGAGCTGGGCGCGGAGGTGCAGGTGTTCCGCAACGACGCGATCACGCTGGAGCAGATCGCCGCGCTGAAGCCGGCGAAGATCCTCGTCAGCCCCGGCCCGTGCGATCCGCCGCAGGCGGGGATTTCGTGCGAGGTCATCTGGAAATTCGGCCCGACGATTCCGACTTTCGGCGTCTGCCTCGGCCACCAGTGCATCGGCCACGTCTTCGGCGGCCAGGTCGTCCGCGCCGCGCGCCTCATGCACGGCAAGACCTCGCAGATCCGCCACGACGGCCGCGGCGTCTTCGCCGGGATGCCAAATCCCTTCGAGGCCACGCGCTACCACTCGCTGCTCGTCCAGCGCGAAGGCCTGCCCGCCGATTTGGAAATTTCCGCCGACACCGACCAAGGCGAGATCATGGGCCTGCGACACAAAAAGTTTCCGATCCACGGCGTCCAGTTCCATCCCGAATCCATCCTCACGCAAGACGGCAAGCGCATCCTCAAGAATTTCCTCGCGCTCTGACGCGGCGGAGGGAAGGAGAGATGGTGGATGGAGAATGGTGGATGGAAGATGGCGGCAGTAAGATTCCGGACGAGAAGCCGGATACCTAGTGCGGGATCCAGACTGATTTCCAAGCTTTGGAAAAGTCACCATTCCAATTCCCAAGATTTGGAAAATGTATCGTGGCGGCAGGCGTCCCTCCGCCTGAAAATAAAACGCGACCAAGTAACCTGCCTGCGATTAAAGCTGTCGGACGGGACGCCCGACTCACCAGCAGGCGGGACGCCTGCTGCCACGGAAAACTCCAAGGCATAGCACGGTGCCTGAACGCGACGGAGCGTGGCCCTCCAGGCGATTTTCCCGGCAAACGAAAGGGTTGCTTCGCGCTATTGCTTGGAGGGGTGTGGCGAGGTGCGCCGAGTCAGAGACTCGGCCTACAGAACGAACATCGAACACTGAACATTCAACATCGAACATCGAATTAGGCCGGGTCTCCGTCCCGGCGCACCTTGGCCTTCATCCAACCAGCAACCAACGCAGCATCCCGCCCCAAGCTCACCGCGGCTCGGGATAGACCGCGTGCTGGCCGGTGGGGCCGCGCAGCTTGAGGCGCTTGCTGTTGGCGGCGAGGATGGTGCCGGGCGTCAGGGGAATTTTTCCGGCGGCGGGCGTGTCGAGGACGTAGATGGGCAGCGCCAGGTTGCTCAGGCGGCGGCGCAGCGCAGCCATGAGGGCCAGGCCGCGCGCCGTGGGGACGCGGAAATGTTCGACGCCCCGGACGAGCTCGCACTGGAAAAGATAGTACGGACGGACGCGGTTGCGCACGAGGCCGCGGAAGAGCTCCTCGAGCACTTCCGCCGAGTCGTTCACGCCGCGCAGCAGCACCGACTGGTTGCCGAGCGGGATGCCGGCCTCGGCAAGGCGCGCGAGCGCCGCACAGGCCTCCGCCGTCAGCTCGCGCGGATGGTTGAACTGGGTGTTGAGCCAGAGCGGCTGGAACCGACGCAGCATGTTCACCAGCCCGGGCGTGACCCGCTGCGGCAGCGTCACCGGCGCGCGCGAATGAATCCGGATGATTTCGACGTGCGGGATGGCGCGTAGCGCAGCCAGCATGCGCCGCAGGGCCGCGTCGCCGAGCGTCAGCGGATCGCCGCCGGAGAGGATGACGTCATGAATTTCCGTGTGCCGCGCAATCCAGGCGACGGCGCGCCGGAACTGCGCGGGGGTGAGCGCGCCTTCGCGCTGGCCGGCGAGGCGCTTGCGGTCGCAGTGCCGGCAATAGGTGGCGCAGGTCGCGGAGACGAGCAGCAGCGCGCGGTCGCGGTAGCGGCGGACGAGTCCCGGCACCGGCGTGTGGCGCCCCTCGCCCATCGGGTCGAGGCTCTGGAAAGTTTGCTCCGCGAGCTCCGCCGCCTGCGGCACGGCCAGGCGGAAGAGCGGGTCGTCAGTGTCGGCACGCTCCATCAAGCTGGCGTAATAGGGTGTGATCGCAAGCGGAAACTTGGCGGCGGCGGCGGCGATGCCCGCGGCGTGTGCGCCCAAGGCGGGGAAGTGCGCCACCAGTTCCGCTGCGGAACGGATGCGGCGCCGCAGCTGCCAGCGCCAGTCGGCGGCGTGGGATTTGTTTTTGGCGGCAAGCGGCGAACTCATGCCTGTCCACCGGCGGCGCGCTTGATGACCACGCGCCGCTTCTCCGGGGCCGGCGGAATGCCGCCTTCCACGGTGATGGGCGAGGTCGCCGATTTTGCTTTGCGTTGCGCCCGTTGCGCCGCCGCTTCCGACGGCCACGGAATCTGGAGCAGGGCGCGGCAGCCCGGACAGAGGATCTGCATGCCCGCCATCTTCAGGGGCGCTTCGATGTTCTGGGCGCAGGCCGGACAGTCAAAATTCACATCGGACATACATTACCTGTCAGCAAACTGTTCACCGGATAAACCGGATGCACATGGGATAGCGATAACAAACGCCTTCGTTGGCCTTGATCGTGGCGATGATGACGAAGACCAGATCGAAGATCGAGAGCAGCACCAGCGTGGCGATGCCGATGCCGCAGACGAAGATCAGCGGGATGGAGATCAGGTACCCGATCAGCATCGTCAGCTGGAAGTTCAGCGCTTCCCGGCCTTGGTCATGCACCAAGCCATATTCCTCGCGCTTGATCAGCCAGATGATGAGCGGGCCCAAGATCGAGCCGAACGGTATGACCAGCCCGCTCAACGTCGAAAGGTGGCAAAACATGGCCCACATGCGCTCGTCTTTCGGGCCATTCGGCTTCAGCGGCTCCGGCACGGCGGGCGGCACGGGCGGAACAAACGGGGGCGGTGTTTGATTCTGTTCCATGTTTCACCTCGTTTTCATGAACACGACTGTTTCATCAAACGTGTGTCTGCCATGCGCCGCGGCAAAGGCCGTCACAAACCCGGCCGGCCTCAGCCGATGGCGGCCTCGAGGCGCGCAGGCAGTTCGGCGATCTTCACGCGCACCTGCTGCATCGAATCGCGCTCGCGCAGCGTGACGGTGTCGTCTTCCAGGGTCTGGAAGTCCACCGTGACGCCGAACGGCGTGCCGATCTCGTCCTGCCGGCGGTAGCGGCGGCCGATCGCGCCGGTGACATCCCAGAACGCGCTCCAGCGTTTGCGGACCGTGTCGAAGAGGCCGCGCGCCTTGCTCACGAGCTCCGGCTTGTTCTTGAGCAGCGGGAAAATGGCCACCTTGATCGGCGCGATGCACGGCGCGAAGCGCAGCACGGTGCGCAGCTCGCAGCCCTGCGGCTGCGTGGGCTTGTCGTAGTCCACCGGGATCGGCTGCGAGCCGGCGACGTCGCTGGTCGGGACCCATTCCTCGTGGAAGGCCTCGCACAGCAGCGCGAGCGCGATGCGGTCGGTGCCGGCGGAGGGCTCGACCACGTGCGGGATGAAGCGTTCCTTCGTGTCCTGGTCGAAATATTCCATGGATTTGCCGCTGAACTGCTGGTGGCGGCTCAGGTCGAAATCGCCGCGCGCCGCGATGCCCTCGAGTTCCTGGGTACCGAACGGGAAGTCATAGAGCACGTCCACGCAGGCGCTCGCATAGTGCGCGAGCTCTTCCTTGCCGTAGACGTAGCGGTGGAGATGGCCTTCCGGCAGCCCGATGCGGCTGTACCATTTGAGCCGCTCCGCGACCCAGTACTCGTGCCACTGCGCATCGGTGCCGGGCTTGACGAAATATTCCAGCTCCATCTGCTCGAACTCGCGCGAGCGGAACGTGTAGTTGCGCGGGTTGATCTCGTTGCGGAACGCCTTGCCGATCTGCGCGATGCCAAACGGCACCTTGACGCGCGAGCAGGCCAGGACGTTGTTGTACTGGGCGAAGATGCCCTGCGCCGTCTCCGGCCGCAGGTACGCGACCGTCGAGGTGTCCTCCTGCGGGCCGACGAAGGTCTTGAACATCAAGTTGAACGCGCGCGGCGGGGTGATGTCCTTGGAGCCGCACGCCGGGCACTTGGCGCCTTCCGGCAGCTTCGGCTTCTTGTTCTCGTCCAGCTCCAGCTTCAGGCCGAGCTCCTCGCACATCTGGTCGGCGCGGTAGCGCTTCTTGCACGCCTTGCAGTCCACCATCGGGTCGGTGAAGCCTTCGAGATGGCCCGACGCCTCCCACGTGCGCGGGTGCTGGATGATCGCGGAATCGAGGCCGACGATGTCCTCGCGCTCGTGGACCATCGCCTTCCACCACGCGTCCTTGATGTTCCGTTTGAGCTCGGCGCCCATGGGGCCGTAGTCCCAGAAGCCGTTCAGGCCGCCGTAGATTTCCGACGTTTGAAAGATGAACCCGCGCCGCTTGCAGAGCGAAGCCAGCGCTTCCAGTTTATTATTTTTATCCTGTGCACTCATGGCCGCGCATCGTGCTTGAGCCGCCCCGCAGGGTCAAGCGCGAATACGCGCGGACACTTGTCACGCGCCAAGAAAAACGGACTTTCGCGGGACGCCGGGAGCTGTGGTAGAGTCGGCGCATGACGACGCCGAAGCCCATCCATGTCCTGAGCGATTACGTGATCAACAAGATCGCGGCAGGGGAAGTGGTCGAACGCCCGGCGTCCGTCGTCAAGGAGCTGGTCGAGAACGCGCTCGACGCCGGCGCGACCCAGATCGAGGTCGAGGCCGTCGGCGGCGGACGCCAGCTGGTCGCCATCACCGACAACGGCTCCGGCATGGGCCGCGACGACGCGCTGCTGGCGATTGAACGGCACGCGACGAGCAAGATTCTCGACGTGGACGACATCGAGCACGTCGCCACCCTCGGCTTCCGGGGCGAGGCGCTGGCGGCGATCTCCGCGGTCAGCCACTTCACGCTGACGACGCGCACGGCGGCGGACGAGGCCGGCACGGAGGTCACGGTGGTCGGCGGCAAGCTGGCCGATGTGAAGGACACGGGCTGCCCCGCCGGCACGCGCATCGAGGCGCGGCGGCTGTTCTTCAACGTGCCCGCGCGCCGCAAGTTTCTGCGCGCCGACCAGACCGAGCTATCGCACATCCGGCAGATGTTCGTCGTCTATGCCCTCGCGCACCCGGAGGTCGGCTGGCGGCTTGTCGTGGACGGGCGCGAAGTGATGCGGCTCGCGGCGGGCGCGACGCTCGCCGACCGGCTGCGCGACATCGTCGGCGCGGAGCTGGCGCGGCAGCTGCGCCCGCTGGGACTCACGCGGCACGATGTGACGGTGCACGGCTTCGCCGGCCTGCCGGCGGCCGCGCGGCAGGACCGGACCGAACAATATGTCTTCGTCAACGGCCGGCCCGCGAGCGCCGCGGCCATCTACCATGCCATCAACGAAGGCTATCACACGCTGATGCCGCCGGGCCGGCACGCGCCCATCTTTCTGTTCATCACAGTGGATCCCGAGCAGGTGGATGTCAACGTCCACCCCACGAAGAAGGAAGTCCGCTTCCGCCAGCCGGGCGCGATCCGCGACACCGTCATCGAAGGCATCCGCCACGCGCTCCAGCCCGCGCCGGCCTCGATGATGCCCAACTCGCTGCTGACGATGCCGCCGCCGCCCGCGGCGGCCGGCGCGCCGGGCGCGACCCAAACCAAATTGCTCATCCCTGACCTGCCGCCGCCGCGCACCTTTTCGTTCCCCGGCCTGCCGATGATTCCCCCCGCGCCGGCGGCCACGACGATCGCAACCGATCCCGCCACCCCGCGCGCGCCCCTGTCACCGCAGGCCCAGGAATTGAAAAACGCCGCCGCGTCCCCGTGGCTCTGGTGCCGCGTGCTCGGCCAGGTCGGCGGGCTGTATGTGGTCCTGGAAACCGAGGACGGGCTCGTGCTGATGGATCCGCACGCGGCGCACGAGCGCGTGCTGTTCGAGCAACTGCTCAAGCAGTACACCAGCCATGCCGTCAAAAGCCAGGGCCTGCTCGCGCCGGAGACGGTCGAACTGCTGCCGGCGGCGGCCGAGGTCGTGCGCGACAACCTGACCCTGTTGCGCGAGATGGGCTTTGGCCTCGCCGACTTCGGCAGCGATGCGTTCATCGTGGACGCCATTCCGGCCTGCCTCGATGGCGTCGCGGCCCAGGCGGTGCTGGCGGCGGTGTCGGAATCGCTGAGCAAGGGCGGCGCGCGCGGCGGCGACACGCACTGGGTCGAGGAGGCCGTGGCCCAGGCGGCGTGCAAGGCGGCGGTCAAGGCGCGGGACGTGTTGCGGCTCGACGAGATCGAACAACTGGTGGTGGCGCTCGCCCGGGCCGATATGCCCTATACCTGCCCGCACGGGCGCCCGACGATCATTTTTACAAGCTATGGGGAACTGAACCGGAAGTTTGGCCGCGCTTAAGCTGTTCCGCATCCGCGCGCGTGAGATCCTCGCGGAAGCTTTCGTAGGCCTGGCCGTAGCGCACCCGCTCGCCCTCCGTCAGCCCTTGGAGGTCCGACTGATAGAGATCGTGATAGGGCGCGTAGGCCAGTTGCAGCAGGTGGCAGATGCCTTCCAGGATGTCCTCGGCGCGCCGCTGGTAGTGGCCGGGCAGCAATTGCAGCTGCTCCGGCTGCGTCTTGAGGAACTGGCCGAGGAAACATTCCTCCAACTCGAAATGCGTCTGCTGTTGCGTCATGGCCAACAGCGACTCCACCTGGTCCGTGATCAAGATCATGAAGCGCAGGAAATCCGCCTCCTGGGGCAACGCCTGCGGGGAGCGGCCCGCGAACCGCGCGTGTTGCGCCGCCGTCTTGAACAACGCCAGCGCCCGCTCGGAGTGCCGGATGCGCTCGCGCAAGCCCATGCCGTGCAGCGGCTGGTTGAGCAATTCGACCCCGCTCTCGTAATAGGCATCGCGCCGCGCCAGATGCACCGGCCGGTTCAAATGTAAATGACCGTTTTTTCTCATCCTCGTGTCCGCAGGCAGCCTAACAAATGAAACGCATGCACGCAACGACGGGCCATCAGGATGGGGAAAAATAAACTGGCCAGCGCCGCGCCGAGCACCTAGATTTCACAACCAGATATGAACGCCAACCTGAGCGCTGCGGCCGGGCACTCCCGCCGCGATTTTCTGCGCGGTGCGCTGCTGGCGGCGGGTGCGCTGGCGCGGCCCGGTCACACCGCGCCGGCGCCGCCCCATCCGGACGCCGCCAAGCTGTACCTCGCCGCCATCGGCTGCGGTGGCAAGGGCAGCGGGGACATCACGATGCTGATGGACGCCGGCCTGAGCATCGGCGCGCTCTGCGACGTGGACGAGGAAGCCCTGCAGAAGATGGCCGCACAGGTCCGCCGGGAGAACAACCGGCAGGTCCGGCTGTACCGCGATTTCCGCGAGATGCTGGAGAAGGAGCGGGACCGGATCCACGCCGTCTCCATCGCGACGCCCGACCACATGCACGCGCCGGCCGCCGCGCTCGCGCTGAGCCTGGGCAAACACGTCTACTGCCAGAAGCCGCTGACGCGCACCATCCGGGAGGCGCGCCGCCTCCGCGAGTTGGCGC
This sequence comes from uncultured Lentisphaerota bacterium, assembly GCA_903912445.1. Taxonomy (GTDB): domain Bacteria; phylum Verrucomicrobiota; class Kiritimatiellia; order CAIQIC01; family CAIQIC01; genus DP16D-bin41. The sequence continues at coordinate 11,483 of CAIWHP010000258.1, forward strand.
AGCAACACGGCGTGGTCACGCAGATGGGCAACCAGGGCAGCGCCGCAGGCGCGCTGCGCCGCGGCGTGGAAGTGTTGCAGGCGGGTCTCATCGGCCCGGTCCGCGAGGTGCATGCCTGGTCGAATCAGCGCGGCTGGCCGCAAGGCATCGAGCGGCCGGCGCGGGCGGACCGGGTGCCGCGCACGCTCGACTGGAACCTCTGGCTCGGCGGCGCGCCGCAGCGTCCGTTCGCCGACCAGGTCTACCATCCCTTCAAGTGGCGCGGCTGGCATGACTTCGGCACCGGCGCGCTCGGCGACATGGCGTGTCATAGCTGCAACCTCGCCTTCCGCGCGCTGAATCTCGGCCATGCGACCGAAGTCGAGGCGGAGACCGAGGGCGGCACCCAAGAGACCTACCCGAAGCAGGCCCAGGTCCGGTTCCGGTTCCCCGCACGTCCGAGCCACACCGACCCCGGCGCCACGCTCCCGCCGCTCACCCTTACCTGGTATGAAGGCGGCCGGGAACCCTGTCCGGAACTGCTCCGCGACGTGGTGGACGATGCGGGCCAGGCAGCGCCGGGCAAGCTGCCCGGCGTAGGTTGCTATTGCATCGGCGACAAGGGCCGTTTCTTTTCCGGCGGCGACTTGGGCCTCGCCAATCTCCTGCGCCTGAACGACGAGCCCAAGCTGCGCAGCATCACCCGGCACGAGGCGGCGCTCGCCGTGCCGGAGACCCTCCCGCGCAGCAGCAACCACTACCACGAGTGGGTGGAGGCGTGCGTGGTCAACAAGCCGGGCGCCCCGTATTCGCGCTTCGAGCTCGCCGCCCGCCTGACCGAGTGCCTCCTGCTCGGCTGCCTCGCCCAACGGCTGCCGGGCCGGCGAATCCAGTGGGACGGCCCGAACATGCGCTCGCCGAACACCCCGGAAGCCGCGCCGCTCGTCACGGGCACCTACCGACCGGGGTGGTCAGTCTGAGTTTCTGTGGTGCTGGATGGCGATTGAATAACGGACGGGAAGTTCAGCCGTAGTTTTGGAACTCATCGTCACACCATGCTGCAGCGCAGTGCTGCGACAACGCGAAGCACAGGCGGCCACGCGAGGCGACCAGACGAGCAGAGAGGCGGAGTCCGGGCAGGGATCATCCACTCTTAGAAAAAAGCCTTACATAACCGCAAAGCGCCTTGCGCCCACGGCGCGCGGTGAGACACCCCAACGCCACCGGTCAGTTTTCCAACATTCTCCAAATACCAAGTATAATTGCGCAACAGCGCGTCCTTGTTCGAGAATTTGGGATTAAACCCGAGCTTCTGTTTGGCCTTTTCGATGGAAACAAAGGACTCCTTGCCCGCTGTTTCATAAATCCACCTGTACACCGGCGAAAGATGCAGGGCTTCCAACACTCGCAGGGCGAAGATCGCCGGTTGCTCGGGGATGGAAATCAACCGTTTCCCGTGTCCCGCGAAATCAAGGATGGACTGAAAATCGGTACGGGGGGTGCCATATTTTTCGGCACCAATGTTGAAAGTATCGTTAACGGTCAACTCCGGCAGCGTGCAGCACAACCAGATGGCCTCGCACAAGTCCTCCACATCCAAATATTGGTAGAGGTTGTTACCGGGACCCAAGATGGGAAAATTATGACCATCCTTCGCCCATTCATAGAATAAGGCAAAGACGCCCAAGCGTTCCGGACCGATGAATGATTTGGGACGCAGGATGGGCACGACCAGGCCCTCGGCGCGATACTTTTCGCATAACTGTTCAGCTGCAATCTTGGCTTCGCCATAGGGCCCGACCCCGTGCAATTGGTCGGTTTCCAGCAGGGGATGATGATCCGGTATGCCGTAAACCGCGGTGGAGGATATGTGCACCACCCGGCGAACACCCGCCCGCCGGGCTGCATCCAGCACCATCCGCGTACCTTCGATATCGATCGAATAAATATCGGCGGCCTTGTAGAGCGGCAAGGCCGCAGCGGCGTGAACGACCAGGTCCACTGCTCCCATGGCGCGATGGACGTCATCGGCGTTGCGGATGTCACCCGTAACGATGCGAACCCGATCCCGCACGTCAGCATAATCAAACGGCGCAATATCCAACGTGGTCACGTCCTGACCTTTGGCCAATAGATAACGAACCAGGTTGACGCCCAGAAAACCCGCACCGCCCGTGACGAGATATCGCATGGTCATTTGTCTCCAGCTTGCTGCCAGCAGCGCTGCGGCACGCTGTCCGGCACGCACCGCATTGGGGCAAAGCCGGGCCAGTATAGGAAGCTGCCGGTGATAGTCAAGGTCACGCCCCCCGCGCCCGCCGAGCAGAATATCCCCTTAATAATCAGCACCATTGGCCATTTATTAAGTGCGTGACAGGCAGCGTCTTTATTTCTAAGTATTCGCGAGTGACAACGACGGCCGATTTTTATGCGGTGTGGACAATGCGATAGATGATGGCTTCAGCACGGTTTTGCCTGCGCACCGTTCGACGCGCATCAAGCCCCACGAATGTCCGTTTGAACTGACGCGAAGCCACTGAAACAACACCATGACGAAGCCCCCCTCAACTCCGCGCCGCCGTTGGCTGTGTGTGGCCCTGCCCGTACTCTTGCTGGGACTGACCCTGAACGTGGTATTTTTTGGGATCAGTGTGCGCTGCGTGCCGCCCTCCGCCGACGAGGCGATTGCCGGTTCACAAGCCTTGGACGTGACGCGCGGCCAGTTCCCGCTGCTCATCTGGGCCCAGCCCTATCAATTTCCGCTGGAATGCTACCTGGCGGCTCCGGTGGCGCGCTGGTTACCGCCCACGGCTCTCGGGGCCCGCTTGGTTCCAGCCTGGCTCAGTTTCCTGACGGTCATGGTGGGCCTGTTCGCGCTGCGCCGCATGGTCCGGCCCACCGATGCCTGGCCCGGCTGGCTCTTGATGATCATTCCCTCCGCCTATGTGTTGATGCTGCAGGTCGCTTACGCCATGCCGCAGCACAGTTCCATGTTATTGCTGACCGCCTTGATTGTGCTGCTGCTGACGGCGCGCCCGGAGAGGCCGCTGCCCGTCGTCGTGCGCGCGGCCGGCGTGGGTTTCATGGCAGGGCTGGTATTCAGCAACCATATGCTGGCCTTGCCGGTACTCATCATGTCTAGCGTCGTGATCACGATGCACGATCGCTGGCAACGGACGCTGCTTGCCCTGCCGGCCTGGTTGACAGGCGTAGGGCTCGGGTTGGTTCCTTTTCTGCTGGCGCGCTGGCTGCATCCCGGAGCCCATGCGGCGGTCGGGGGCACGCTGCCTTGGAGCATCACGATGCAACGCCTCTGGGCCCCCACCTGCACCCATACCCTGCCGGGCGCGTTGGGCCTCAACCCCTGCCTCTATCCCGACGGCAAGCCCAGATTGGATTTGTTCCCCGATATCGGTTTTATCTTGGCGGTGTTTTGGTTCCTCGTGCTGCTCACCTTGGCGGTGTTGCGCCTCATGGCGTGGATCCGTCAAATCCGCACCGAAGGCCGGTTGCGCTTGGAGGCTTGGGACTTCCTGCTGGGCATCGCTGGACTAGGGGTCCTGTTGTTTGCGCACAGTTCGCGTCAGCAATGGCACGCCTATCGCTATCTGTTGCTGGCGGCGTGGTGTTTTCCCTTCCTCCTGGCCGGGGTGTATGCCCAACTGCGCGGCGGCTGGCGGCGCTTGTTCGCAGGTGCGGCGATCTCGCTGGCGGTGCTCAATACGATCTGCAGCGTGGCGCTGATGCGCCAGTGGGCTGCGCCTGGCTTTGCCACCCGCGAATCCGATCTGGATGACCTCCGACCTGTATTGGCCGAACTCGAACGGCAAGGTATCCGGCACTGTTTCGCCACCCATTTATTTGCTTACCGGTTGAGCTTTGAAAGCGGCGGGCGCGTGTTGGCCAGTCAGGCGTACAATGAACGTTTCGCGCAATGGCCCTTGCCGCACAAGACTCTCGTCCACGCCGCCACCAACGCGGCGTATGTGCTGGTCCAACGGCTGCCCCCCCTACCCTTGGAGCGCTTTGAAAGCGATCTGGCTACGCTGGGCGTGGCCTGCCGCGTCGCCACGCTGGGCGTGTTCCGGGTCTATTCAGAGTTCCGCCAGACGAATGCCGCACCGCAGGAACAGCGGATCGTGTTTGACGCCGCGGGGGCGACGGTCAGCCACAACGCGGCCGAGGCCTCCAGCTTGACGGATGGCCAGCGCGCCAGCGCCTGGCAAAGCCAAACCAACCAGCAGTCCGGCATGTGGCTCCAGCAAGCTTGGAAGCCCTTGCGACCCGTGCAGCGCATCTCCTTGTGCTACCACAATCAGTCGCATGGCCATGCGCCCGCCCTGGATATTCTCCTGCGCGGTACCAACGGCTGGGAAAAAATCGGCGATAACCTGGCTTTCAAGGGTGATCTTTGTGACTTTTCCAATGGCCATCCGGTATACGGTGACTTTATGCAAACCATCCGCTTTGATCCCCGGTGGGCCGATGCTGTGCGGGTTCAGATCCGGCAGCCCAACCCCTTGACGACTTGGATGCTGAGCGAGGTGGAGGTGTATTTCCGCACCGATAACGAGCCGGCGAGGGCGCCGTGATGGGTCTGTGGCCGTGGCCTCAGCATGCGACGAAAAGCTGGCGCGCCTCCAGTTCGCTCGCCCAAGTGATTTCCAATGCAATGCGCAGCTTTACGGCCTATATGCTGCTGGTTGGGGCTGTTGACGCATCGACACTGGTTCAGCGGCTGCCAAGTTGGCCTGCTTATTCGGCACCCGTGTCCGGACCCGTGCATGTTCCCTCAGGCCAGAAATTGTTTGTGGGCCTTACCCGCCATTGGTCGCGGATGGATCCTGAGCTGTCGGCCCGGATGGTCGCTGGCGCCGGGGCGCATGGTCGCAGCTATGAACTGCTGGAACTGGAACCGCCGGGCTTAGGCAACAGCGGCATGTATGCCTACATGCAGCAGCAGGCCGAGCAGATCGGGCCGCATCTGCGCGCGGACAAGACACACGGGTTGCTCTCGAAAATCTACTGGTGGAATACGAACACCCGTAAGCAGGACCAACTCACAAGCTCTCAGCACAAGGCCTTGATCGACCTGTTCTGCAAAAAGTATGGGGGCTTGCTCGGCAACGTGGTCATGCTGGCGATGAACGAGAATGATCAGAATACGCCGGGTGACGTCCAGTCCGGGATTACGGCCTATTGGCGCAGTAAACCGGTCAACTCCACGGTTTTATATGAGAAAGCCGGAGCCTCTTGGGCAGAGTACCATCCGCAAAAGTTTGGGTCCTATCCTGGGCCGGGCAGCAAGTCCACGATTTTGGCGCCGGATTGCGGCCCCGTGCTGGCTGCGCTGACCCAGGGCAGCATCCAAGGGCGGGGCGGCAAACCGGATAAGGGGAAGTGGCGGGAGTTCATCCGTACGGCTTGGCGGCAGGGCAAGTCGGTGGATGCCTATAACTTTTTCGGCAGCATGGACCCAACATGGGTGGCGGCCTGCTGCGAGGTGCTTGATCAGTACCGTGACCCGCCGCGCTAGTCCACGAGCACCTCACCCCTCGGCACAGAAGCGGTGCCGTCTGCAACGCTGCCGGGCACGCACAGGAACAGCAACCACCTTGACCCTCTGACCCGCGACCTCCGCGCCGCGGCGGGAGCTGATCAAGCAGTGGTGCGCGGTTGCGGCGCAGTGCCGGCGTAGTGTCTCACGTCTAGCTTTTCATCTTCTGAGCACTGGCCGCGGGCGTGTCTTCCATCACTTCCCGAGGCTGATGCGATAGGCGAAAACGTCGGCGGCGGTCTGGAAACGGAGCCGGTCGCCGGCCTGCTCGAAACGGGCGGCGTCAAGCTCCTTGCCCGTCTCATCCTGTGGCTGGACGCGCGTGACTTTCGCGCCGGCGGCGGCGAGTTGGTCGAGCTTGATTTCCACGCCGAACGGCAGCGAGTCCGGCAGCGGCGTCAGCACCCACTCGGAAGGTTTCGTCGCGTCGAGGCGGAACGCGCCGGCGGTGATGACGGGGCCGAAGTCCAGCGCCTTGCCGGACAGGTTCTGGCGCTGCTGCAGCAGCAGGATGTCTTCCTCGGCGGGGTCGGCGCTCCACGTCAGCGCGCCGCCACCCTTGGCCTGCCTGATCGCGCCGCAGCGGACGCGTCCGCCGTTGTCCATGTTGCCCGCCAGGCGCAGCCGCGCGCCCTGCTGTTTCGGCGCGTAGAAGCCGATGCGGATGCCGAGCCCATCGGGCAGCTTCAGGTCCTGCGGCATGGTGAACTCCACCTCGCTGCTGAACTTGCCCGGCTGCCGCCAGTGCGCCGCGGGGATCTTGCTCGTGCCCTGGAAGACGATGCCTTCGTCCTTCTGGCGCGACGGCAGGGTAAAGTGGATGAACAGATGATAGGCCTCCGGCACCGCCTGCAAGACCTCCCAGTCGAGGCGCAGGCGGCCGCGCCCGCCACCGAGATCGTCGAGGCCGGCGACCTTGACGCCCACGTAGGCGCTGTCGTGCGCGTTCATCGGGCGCGCGTCCACAAACAGCAATTGGCCCTTGCGCGCCATCGCGCTCACCTGGCCATCACGCAGCGTGATGTCGGCGCTGGCCGCGCCGGCCTGCGCCACAAAGCCGTAGCGCGGCAGAATGACACCGTCGGCCTTCCAATCATCCATGCCGCGGTTGACGGCGACCGCCGCGTCCCCGGCAAACGTCACGCGCTGCTGGTGGATGCTCGCGCCGAACTCGTGCGCGAGGATTTCGCGCTGCGCCAGCTCGGCGCAGAGATCGTGCAGCAGCCAGTAGGTCATCACCGCGTTGCGCGAGAAGGGGCCTTCGCACATCGGGTTGCGCCCGCCGAGCACGGTGGTGGTCAGGTAGTCGTCGCTGGCATAGTTGTGGACCGCGGGCGCACCCCAGTCGCGGCCGGCGTAGCGGGAGCCGAGGCCGCCGGCGAGCAGGACGAAGGAGCCGTGGCTGGCCATATCGTGCCACGGGACGCGCTCGGCATCGGCGGCGGGCAGGTGCCAGCCGAAATAGCTTTCGCCCGCCGGCATCCAGCCGCTGTGGTCGCTCTCGCCCCCGTCGAGGTGCCCGATCAGCGCGTCGTGGCCGGCCTCGCTGATCATCGGCGCGTGGTCGCCGAAGGCCTTGCGGATGGTGTCGAAGCACGCGCCCCAGAGGTCGGCGCACTCGGTCTTGGTGTGGAAGCGGCCCGCGCGGTCATAGTAATCCACCGGCGCCATCGCGCTGAAGACGTCCACAAAGTAGGAGGTCGGCTCGATCTGGTCTGTGATCAGCTTGAGGTTGCGCTCCAGCCACGGCGCGAACGCATTCGGCAGCCAGCGGTAGCTCAGCGCGTCGCGGCCCTTGTTGAACCAGGCCTTCTGCGGCGTGCCATCGCTGTTGAAGATGATGTGCTCATAGGAGTAGCCGTCGGCGTCGGGATAGAAGTCGATGTAGTTGTCGTGCGGGGCGAAGAGGATGCCGTTGCGTTTGCAGGCGTCCGCCATCGCGAGGAAGTCGGCGAGGCTGCCGCGTGGCGGATAGATGTCCGGCAGGCGGTAGTCATAGCCCCAGCGCTGCCAGTCGTGCTTGACGAAGACGGCGTCCGTCACGCCGTAGCGCGCCGCGCGGTCGAGCCCGCGCGCGGCCGCGGCATAGTCGCCGCCCCACTGGTCGAGGCACATCTTGCCCTGGAGCTTCGCCACGCCGCCGGCCGGCTTGAAGCCGGCGATGGCGCGGTAGGCGCGCGCCGCGGCGAACGCGCCGTGGGCCGAGGGCACCAGCGAGAGGGTCGCGTCGTGGTGCGTGCGCAGCTGATACAGCTGTTTCTCGGGGTTCACCGCGAACAGATCGGGGAAGACATCGCTCGCCTGCACGAGCGAAAGGCCGCCCGCAAAATCCACGCCGACGTGGCTCGTGGCCAGCTGAAAGCCGTTCGCGTGCAGCTCGAAGCGGCCGGGCTTCTCGAGCACGTTGCCGAAGCCCGCGTAGACGCGCGTCGCCAGCTCCGAGGCCGCGCCGAGCCCGAGCAGCGTGAAGCGCGGCGTGCCGCGCGCGTCGCGCTTGGCGTCCGGCATCGAGAACGCGAACCGCAGGGCCCCCGACTCCGCCCAGACCTCCGTGCGTACGCCCACCCGCTGGCCGAGCACAAACACGTCGTGGTCGAGCACGCCGCGGCGGCCCCAGCGGAAGCGCGTGCCGACCTGCTCGCAGAGCGCGCTGTGCCGCGGCGGGCCGAGCGGCAGCTGGTTCACCTGCACGGCGAAGCCTTCGAAGACGAGGTCGCGCTGGCCATCGCTGAAGGCGAGGCAGGCATCGCTGATGCCATAGGGGCCGGGCACGAGCGCCGCGCCGTGGAGGCCGGCGCAGCTCTCCAGTTTCCACGCCCAGTCGGGCGCGTTGCCCGCGAGCGCGGCGCGGGCGTTGGCGACCGCCAGCGCGCGGCGGCCCTGCTGCGCGGCCGCGGCCTCGACCGCGGGCGGCGGGCCACAGAAGAGGACGGGCGAGCTCCAGAACGAGCCGTCGCACGTGGTGTTGTGCGCGGGGCCGGGATCGGTGACGAACCGCAGCGTCACCTCGCGCCCGGCGAACGCCGTGAGATCGACCCGCGCCGCCTCCCACTGCGTGGCCTTCGAGAAGCGGGTGAACAGGTTGGTGAAGCCGTTGCCCGACTTGACCTGGACCTCGAACTGCACGCCGTCGCTGGGCGGCTCACGCTTGGGATCCACATCGCGGATCGCGGTGGCGAACTCGAGCGTGATCGGGGCCGCCGCCGGCAGCTGCAGCTTGCAGTCGGCCCAGACCTGGCCCCAGCCGCCGCGGTACGGCGGATGCACGTTGAACGCGCGCCGCAGGTCGCCACGGTTCGCCTCGGTGGGCGCAAAGGAACCGCCGGTGGCCGCGTCGTGTCCCTGCCAGCTTTGGGTTTGGACCACCGGCTCGCGGCCGTGGATGGCGATGGTGATGCGGAACATATCCAGCTTATCGAGCTGCAGCGCGCCGCGCGCGGGGACGTCGAGCTGCTGCCGGAACACGGGCATCTGCTGCGCCGCGACCGCCGCGGGAGCGATGGAGGCGATCAGGATCGCGTGCGCCGTCGCCGGCGGCGCGCCGGACACCGTGAAGTCGGCATAGGCGTGGACCGGATAGAGCGCGGCGTAGGTGCCGCGTCCGGCGATCACGCTGGCGGGCACGACCAGCTTGCCGTTGGCCGGGACGACGAAATCGCGGACGGCCTGGCCCTCGACGCGCCACTCGTCGGTGACCGCAATGCGCAGCTTGCCGGCGAGCGGCTGCGCGGAGCTGTTGCTCAAGGTCACCGGCACGGCGAGGGCCTTCTCCAACGCCTGCACCTCGCCGGGATCGGCGATGGTCACGGTCAACGGGCCGTTGCGATCGGTCGGGGGCAGGAAGGCTGGGGCAGGCGAAGCGCCCAACAGCAGCGCCGCAGATGCGAAAAGCAGGATGCTCTTCATGCTCATTGTTGGGGCTGCTGTTGTTTGAGGTTTTGGAGCAAACCTTTAAGCTGATTGCCGAGCTGTTTCGCGGAAGCCTTCGCATCGCCGCCACCTTTGCCGCTGGCGTTCAGCAGGCCGTTCAACAACTGCTCCGGCTGCTGCTTGAACATGATTTCCAGGAAGAGCTGCATGCCGATCTCCTTGAACTTGTCGTTCGTCACATCCGTATATTTCTTGTCCACGTTCATCTCGAACTTCTGCTCGCGCGGCTCCTTTTCGCCTTGGACGTAGGTCCGGACGAGGACCGTGCCGAGCCGGATGTTCAGGCGATCGATGCGCACCTTTTGTTCGGCTTTTTTCGCCGGCACGGGTTGCGGCGCGGGGGCAGGCTGGGGCTGCGGCGCGGGCTGGGGTTGCGGCGCGGTCGCGGGGGGCTGCGCAGCCTTGGCCTGCTTCTGGAGCCGCTGGAAGTTCACCTCGCCATCGGCCTTGCGGACAATGACCAGATGCTTCAAATCGAACGTCACCTCGGGCAACCGGGCCTCGTCCTTGGTCGAGGCCGCGCGGTCATAGGAGAGTTTCAGCTTGCCGATTTCCAGCGCACCGGCCTCGGGGAAGTCGGGCGGATTGGTCAGCTTGAGGCCTTCGATTTCGACCCCCGGCGGCGCCAGCGGGATGTGCAGACTCTTGAGTTCCAGCCCGAAGCCCGTCTTCGCGACAGCCTTCATGATGACGGCCGTCGCGATGCGATCGCGCGCGAGCACCACGCCCGTCACCAGCAACGCCAGCACCAGCAGCAGCGCCCCGATGCCCCACAAAATCCGCCGCAGTATTTTATTCATGTCATTCCCTTCAAAACGCGCGGACTCTAGCGCGCCGCCGCGCCTTTTCCAAGGCTTGGAAAATAAAGCGGCGCAATTTCCAAGGCTTGGAAACGGCTCCGGCCGGAGCGGGTGGCCTTGCGGTCGCAGGGGTGACCGACCGGTTGGATCCATGTTAGGCGCGTTTTTTTTGCTTTCCTTGGGCCCTTTTATTGCGGCATATCTACGGCACGCCGCCGGAGGCGTTAACCCCAAAGGAGCCGGCCATGCAGGGTAGCCATCTTTTTAGCGCGCGCGTGGCGCTCGCGGTCCTCTGCCTCGCGCTGCTGCCCGCGTGGGGCGCGCCCAAGCCGCCGGCCGCGCGCAAGCTCGAAGCGCTCTGTGCGCAGCCCAGGCTCTGGGCCCTGACGCCGGATGAATTCATGGCGGCGGCGCACAAGCTGGGCTTTGGCTGGACCGATGCGCAGAAGGGCGGCGCGCTCGCGGGCGGCGCCGGCCTCGAATTCGCCGGCTGCAAGGCCACCGAGGCCCGCGCCACGTTCGAGGGCGGCAAGCTCGCCAGCCTGCTGATCATGCTCTACGGCCGCGCGGAGTCCGGCGCCGTGAACCAGTTCCAGTTCGACGAAATGCTGGAGCAGACCCGGAAGGACCTCGCCGCCTGGGCCGGCAGCGCGCCGCTGCCGCTGCCGGACATCAGCGGTCCCGCGCGATCCAAGATCCAACACGTCGCCTGGACCAACGCCCCCACGCGGCTCGAGCTCGAATGGAGCGCGCTCAAGCCGCAGGTCTTCGAGGGCAAGAAGCTGGAGTTCCGCGCGGACTACATCCGCCTACGCCTCCTCTCCGCAGCCGCGGTGCCCGCCAGCGGCACGGCCGCCGTCAAACCGCGCGGCGCCGCCGACCTCAAAGCCCGCCTCAAGCGCGAGGCGAACGGCGATGTGCTCCTCGGCGAGGTGCCCATGGTCCAGATGGGTCCGAAGAGCAACCCCCTCTCCGTGACCGCCGAGCGGGTGCTGCGCTACTTCGGCCTGAACTTCGACCAGTATCAGGCCGGCCAGGTCAGCGACAGCTTCGCCACCGCGACCGGCAACAACGTCACCGGCTTGCGCGATTCCTTGAAAAAGATCGCCCAGAAGTTCGGGCTGCGCCTCATCGTGCTCCAAGACCTGGAGATCCGGGATTTCCAGCGCCTCGTGCAGGACTATAACCATGCCGCCCTCGCCGCCCACGAAAGCAAAGTGACGCTCGAAGCCGCCGGCAACGACATCTGTCGGCTCTACTGGAACATGAACATGGATGTCCTGCGCACCGCCAAGCTCAAGCGCACGGTCGACTTCGCCCGCTTCAAGACCGAGGTGAGCAAGCAGATCGAGCTCGGCGTCCCGCTCATCTGGCACGTCATGATGGGCAAGGTGCCCGAGAAGGATTTGAACGTCAGCGGCAGCTGCGTGTTCCTGCCACGCCTGATCATCGGCTACAACGCTAAGACCGGCGAGCTGCTGCTCAGCGACGGCTTCGGCGCCGGGCACGAGCTCAAGCGCATGAAGTGGGAGGACGCCTGGGCCATCGGCCTCAGCCTCTACGTCATCAAGCCGAACAGCCTGCCGTGAGCGCGGCCCGCGCCGGGCGGCGCTGTGCGAGCGTGATGCTTTACGAGTCAGCTTTGTAGCAGCGCAGAAGCAAAAGCCAAAACGCAAAGCGCCTCACAGCAAGTGCTGGCCACCATCGACGAAGAGGATCTGGCCGGTGATCGCGTCGTTTTGCAGCAGCGCGAGCACGGCGGCGGCAACCGCGGCGGGCGTGACCTGCTTTTGCAGCGGCACCGTGCCTGCGAAGTCATGGAGATAGGCGGCCCCCTGCCCCGGTGGCGGCAGCACCGCGCCGGGCGCGACGCCGTTGACCGTGAAGCGCGGCGCCAGTTCGCGCGCCGCCAGTTGCGTCAACTCCGCCAGCGCCTTCTTGGCGAGGACGTAGGGCACGCACTCCACGTCGTGCCCGGTGATACGCCGGTCGAGGAGATTGACGATCTTCCCGCCGGCGCCCTGCGCCGCCAAGGCGCGCATCAGCAGCAGCGGCGCGAACAGATTCGGCCAGAATTCCGCGAGCAGGCCCGCTTCCGTCGTCGCGCGCAGGCTGTCCTTGTGGAAGACGGCGGCGTTGTTGATGAGGATATCGAGCCGGCCGGCCGCGGCCGTGGCGCGCCGGATGAGCTCCGTGCAGGCGGCCTCAGACGAAAGGTCGGCAGGCACCGCCCACGCCTGTACGCCCCGCCGCTCCAGCTCCGCGCACAGTGCGACGGCTTCCGTCGCCGACCGGCGGTAATGCACGACCACATTGAGGCCGGCCCCGGCCAGCGCCTCGCAAATGGCGCGCCCGATGCGCACCGCTCCGCCGGTCACCAGCGCTGTCTGTCCTGCGAGATTCATAACACGCGTATCTGTAGCACGGCCCCTGTGGTCCGGCAACCGCGCGGCTTCTGGATGCGGAAGGCGGCTACCACTTCTCGGAGCAGCGCGGTACCGCGCGGGCGCGCAAGGTCAGGGCGCCGTCGGCCGGTTCAGCATCGTCGCGCTGCCGGCCCCGCCAACGCCGGCGGGCCAGCGCCGCGAGCGCGCAGAGGCCGGCCAGCGCGGCGGTCGAGGGCTCGGGGATCGGCAGGTAGCTGACGGCGAGCGCGTATTGCTCGCCACCGACGGGATCCACGAGATAGTTGGCGATGACGTCGAGGCGGTAGTGGTTGGTCGCGGAAAGATAGTCCATGTAAATCTGCTCAACATTGTCCTCGGTGCTGATCGACCGGTAGATATCCGCCCAGACGCCGGGCGCCGTTTCCTCCTGCAAGATCAGGTCCAGGTTGCTGAGCAGATTCGTGTCGAGCAGCGAGCCGATCGTCTCCGTGTTGGTGTTGGTGTCGACGATATAATCCACGCGCCGGTCCCAGACGAGCGTGGCCGTCAGCCGCAGGCCCTTGGCATAGGGCTCGAACGTGATGAACTTGTCCTGGCCATACACATAGAGATTCGTCGGATTGTCCGCCGTGAGCACGCTCACATCCCAGAAGCGGTTGCTGACCTCCTGGAGGCTGTAGACGGACTCCGGGGCGTTAACCTGGCCGGAGCCCACCGCATAGTTCAGCGGATGGATGGAGTTGGTGATGCCGTCGACACCGACGGAAATTTCCCCCGGCTGCCAGAGGGCCTGCGTCACGCCGTTGGAGTCGCAGCCGGCAATCTTGTCGGCGCTGTTGAGCAAGACGGCCTTGATCAATTTGTGATCGCTGTCGAGCAGCGTGCCCTTGGCAGAGTTGGGCTGGGTGACGAAGATCAAGCCGCCGCCATAGTCATTGGTCACGGGCGCGGCCACGCCATAGAGCAGCGCGGCCACGCCGGTGACATGCGGGGCGGCGAAGCTGGTGCCATCCGCCGTGCCGGCGACGATGGAATCCGCGGAAGCAGCGGGGAAGCCCCAGCTCTCCGCGACGTTGAGGGCGAGGTCGGACCAGAGGGCGGTGCCCGGCGCCACGATGGACACGCCGCAGCGCCCATTGGCCAAGGGCTGCCAGGCGCTGTAGCTGGCCACCCGGGACACGGGCACCCGTCCCGGATCGGCCAGGCCCGTGGCCGCCGGATTGAGCACGTCCAACGCGCCGACCGCCAGCCCGTTGTAGGAGTCCGCCGGAGCGCCCAGCAGGCTGCCGCTGTTGCCGGCGGCGATGACCATCAGCGTATCCAGATAACGTCCGGTCGTGCCATTCGTTTTGCCGTAATAGCCGGCATATTCGTCCATGAGGAGCGACTCGACGAACGTGCTGCCATCGAGCAACGTCGCGTTGCTGATATCGCCGCCCCAGCTGCTGTTGATGGCGCGCGCGCCGACCGTCTGGGTGAGATAGTACAGCGAGCTGTTGAGCGTCAGCGTGCTGGCCTTGTCGCCGGCGCCGGCAAAGATGGCCCCGTAGTATTTCGCCCCCGGGGCCACGCCGGAGAAAGGCACGTTCGTGCCGTCGAGCGTCAGGCTGGCGTTGTTGGCCATGATGCCGGCGACAAAGGTGCCGTGGAAAAAACTGTCCGCCGGATTGCCTGTGACGGGGTCCCCGGTGCAGAAGTCCTTGACGTCCTGGAAACCGTATTGGCCGTTGGCGATATCCGGCCCCAGCGCCAGGTGGCGGTGCCCGTCGAACCCATCGATGCCGTTGCCCTCGGCGTTCCGGACCTCGAGCTCGCCGATGACGGCGCCATAACCGTTGACCCAGTCGGGGGCCAGATAGGTCAGCGCCCCGCGGACGTAGGGGACGGAATAGTTGATGGCGCAGACCTCCAAGCTGCCGGCCGTGAGCAGGGCCGACATCACTCCGCAGAACCATGACAAGGGCAAGCGCATCGGGCGCGGAATATACCCTTATTAAATTTCGTGAAAAGCTATTTCGGTGTCAGCGGGCCAGCCCGTTCACGACGGGCTGCCGACCTTGTGGGCGGCGCGGTTATGGATCGGGATCTGCTCGCCGTTGATGTAGCGGTAGCACTGGACCTTGTCGGGCAGGATGTCCGGCTTGTAGACGGCCTTGCCCATGAGCAGGCGCGTGCACGTCTGGATGCCCTCGACGATGGAAGGATACGGGAAGACCATGTCGGCCAATTCGACGATGCCCTTGCCCAGGTAGATCACAAGCGCCACCACCTGGATCGCATCGGACGCGTGCTCGCCGACCGCGCGCATGCCCAGCACCTTCATCTCGTCATCGTCGCTGACCAGCAGCTTGAAGAAACCGTGCGTCTTGCGCATGGCGATGGCGCGCGAGAGCACCGAGAAATCCACCTTGGCCACACGGTAGGGGGTGTTCTGCTGCCGCAGCGTCTGCTCGTTCATGCCGACCAGCGCGACTTCCGGCGCGAGAAACATGATCGAGGACATGATCTTGTAGCGGATCGGCGCGGCCTTGAAATCGGCGAACAAGCTCACCACCGCGTGCCGCGCCTCGCGCTCGCCGACGCTGACCAGCGCCACGTGACCGGAGATGTCGCCCACGGCATGGATGTTCGGGACGTTGGTCTGCGTGTCGTTCTCCGGAATCTGGATGCCGCTGGCGGTCAGGTGCACCTGCGCGTTCTGGAGCTGCAGGTCCTCGATGTTCGGCACGCGGCCGACGGACAGCAGCGCCTTCTCGACCCAGAGGATCTGCCGCTCGCCCTGCCGGTCGGCGATCTCATACTCCACCCCACCCGCCTTGGGCACGAGCCGCAGCAGTCGCGCGCGTTCGTGTACCGTCACGCCATGCTGCATCAGGTTCAGCGTCACGATCCGCGAGACATCCGCGTCCTCGAACGGCAGCAGGCGGTTCTCGCGCTCGATCATGAAAATCTGGGTCTGGCCAAAATTCGCAAACATGCTGGCGAACTCGCAGCCGACGATGCCGCCGCCGACGATCACCATGCTCTTGGGAAAGCGGTCGAAGTGGAGGATGCCGTTGCTCGTCACGATCACCTTCTCGTCCACCGGGATCTCCGGCAGCAGCCGCGGCCGGCTGCCCGCGGCGATGATCGTCTTCCGGGCGGTGACGTGCAGCGTCGCGCCGTCGGCGCATACCACCTTGAGCAGCGTGGGTTCGACGAAGCTCGCCGCGCCCCGCATAAAGTCGATGTTGGCCGAGCGCTCCTGGATCAGGGAAAGCTGCCGCTGAATCAGCTGCGCGCTTTCGTCGGTCGCCGCCGCGATCGTGGCGCGGACCTGCGCAAAGGGCATTTCACTGGCCGCGCTGGAGCCCAATTCCTCGCGGATGGTCTTGACCTTGTTGGACAGCTCCCACATCGTCTTCGAGGCGAGCGCCCCGTCGAAGATGCCCGTGCCCCCGAGCCGGTTCTTTTCGACCAGCAGCACCGACTTGCCGAAATCCACCGCCCGCATCGCCGCCGCATAGCCCGACGGCCCGCCGCCGATCACGCACAGATCATAGGTCTTCCGCATAGCCCCGCTCCCGGTGAGTGCCAAACGTCCCCGCAATATAGGTAACAATCGACAAACCGCAACCTTTTCCCTGTCTTGGCCGTCCGGCAGCAACTGCCGCCGCAGCTTCCTCAAGCTGCATTTCAAGGGACAAGCTCTCCCGGCGCAGTCAGGTAGGACGCCCCGCAGGATGAGCCTTTTTCAACGTCAGGTCTGGTCAGCACAGAAAAGGCTGGCGCCGATTTCCAAGCCTTGGGAGACTCGCGGCGCGAAAGAGGCTCCTATGAAGACCATGTTTGCTTTGGCCGTCGGCATGTTCGCACTCGTTGCGCAAGCCCGGACACAATCCGCAGAGCCCGCCATCATCCCCCACCCCGCGGAACTGAAGTTGAGCGGCGGCACGGTGGCGCTGACCAGCGAGAAAGTCCGCACCGAAATCCAGCCCGGCGCCACGGCCACGCTCGGCGCGGAAGGCTACCGGCTCGCCATCGGTCCTGCCGGGGCGCTCATCACCGCCGGGACGGAGACCGGCGCCTTCTACGCGCGGCAGACGCTCGCGCAGCTGACCGTCGCCGGCCAGACGCCCTGCGCCACGCTCACCGACCGGCCGCGCTACGCCTGGCGCGGCTATATGCTCGACGTCTCGCGCCACTTCGCGCCGACCGCCGAACTCAAGGCGCTGCTCGACGAGATGGCGCGCTACAAGCTCAACCGCTTCCACTGGCATCTGACCGACGACGAAGGCTGGCGCATCGAAATCAAAAAGTATCCGCTGCTCACATCCATCGGCGGCATCGGCGACAAATCCAATCCGCAGGCGCCGGCACAGTTCTACACGCAGGCCGAGATCCGCGACCTCGTCGCCTATGCCCGCGCCCGCCATATCGTCGTCGTCCCGGAGATCGATATGCCCGGCCACGCTTCCGGCGCGGCGCGCGCCTATCCTGCGCACGCCGGCGGCGGGTCCGACCGCCTGCCGAACTTCACCTTCAATCCCGGCAAACCGGAGACGCTCCTGTTCCTCCAGGACATCCTCCGCGAGGTCAAAGAGCTGTTCCCCGACTGCGGCGTGATCCACTACGGCGGCGATGAGGTTCATTTTGGTTGGGGCAAATGGGACACGCTCCCCGAAGTGCAGGCGCTCAAGGCGAAGGAACATCTCGCCGACAAACAGGCGGTGGAGAAATGGTTCAACCGCACCATGGCCGCGTTCATCAATTCCCTCGGCTGCGACACCGGCGGCTGGGACGAGATTCTCGACGCCGGCACCGATCCTGCACACACGGTGATCTTCTGGTGGCGGCACGACAAGCCCGCGCAACTTGCCAAGGCGTTGCAGGGCGGCTTCAAGATCGTCCTCACGCCGCGCCACCCGTGCTATTTCGATTTCCTGCAAAACCCCGCGCACAAGGTCGGCCGCCGCTGGAACGGCATCAACGAACTCCAGCGCGTCTATGGCTTCCCGGAAACCGCCACGCTCCCCGCGGACCTCGCCGCGCAGGCCGCCGCGAGCCCGCAGGTGCTCGGCCTGCAGGCCTGCCTCTGGAGCGAGACCTGCGCCACCCGCGCACGCCGCGAATTCCTCACCTACCCGCGCCTGCTCGCCTTGGCCGAGTCCGCCTGGACCCCCGCCGCAAAGAAAAATTACGAGGACTTCTCCGCGCGCCTCAAAGTGCATCTGCCGCTGCTCAAGCAACGCGGCATCACCTGCTATGACCCCTTCGGCAATTCCCCGGAAGTGGTGGATGCGCCAGGCGCGGCCACCTACATTGACCAGCCGGAGACCAGGCAGAAGCATTGAAAGATGGAAAACGATGGCTGCCCTAAGAACAGTGCGAGTGCGGGATTGGCTGCTGCTGCTGTGCCTGCTTTCCATCCAGTTCTGGCCAGTGCGCGCAAGCACCTATGCGGAGGCGATTGTCCGCGCACAGGACTTTGCCACGCTCCCGGGCGATGGCAACCTGCTGACGCTCGACTATCCGCAGCTCGTCACCACTAACTTCGCCGGCACCACCTACCTGAAAACCCTGACGCTGATGAAGGGCAACACCTGGTCCAACTACTACCTACCTTACGTCGGCGCGACCTCCCTGCGTTCCAACGGCGTCGGCAACGAAGCCTGGGTCACCTTCGAGCCCGAACTCAAAGGCTACCTGACGGCGCGCACCAACGAGTTCGATGTCTCCTCCGCCGCCAGCATCGCCGGTCGTGCGGAGCAGGCGCTGGGCATGACGAATAGCTCCACCCATCTCTTCGCCGTGGATCTGTGGGTCGCCGCCGACAGTCTGTTCCGCCCCACCATCAACTGGTCGCCGACCAACTCCGCCACCTTCCGCGACTGGACCGGACAGGACACGGGCGGCCCCGGCTGGTTCGCCGGCGCCTATGCCGTAAACTATTACGACTGGTTCACCAACCGGCAGCAAACGGTCTACGCCGGCAGCTACGCCTTCCCTTGGACCGGCCTCGGCTACACCTTCGACTGGTACTACGCCACCAACAGCCCCGCGCTCGTCGGTCCCTCCGAGTTCGTCATCGGCGCGCAACAAAGCTATTACGTCGCCGGCGGCACCCCTGTGGACCAGTTCTTCGCCATCCCCGAGCCCGGCATCGGGGCACTCCTGCTCTGCGGCCTCGCGCTGGCATTGGGTAGAAGATGGCAAAATTCGAGCATCACCAACAAATCGATCACATGAATCAATAGGGTCACAGACGATGAAGTTTCGGCGGGTAGGTGGTCCGCTCCATGGTGCGTTTGAAAGGGGACTTTGCGATGAAAAACAGATGCGGCTGGGGTAACAGCGATCCGCTGTACGTGGTCTATCACGATGAGGAATGGGGCGTACCGGTGCAGGATGACCGGCGTCTGTTCGAGATGCTGATTCTGGAGGGCGCGCAGGCGGGGCTGAGCTGGCTGACCATCCTCAAGAAAAGGGAGAACTACCGCAAGGCCTTTGACGGCTTCGACCCGGTCAAGGTGGCGGCGTATGGGCCGCGCGAGGTACAGCGCCTGCTGGCCGATCCGGGCATCGTCCGCAACCGCCTCAAGATCGCCGCGGCGATCCAGAACGCGCGTGGCGTATTGGCGCTGCAGCAGCAGCACGGCTCGCTCGCCGCCTTTCTCTGGCGCTATGTGGAGGGCCGCCCCTTCCAGAATGCGCGCCAGTCGTTGGCGGACCTACCGGTGCGTACGGAACAGTCCGACGCGATGAGCAAGGATCTGAAGAAGCTCGGCTTCAACTTCGTCGGTTCCACCATCTGCTATGCGTTTATGCAGGCGGTGGGCATGGTGAACGACCATGTCGTCGATTGCTTCCGTCATGCCGAAGTCAAGGCGCTGGGGCGACCGGGCAAACTCAGCGTTCTCGATACGCCGCGCCGCTGATTTGAACCGCGAATTACGCCAATTATGAAGCAGTGGTAGCCTGGCCAGAAAGCTCGGTGACGATCCGTCTCTCGCGGGACGTTAGAGCCTTCCTTTTCTGGAAATTCGCGTAATTAGCGTAATTCGCGGTAAGTGATTTCTGGTCCTGCTTTCTTCCTCCGATCCGCGAATCTGTGAAATCTGAGTAATCTGTGGATGAGTCTTCCCCTAGATCCACCCGGCTTTGCGGTTGCCCCCGGGCGCGTTTTGGTGCAGTTTGGTCCGGCGATGCGCACGGAAGGGGCACACATGTATAAAGCGATTTGTCTGGCGGCAGGGATGTGGGCAGCGGGGGCGGCCGGCGCCCAAACGGTGGCGACCAACGCGCCCGCCTGGGAGTGGGCCGGCTGGGGCGGCGGCGGTTTCTTTTTCTCGGCGGTGTTCCATCCGGCGAAGGATGGCGTGCTCTACATGGGCGGCGATGTCGCGGGCGTATACAAGAGCTTGGACCACGGAAGCCACTGGCGGATGATCAACAACGCTCTGGCCGATTACGCGATCTACTCGCTCGCCGTGGACCGCACGGCGCCGGACACGGTCTATGCCGCCACCGAGGGCGGGCTGTGCAAGAGCACCGACGGCGGCGAGCTGTGGCGGGTGCTGCCCCACACCGGACGCAAGGAACTGCGGATCACCGGCGAGCGCATGCGCAGCATCCGCTGCATCGCGGTGGATCCGACCGATGGCAAGATCGTCTACGCGGCGAGCCCCGCGGGCGCGGTTTTCAAGAGCACCGATGGCGGCGAGACCTGGCTGGCGGTCTACCAGAAGGCGGACCAGCCGGAGCCTCCGGAGACGCTACGCGTCCAGTTTGGCAAGGTCAACAACGAGTGGCACGGCGGCATCTGGTTCCCGCTGGCCTTCCCGCAGGGCGTCGCTGCGGCCGACTGTGCGGGCTTCGGGTTCAACTTCAAGGGTGAAGGCCCCCTGCCGAAGGATTGCTTCCTCTCGCTCAAGTCCTCGACCGGCGCGGCCTATCGCAGCCGCAATCTGCGGGAAATCTTCCAGCAGACGCAGTGGGGCGATGTCGTGCTCGGCGCCAAGGACTTCATCCTCGACCCCGACTACGTAAAGAGCCATCCCGACCAGGCCAAGGCCTACTCCGGCACGCCCGACTGGGCCACGCTGAACCGCATGGACTTCTCCTGCGTCGGCCCGCTGATGAACGAGGCGCCGGTGGGCAAGTTCACGCGCTTCTTCTTCGCCCTCAGCAAGGCGCCTGCGGGCCAGCCGCCGCAGCAGGTCGCCAAGGAGTTCTCAGGAGGCAAGACGCCTTCGACCTACGGCAACCTCCGCATCGGGCCGCTGCAAGGCGGCACGGTTTACAGCGTCGCGGTCGCGGCGAAGGAGCCGGCGCTCGTGGTCGCGGCGACGGACGACGCGGGCCTCGTGCTCAGCCGCGACGCGGGCAAGAGCTGGGGCGCCTTGGCCACACCCAAGAAGGCCTCCAGCGTGGCCATCGCGGAGAGCGACCCGAACGTCCTGTATGCCACCTTCTTCAAGGACGGCGTCTGGAAGTCGACCGACAAAGGCCGGACGTGGAAAGACCTCTCGCAAGGATTGCCCAAGAACCTTTCGGCCCACGAGGTGGCGGTCAGTCCCGTCAATCCGCTCGACGTCTATGTCATCGCCGCGGCCGACTGGAACGGGCGCTTTTTCTATTCCAACGATGGCGGACAGACCTGGACGAATGTCTCGAAGCTGACGCCCGACTTCCCCGCCGATCCCACGTTGCCGAAGGATCCCCAGCCGGCCGGCCTGAGCGCGCCGCGGAACCTGACGATCAATCCGCTCAATCCCAAGGAGCTCTTCATCGCCGCCAACTGGCGGCCCTGCCTCAGCACGGACGGCGGGCGCACCTGGACCGAGCGGGCACGCGGCGCGGACATCTCCTGCGTGTACGACCTCCGCTTCTTCAAGGGCCGCACCTATGCCTCGGCCATGGACGAGGGCGTATTCGTCAGCGCGGACAACGGCGGGCTCTGGCGCGCGCTCTGGCCGCTCAAATATGAACCCGTGCTCGGTGGCCACTACTGGCGGCTCGCGATCTCCGACAACAACGGCGAGGACCGCATCATCAGCACCTGCACCTCGTGGAATTCCAAGTATCCCGGCTTCGTGGTCTTGAGCGAAGACGGCGGCAAGACGTACACGAGCTGCACCAACGGCCTGCCGGCGACCACGCCGCACGCGAACACGATGTGGGGCGCCGGCAACCCGCGTGCGCTGGCCGCAGACCCGAAAAATCCGCTGACGCTCTATCTGGGCATCGACGGCGACCCCTCCACGGGCAGGAGCGGCGGCGGCGTCTTCAAGACGGAGGACGGCGGCCACACGTGGGCGGCGCTGCCCGCCCAGCCCGGCAGCCGCCGGATGTTCTTCGGGCTCGCGGTCGATCCGACCGACTCCAACCGCCTCTACTGGGCAGCCTGCGGCACGGGCGGCGGACTCCATCGCAGCGAGGATGGCGGCGCCTCCTGGCAGCACGTGTTCAAGAACGAAAGCTGGTGCTTCAACGTGCACGTGGCGGCCGACGGCACGGTCTACTGTCCGGGCAACAATCTCTGGCGCAGCACGGACCACGGCAAGAGCTGGAAAAAGCTGACGAAGTTCCCGTTCAGCAGCCGCATCATCGTCGCCATCGAAACCGATCCGGCCGACGCCAAGCGGATGTGGTTCGCCGCCACCACCTGGGGCAACGCTCCCGAAGGCGACGTCTATGAAACCATCGACGGCGGCGCGACGTGGCAGGTGATCACCGGCCAGCTGCCCTACCGCAAGCCGATGCTGCTGCGCTACAACCCCGACACGCGCGAACTCTGGGCCGCGGGTGTCGGCATCTTCAAGTGCCGGCGTTGACGCAGGTGGTGTGCGGAATGCGACAGAAGAGCTTAACGCAAAGGCGCCAAGTTCAGCGGAAGGCGCAAAGGCCACAGAGCTAGAATTCACTGAAGAAATGCATCCACAGATTCCGCAGATTACACAGATTGAAAACGACAGCGGAATAGCCACAAAAGAGCGCACAGAGCGCAAAGAAAAAACCTTGCGCTCTATGCACAAGGTTCCTATCCGCCTTCTTCCTACCCCTATCCGAAAATCCGTGCAATCTGAGCAAGCTGTGGATGCTTTCTGGAAAGCTGTTGTGCCCTGTTCGGAGCATCCGGCCCGGAAACTCTCACGGCAGCTGGCCGGGCTTGAGCGTGGCGGTGGCCCGCAAGCCTTGGACCGCGATGGCGCAATCGTTCAAGCCGGTGACTTCCCAACCGACGACGCAGCCCCCGATCCGGTAGTCCGCCAGGTCCTGCGAAGCGGACAGATAGCCGTTCCGCCAGCACTCCTGAAGCCCGGCGAGCATATGCGGCAGCAGATCGCCCTCCACCGTCACCCAATCGCCTGCCGCGACCACCTTGTCCGTGAACGGCTTGAGCCCGATGTCATAGATGAATTTATCGGTGCCCTTCTTCTTTGCCGAACCTTTGTCCTGCATGGCGTGCAAGGTGGTGAGGGGCACCCGGTCATCATAGAGCGCGATGCTGAACCAGTAGTAGTCGCCAAACCCTTTGGATTTGCGGTTCAGGTTCTGGACGGTGAGGAAAAACAGGTAGTGCGCGGTGTGGACGTGCCGGTTGTAGGCGGGCCCGGTTTTCTTCCGGTCATAGAGCAGTTTGATGCGCACGGCGAAGCTCAGTTTCTCCATCGCAGCCAGCGTGGGGGCGTGGGCACCCAGATGACCGCGCGGATCGCTGATCCGCTGCTCCAGGTAGAGATGTGGCCAGGGATCGCCCGGCGCGCGCCAGACGCCGCCGAACTCGCTGTGGCCGTTCACGCCACACACGAAGTCGGCCGACCCGTCCGCAGGATGGATGACCAGCGACTCGTAGTCATCCTTGAAGCTGAACCCGTTGGTGGTGAGCTGCTGGAACGCGGCGTCCGCGAAACAGCTCTTGCTGTGATGCTGCGCCGTCGTCCAAATCGGCGGCGTAGCGTTCGTGTTCCATGCGATCACCTGGGTTTGGCCGGCCCGATCTTTGGTGAGCAGGCCGCGCTCAAAATTGGGGTCGCCGATCAGTTCCACGGTTTGCGCCGTTGCCATGTGCGTCAGCAGCGCCACCGCCAGCCAGCCGGTCAAGTTGAAATGCATGGGCGCGATTCTAGCAGGCCTGCGGCCCGGCGCCATCCGCAACGGCGTTTTCCAAGGTCGCAGAAAAACCGGCGCTTTTGTTTCCAGGGTCTGGAAGCGCACAGCTGTTCCGCCGTGGAGTGCGCCAGCTCGCTTGCACCTTCGGCGCGACAGCTTGCTGCCGCGCCCTACGCTGCGCAAAGAGTTGTTGCGCCGTCCCGGGGGCTTGCTTTGGGCACAATGGCGGGATCAGCGTGCCTGGCCTTACAATCGTCCGTGACCCACCTGACCGCTTGCCTGGGGCGGAAGACTGCTGGGTCCGCATCAAAGACAACTTCACCCGCAAACGGAAAAGACCGCGCGCCTAACTTATTCAAAAAGTTGTGGTTTCCCCGCTTGCCAAGACGGAGCTGCCTTTCTACCCTGCCGACGCAACTGAAAACCGGCTGCATAAACACAACTTTTCGTGCATTTAGTAAAACTGTTCGGTGAAATGATGCTGAGCCTGAGAAGCACAATGATCGCCATATTGGTTGGGGTGAGTGCCTCTTTCGCTCGCGCCGAGGGAGGACCCAAGACCAACGACGTGCTGGTCGCCTTTCAACGGCAGGCCATGGTAATCGCAGCGGCGCAAACCAATGGTCACACAAAGGCGTTCCTCAATGGCAAGATTCAGGACACCGTTCATCTGTCGGTTCAGGCATCGACTTTCAGCAATGCCTTCCGCCGGATCGAGGGCACTCTGTCGCCAACAGAGCGCCGCGCCCTGATTCTGAAAGGGGCAATTCCAGCACTCGCCCGTCCCGGCGAGTGTTGGATCGTCGAGTCTCTTGGCGGAGTCGGGAACGAGATTTCATGTTACCTCGATCTCAACTCGAAGGAAGTGGTGTTGTTCTGGATCGTGCCTGAAGGATGACGGCACCGAACAACACCTCGGACCGTATTGCTCATTATGGCGGGTTCACAAACGGTCCAGGTGAACGTAGCAATCGCCATGCAACTCTTTTGCAGAGTCCACACCGTCGCCAGTTCAAGGTCTGGTATACCTACAATCGAAGCCTCATCACGGAGGTTATTCGAAGAAATAACGGGCCACTTTAGGCCCCAAACCAGGAGCACTGGGTCACCCGCTTCGCTCAGTTCCGTCGTTCCCTAAAGGGCCGTGGCGTCTCCTTGCCAAGCCTGGGAACTACCCCACCTCCGCGCGCAGAGCGGCCCGGCGCAGGGCCGCGCCTGTAGCGGCGCTCTGTGAGCGCCGTCGGCAGGGCTTGGAAACACCCGCCCCTGTGCTACGCTGCGACCCACATCATGAAGCATGCGTTCATTTTCGCGGCCCTGTTGGCGGCGCGCTGTGCCGCGGCGCAGGACGCCGGTTACGTCCGGGCGGAGACCTGGTGGGACACGGTGCGCGCCTCGCGCGCGGCGCTGGCGGCGCAGCCGGGCAAGGCCACGGCCGCCGCGTGGCGTGCCCTGTGGGAGCAGCTCGCGCGCGATTTTCCGGAGTCCACAGCTCAAGGTCTATCGGCTTCGCTCGAAACCGCCACGGGTTTCCCCGACCTGCGCGGGGCGCTGGAATTCCATGTGGCGACCAACGGCAGTGACTCCGCCACGGGCACGGCCGCCGCGCCCTTCGCCACCGTGCAGCGCGCACGCGATGCCATCCGGGCGCAGCACCCGCCCCACCCTGTCACCGTCGTCGTCCACGGCGGCACCTACTTTCTGGCCGAGCCGCTGCAGCTGGGCGTCGAGGACTCGGGTTCGGCCGCCGCGCCCATCGTCTATCGCGCCGCGGCGGGCGAGCGCGTCATCCTCAGCGGCGGCGCGCCGTTGACCGGCACCTGGCAGCCCTTTCGCGATGGCATCTTCCAACTCGACCTGCCCGCCCAGTCCGCACCGTGGCGCTTCCGCCAGTTGTTCGTCAATGGCCAGCGCGCGACGCTGGCGCGCTATCCGAATGCCGATGCCTCGGATATCTGCCGCAAGGGCTGGCTGCACATGGAGGGCTCGCGGGAGGCAGGCCTGCTGGCGGGTTTGGGCACGCCGGGCGATTGGGTTGAGTACGCCTTCGAGTTGCCCAAGGCCGGCGCCTACGCGCTGTGGATCGGCCTGGCGACCCTCTATGAACATCCCGAGACGTTGCTCGCGCTGGAGATCGATGGACGGCCGGTGCCGCTCGCACCGCTGCGCAAGAGCGGCAACTGGCGCGAGGTGGCGTTCGCCAAGGCCGCCGTCACCACGCTTTCCGTTGGTCGGCACACCATGCGCTGGACGCGCACAAACCAGCCCGCCCGCGAATGCCGCATCCATCTCGATGCGTTCTGTTTCTCCGACAACACCGCCGCGCCGACGGGCACCGGCCTGCTGCCGGCGCAGGCCGCCGGCGAGACGCGCATCCTCGTCGAGGCCGAGGCCGCCGCCGCGCGCATCGGTGGCCAAAGCAAGGCGGGCTTCGAGCAGATCGCTTTGCACGAGGTCACAAAAGGTTTGTCATCGCAGCGCCTCGCCTGTGCACCCGGCACGATCAAGGATGCGTGGCTGCACGCGCCGCAGGCGGAGGTGTTCACGTTCGCCACCTGGGGCTGGTTCAACACCGTCACGTGGCTGGATCATGCCCAGCGCGACGAGATCCGCACCAACAGCCACGGTCGGCTCGAGCGCAGCGATGGGCTCTGGCTCCGCGGCGCCGAGGCGCGCAGCCCCCTCTGGCCGGGCAACCGCTTCTACCTCTTCAATCTCCTCTGCGAACTCGATGAGCCCGGCGAATGGTTCCTCGACTACGCCACCCAGCGCCTCTACTACTGGCCGCGCCCCGGCGAGCAGCTGGCCAACGCCGAGATCATCGCGCCGCGCCTGGCGCGGCTGATCGAGCTGGTCGCGCCGAGCGCGGGCACCGGCCGCGTCGAGCACGTCGCCTTCCGCGGCTTCACGTTCAGCGGCACCGACTACACGCCCGACCAGCCCGACACGCGCACCACCGAGGACTGCGCCGTGCTGCTCGAAAACGCGTGGCACTGCGCCATCGAGGACTGCACCTTCACCAACATCGGCGGCTACGCCATCCGGCTGAGCCTCGACAGCTGCCTCAACCGCATCGCCGGCAACACGGTCGGCGGCGCGGGCGCAGGCGGCATCATGCTGCGCGGGCCGTTCGTCGGCTGGGGCCGCACGCTGCTGACGCCGGACCCGGCGGCGGCGACGTTCTATCCGCTGGGCAATCTGCTTGCCGGCAACCGCATCGCGCGCTGCGGCGTGTTCAAGAAATACGTCGCGGGCATCCATGCCGACACACGGCCCGACGAACTCGCCTGCGCGCCGGGCAACGTGATCGCGCACAACCTGATCCGCCACATGCCGCGCAACGGCATCTTCGGTTTCCGCAACACCGGCGGCACGGTGATCGAGTTCAACCACATCCACGACGTGCTCGCGGAGAGCGACGATGGCGGCCTGGTCCACATCTGCAGCAGCGCGCTCAACGGCACTGCGCCCACGCTCATCCGCAACAACCTGCTGCACGATGTGCGCGCCTACCGCCAGGACAACGACTGGTACGGCCGCACGGGCCTCGCCGCGCGCGCCATCGGCGTGGGCGTCTATCTCGACAACGACACCAGCTGCGTCACGATCAAGAACAACGTGATCGCCGGCACCAGCCGCGGCGGCGTCTACCTGCACAACGGCGAACACAACACCGTGCGCAACAACATCCTGCTCGGCGACCGCAGCCAGCAGTTCTGGCAGACCAAGACCTGGCGGGGCAACCGGTTCGAGCACAACATTGTCTGCTGGACCAACGCCGCGCCCGACTATGCCTGCGTCGCCATCGCCACCACCAAAGTCCCGACCGCCGCGGAAGCGGCCGGATTTGATCGCAACCTCATCTGGCATGGCGGCAGCACCTTCACCATCGCCGGCCAAGGCACATGGGCCCAGTGGCAGGCGCGCGGCTTCGACGCGCATTCGCTGGTCGCCGATCCGCGCTTCGCGGCCGTGGACCTGCTGCAACGGATCTGCCGCCTCTCCGCCGATTCCCCGGCCTTTGCCCTCGGTTTCCAGCCGATCGATCTCCGCCGCGTCGGCCCCATGGCCAAGCCTTGAGGGAGCCGCAACCAGGCAGGTCGCGGCGTGCTCGCGCAGTTCGCTGTGCGCCGCTCACAACCTGCAGCCGCATTCGTCAGCATGCGGCGCACCCGCACTGCCTCTGGACAAATCCAGGATCGAAGCCACACCCAGAGGCTACGTGCGTTGCAGCACGAGTACTCAAGTCAGGGCACAACTGCAGGGCGGCCGCGTTCTGACAAACGCGGCTACATCAGCCAAGGCATTACGCCGCACAACAACGGCGTATTCGTCGTTGGGGTAGCGTGCACCGCGTCATTGAGGCGGTCTACAAAAGGTGAAGGGAGCACCTCACTCTGTAGGTCGGCTCCCCGAGCCGACGCACCCATACCCAGCAACAACCCCACGCATGACAATACCAAAGCCTTGGGCGCGGAATACCGCGCCGCCCTCCTCCTTGTGTTATTTCTAAACGTGAAACTGGCAGCAGGTGCCCTCAGCATTCCGGCGAGCGATCCGATGGGCGCGCTGCTCTACTCGGGCAGCATGACGCGCGGCACGCTCACCAAAGCAACGTGAGTTTCCAGTCCGCCGGGTCGAGGGGCTGCGGCGCAGCGGCCCTCGCGAAAACGGCGTGTTATTCCAGTTGAGCCATGGTTTAGTACTCCCGTGCTGCAACAAACCTTATGCCATCTGCCCGGCATCGGGCCGACGACGGAGCGCCGGCTCTGGCGCGAGGGCATCGGCGACTGGCGCGCCATGGTCGAGCGGGGCGGCACTGTCCTGCGCGGCGCACGTGGCGACCAGGTGCGCCGCGCCGCGGAAGAATCGCTCCTGCGCTTCGAGCGCGGTGACTGGCGGTGGTTTGATGCGGCCCTGCCGGCCGACGCCAAATGGCGCGCCTTCGGCGAACTCGGTCAGCGCGCGCTCTATGTGGATATCGAGACCGATGGTGGCTTCGGCGCGGAGGCGATCACCGTCATCGGCGCCTACGACGGCCAGACGGCGCACACGTTTGTCGCTGACCGTGACCTCGATGCCGCGCGCGAACTGATCGAGGGCTTTCCGCTGGTCGTCACCTATAACGGCGCCTCGTTCGACATGCCCCTGATCCGCGCCCGGTTCCCCTCCAATTTGTTCAACCATATCCATGTTGATCTGCGCGTCCCCTTGCACCGTCTGGGCCTGCGCGACGGGCTGAAGCTCATCGAGCAGATGGTCGGCATCGAGCGCGGTCCGCTGGCGCAGGGACTGGATGGATGGGACGCGGTGCGGCTCTGGCGCGAGTGGCAGGAAGGCAGCACGCGGTCGCTGGAGGTTCTGTTGGCCTACAACCGCGAAGATATCGTCAACCTTGCGCCGCTGATGCGGCTGGCCTTCGAGCGTCTGCGCCCGCTGGCCTGACGAATCCCGCGCGACGGATGCCGCGGGTGATGGCAGCGTCGCAGACCCGGCCCCCGGACGTAATTCCAAAAAAAGTTGGACGGTTCTGGCTGATATGATAGGCTTTGCCGTGGAGGACCGAAACATGAAGACATATGCAGTAATGACCGCAGTGTTCGTCTCGATGGTAGCCATGACGTCGGGCTTGGTCGGTTGCGGAGGGGGCGATGATTCCAGCTCCCCGACAGTCATAGCTGTCACCAATGCCGTGCCAGCCGCAACCAATGCCGAACCGGCTGCAGTAGTGTCGATGACAGGGACCTGGCATGGAGGCTTCGATGGCGGAACCTTAACCTTCTCCCTAAACTTGAACCAATCCGGCAATGTCTTGTCCGGCACCTACGTCCGCGATGACGGCACCGGTTCTGGTCCCGCCACGGGCGAAATCACCGGCGATACAATCGATCTCACCACGGTCCGCGAGCCCGGTCATGTCGTGTCGCAATGGCACGGCACGGTCAATGCCGAGCGCACCGCGGCCAACGGTTCCTACAATGTCGTTGCGCCATCACCGGGCAGCGGCACGTTCTCCATGAGCAAGTAACGGACGCCAAGTGGCTTGGTCGTTGTAACGTCAAACTACCGGGACGCTTTTCCTGTGTAGCGGCATGGTGTATACCTTGCTGGGCTAAAGCCAGCATACATTGTACTGCGGTGGGAAGCTCGCGTGGCCGGGTCGTAGGCTGGCGCGCAAATTCATCCCGCTGAACTGTGCAGCAAGTGCCCGTTGCGTGTAGCCGCATATTTTGAATTCTTTTGCCTTGCTTGATGCTTTCGGCAAGGCACAATGCTGACATGGTTCGTTCGTTCATCTTCAGCCAGGGAAAACTCGTCAGCGCGGATCCCAGCCTGGACGTGCTGCGCATCGTGCTCTATGACGAGGACGCTCAGCTCTGGGTGGATCTCGATAATCCAACGGAGCAGGAGACCAAGGACCTGCTGGAAGGCGTCTTCAGCTTCCATCCGCTGGCCATTGAGGACTGCGTGACGTTGAGCGAGCGCCCGAAAGCCGATGAGTACGAGAGCTATGTCTTCATGGTCATCCATTGCGTTGCGTATGACCCGGAGAAGCGCGCGATCCGCACCTCCGAACTGAACCTGTTCATCGGTAAGAATTTTTTGGTCACGTTCCACCGCGAGCCGATGCGTTGCGTGAACTCCACCATCGAACGCGTGCAGAAAAACGCGCCGATGGTGGCGCGCGCCCCGGACCGGCTGACCTACCACCTGCTCGACGCGCTGCTGGAGCAGTACGAGCCGGGCCTGCAATCGCTCACCCTGGACATCGAGCAACTGGAGGAGCGGGTGCTGACGACGCCGACCACCGACATCATCGGCGACGTGGTCGCGCTCAAGGGCGTGGTGCAGAAACTGCGGCAGATCGTCATGCCGCAGCGCGAAGTCCTGGCGCGCCTGGCGCGCGGCGAGTTCAAGATCGTGCGCGCCCACCTGCTCCCCTACTACCGCGATCTGCTCGACCGGCTGTCGCATCTGAACGACGTGGCCGACAACTATCGCGAAACCCTGACCGGCATCCTACAGGTGCACCTGAACCTCCAGCAGATGCAGATCAACCAGATCATCAAGGTGCTGACCGTTCTGGCCACCCTCTCGCTGCCGGTTCTGGCCGTCACCAGCTTCTACGGGATGAACATCAAGCACATGCCCAACACCGAGTGGCCTGCGTGGGAATATGCCTATGCTTGGGTCCTGGGCCTGGTCACCCTCTGGACCGCGCTCATCTGGTGGTGGATCAAGAAAAAAGGCTGGTACTGATCCGCCGCCCTCTCCCGGGTCCTGGTCTGTGCCGCGTACGGCTCAGCGTCTGGACCCTAGCTATAAGCACGTACCCGTCCTTACGGGCTCTTGCAGCCGCAACCT
This sequence comes from uncultured Lentisphaerota bacterium, assembly GCA_903912445.1. GTDB lineage: Bacteria > Verrucomicrobiota > Kiritimatiellia > CAIQIC01 > CAIQIC01 > DP16D-bin41. Next base: position 42,595 of record CAIWHP010000258.1, read on the forward strand.
ACATGGTGCAAGCTCAGGCAGTTGGTTGTCGGGCCTGCAGTCAGGTACTGACGCCAGTCGATAGCCCTCACAACCGCACAACATAATGATGCCTGACTTTTCTATAAGAGGCGCTCAGCTGCGTGAAGCGTTGGAGAACGATGCTTGCGACGCCAAGTTGCGACTGAACTCCTATCTTCACTTCGCCCTCCTGAACCCGTTGTTGTCGCGCTGGCGCTCGCTTTATTGCCGGTTTATCCGCCCAGTCTTGGCCCAAGCCTCGGGCGAACGCCGGTTGCTGGACATCGGGTTCGGCGGCGCCGATATACCGTTGCGGCTGCTGCGCTGGGCCCAGGCGGATGGGTTCCGGCTGCGGGTTACCAGCATTGACCGCAGCCACAAAGCGCTGGAGTTCGTACAAACGCAGACCTGGCCCGCGGAAATGGAGTTCCTCTGCTGTTCTGCCGAACACCTGCTCGCACAGGGCCGCAGCTATGACGTGGTGATCTCCAACCATATCCTGCATGAACTTGGGACCGGCGACCTGCCGGCGTTTCTGCAAGCCGCCGAGGCGTTGGCCGGCAAGCTGGTCCTGTTCAACGACATCCGGCGCTCCGCCTGTGGCTACGCACTCTTCGAGGCCTGCTTCGGCCCCATCCTGCGCCATTCCTTTGCGGTCAGCGACGGGCTGATCTCGATCCGGCGCGCCTACACCGTGGCGGAACTCCGCCCTCTGCTCCCGACTGGTTGGGAGGTCCGGAGCCTGGTTCCGTTCAGGTTGTTGCTGCTCCGCCGCAAGCCATGAGCGTTAACAAAATCCAAGACGTGGTGATCGTTGGCGGCGGCCCCGTGGGCCTGTTCCTGGCCTGCCGTCTGCAGCAACTCGGGCTGGAGTGTGTCGTGTTGGAGCAAGCTGCTGCCGCGTTGCGGCATTCCCGCTCGGTCGGCATTCTGCCCCCAAGCCTCGAGCGTCTGGAGACCCTGCACCTGAGCCAGCCGTTCATCGAGCGCGGGTGCAAGGTGGCCCGTGGCGTGGCGTACGGCGGCAGGCGCCGTCTTGGCACGCTGGATTTCTCCCGCTGCCCCGGCCGTTTCCCCTTTGTCCTCACGCTGGCGCAGTATGCTAGCGAGCAACTGCTGGAAGCACACCTCGCCGCTCGCGCGCCGGGTTGTGTCCGGCGGGGCGTTCAGGTGGAGGGCTTCCGGGAGCAGGCTGCGGCGGTGCGCGTGGAGGCCCGCGGCCCCGACGGTAAACCGGTGAACCTCGAAGGCCGCTTCCTCGTCGCCTGCGACGGCAAGCGCAGCCACATCCGGGCTCTGGCCGGACTGGCGTACGAAGGCGGGCCGTATGCGCCGACGTTCACGATGGGTGATTTCAATGACGCCACAGGCTGGCCTGCCGAGGCGCGGATCTACCTCGGCCGGCCGGGACTGCTCGAATCATTCCCGCTGCCGGGCGGCAAACGGCGCTGGGTGCTCGGCACGGAAAACTTTCAGCCCGACGGTTCCGTGGATAGTTTTTGCAAGACGGTTCAAGCCCGCTGCGGGCACTCCTTGGCCGGGCCGCCGGATGGGGCGCTCAGCCCCTTCGGCGTCCAGCGGTATCTCGCGTCCGCCTTCTGGCGCGGACGCGTGGCGTTGGCCGGCGATGCGGCCCACGTCATGCCCCCACTCGGAGGCCAAGGGATGAACACGGGTTGGTTGAACGCCTGGGACCTGGCGGAAACGCTGGTGCGGGTCGTGCGGGAAAACCGGCCGCACGCTGCGGAGTTCGCCGCCTATGATGACCAGGCCCGCCGGCGAGCTAAGGCCGCGCTCCGCCGGGCCGAGCGCAACCTCAAGATCGGCTGCGCTGCCGGCATGCCGCGCCTCCGTGACGCCGGGGTCTGGCTGGCCCTGCATACTCCGCTGCGCTGGTTCCTCGCCCGAATCTTCACGATGCGCTGGCTGTGATGGCTATTTCACGATCTTGAAGGGATCGGCAGCCGGGTCTGTGTAGCCGCAGATCCCGCTGTGCTCATGCTGCCTCCGGCTTACAAGGCGCCGAAGGCGGGCTTGAGCGCGGGATAGAGCGTGCGGTAGATCGCGTGGCGCGCCGCGTAGAACTTGGCCGACTTGGCCACGGCCTTGAGGCGGTTCTGCACGGTGAGCGTCTTGCGGCAGGCTTCGGGGACGCTGCCCCAGACGCCGCCGCCGACGCCGCCCAGCAGCGCCGCGCCGTAGGCCGAAGCATTCGGCGAATCCACGGTGACGGTCGTCGCGCCGTAGATGTCGGCCTGCAGCTGCCGCCAGAACGTGCTCTTCGCGCCGCCGCCGCCGCAGCGGACTTCGCTGACCTTCACGCCGAGCTGGCGCATCAACGCGACCTGGTCGCCCATGCCGAACGTGATGCCTTCCATCACCGCGCGCGTCATCGCGGCGCGGCCGTGGCGGCGGCTCAAGCCGACCCAGCAGGCGCGCGCGAGGGGGTCGGCGTGCGGACAGCGCTCGCCATCGAGATAAGGCAGAAAGAACAAGCCTTCACAGCCGGGCGGGACGCTGGCGAGCTCGGCGTTCATCAAATCGAAAACATTGCCGGACTTCGGCTTCGCATCGGCATAGAGCACGTCCTTCGCCCACTCGAACGAGCCGCCGGCGGAGAGCATGCAGCCGAACACGCACCACTTGTTCGGCACGGCGTGGCAGAAGCTCTGCAAGACGCCTTCCGGATTCGGCACCATCTTTTCGGCGTGCGCGAACACGACGCCGCTCGTGCCGAGCGTCGCCGAGACGATCCCCTCCTCCACGATGCCCATGCCCACCGCGCCCGCGGGCTGATCGCCCGCGCCGCCGACGACGGGGATGCCGGCGACGAGGCCCATCGCCTCCGCGGCTTCCGCGTGCAGCGTGCCGGTGACCTCCGGCGATTCGTAGAGCTTCGGGAAAAGTTCCGCCGCGAGGTCGAGCTTGCGCAGCAGCGGCGCGCTCCACCTACGGTTCTTCACGTCGAGCAGCAGCGTGCCGGCGGCGTCGGAAACCTCGGACGCATAATCGCCGGTCAGGAGAAAGCGGATGTAATCCTTCGGCAGCAGCACCTGGCGGAGTTGCTTGAAGAGCTTCGGCTCGTTATCGCGCAGCCAGAGGATTTTTGGTGCGGTGAACCCGGTCAGCGCCACGTTGTTGACGAGCGCGATCAGCCCCTTCGTGCCGCCCGCCGCCTTCGTGATGTCGGCGCACTGCTTCGCGGTGCGCTGATCATTCCACAGCAGCGCATTGCGCAGCACCCGGCCGCGGTCATCGAGGAAAACGCTGCCGTGCATCTGGCCGGAGAGACCGATGCCCGCAACATCCGTGGGCTTGACGCCCGACTGCTTTATCGCGGCGCGGACGGTCTTGATCGTCGCCTGCCACCAGTCGTTCGGCGCCTGCTCGTTCCACCCCGGCTTCGGCGAATAGAGCGGGTAGGCCGCCGTCGTCTCCGCCACAATCCTGCCATCCGCCGCAACGAGCAAAGTTTTCGTGCTGCTCGTGCCGATATCAACGCCGATCACATATTTCTGCTTGGCCATGTTCGTCTCCTAGGAGCGCACCACGGATCACACCGATCACACGGAAAATATTTCCTGCTCCGGGTGCTCTGTGTGATCCGTGGTCTGCATCTGCTTTCCCTCTGCGGTTCCAACAAAATAAAAACGGGCCGGCGCATATGCACCGGCCCGTTTCGTCAGCTTGGCTGAATCACGCGATTCATGCGCGGCTTATTTTTTGGCGAGGAACGCGCGGACGGCGTCGAGCTGGCCGGCGCTGCCGAGTTTCACGTTCTTCGCGGCGATGAACTTCGCGTATTCCTTCATGAACACCTTTCCCGGAGGACGGAGGTCGAAGTTCTTCGGGTCGTCGCGGAACGACTCGCGGTGCACGCGGCACCAGACCAGGCGACCGTCGGTGTCGATGTTGATCTTGGTCACGCCGAGCGTGGCGGCCTTCGCGAACTCGTCGGCGTTCACGCCCTTGGCGCCACCCATCTGGCCGCCGGCGGCGTTGATGCGCGCGACTTCTTCCTGCGGCACGCTGCTGGAGCCGTGCATGACCAGCGGGAAGCCGGGCAGGCGCTTCTGGATCTCGGCGAGCACGTCGAAGTGCAGGCCCTGCGAGCCGCTGAACTTGAAGGCGCCGTGGCTGGTGCCGATCGCGCAGGCGAGGCTGTCGCAGCCGCTCTGCTTGACGAAAATTTCCGCTTCCGCCGGGTCGGTCAGGTGCGCATCGGCCTCGTTGACCGAGACGTGCTCCTCGACGCCGCCGAGCTTGCCGAGCTCCGCCTCGACCACGAGGCCCTTGGCGTGCGCCGCATCGACGACGCGCTTGGTGATCTCGATGTTCTTCTGCAGCGGCTCCGCGCTCGCGTCGATCATGACGGAGCTATAGAACCCGCTGTTGATGCAGTCCATGCAGGTGGCTTCGTCGCCGTGATCCAGGTGCACGGCGAAGATCGCGTCCGGGAAGATCTCGTCGGCCGTCTTGGTCATGGCCTCGAGCATTTTCTTGTTCGTGTAGGACCGCGCCCCCTTCGAGAGCTGGATGATGAACGGCGCTTTGCTATCCACGTTGCCCTGGAACAGACCCATCGTCTGCTCGAGGTTGTTGATGTTATAGGCGCCAATGGCGTACTTGCCATAGGCGTGCTGGAACAGCTGCTTGGTTGTAACGATCATGGTGTTTCCTTTCACGCGACCCTGGTCGCGAACGGCGCGGTAGCATAGGCAAAAACGCCCCGCGGTCAAGCCCGCAGTCTGATTTTCCCAGGCTGGGAAAATTACCGCCCCGTTTTTCCAGGCCTTGGAACAGTTGACGCGCCGCCGCGCGGCCACTACCTTCGCGGCGTGACGACGAAGGATGCACAGCTGCAGGCCGACCTCGCGCGCCTCTTCCAGCGCACGGGCGCGGGGATCAAGTTCGACCTCGCCCCGGTCACCGCCCTGCTCCACCGCCTCGGCAATCCGCACCACGCGATGGCCCACCTCCACGTCGCGGGCACGAACGGCAAGGGCTCGACCTGCGCGCTGATCGAGAGCGTCCTGCGCACCGCCGGGCACCGCACCGCGCTCTACACCTCGCCGCACCTCGTCCGCTTCAACGAGCGCATCCGCGTCAACGGCGCGCCCATTCACAATGTGATCCTCGCCGACCTGTTCCGCGAGGTCGAGAAGGCCGACGGGTGCCTCGTCGCCGAAACCGGCGGGCGCGAGATGACCTTCTTCGAATTCACCACCGCGCTGGCGTTCGAATATTTCCGGCGCGAGGGTGCCCACATCTGCGTGCTCGAGACCGGGATGGGCGGGCGGCTCGACGCGACGAACGTGGTCGTGCCGCTCGTCAGCGTGATCACGCGCATCGCTATCGAACACACCGCCTTTCTCGGCAAGACGCTGCCGGAGATCGCCGCGGAAAAAGCCGGGATCATCAAGGCCGGCCGCCCGGTGGTCTGCGGGCAGATGCCGGAAGAAGCGCGCGCGGTCATCCGCCGCATCGCCCGGGAGCGCGGCGCGCGCTTTGTGGCCGTCGAGGAGGCCGCCCAGGTCCAGCGCATCCGCCAGAACTGGGACGGCCAGAAGGTGAAGATCGAAACCGCCAACGCCAGCTATCCGCCCATCACCGTCCCGCTGCTCGGCGCGCACCAGCTGGAAAACATCGCGCTCGCCGTCGCCGCCTTGGAACTGGTCAGCGACATCGCGCCGCTGCCTTGGGAAGAAAAAGATTTACGCGCCGGTTTTCAAGCGGTCCGGTGGCCGGGCCGCTGCCAGGTGCTCGAGCACACGCCCCCCACCCTGCTCGACGTGGCGCACAACCCCAACGGCGCGGCGGCGCTGGCGGCGACACTGCACGAACTTGCCGGCCGGACGCCGGTCGGGCTGGTCTGCGGCCTGCTCAGCGACAAGGATGCGGGCGGGTTTTTCCGGGCGCTCGCCCCCCACGTGAAACGAATCTGGGCCGTGCCGCTGCCGGGCGAGCGCAACATGCCGCAGGCCGACCTGCTGGCCGCCATCCGCTCTGCCGGCCAGCAGGCCGATTATCTTCCACTGGAAAAAGCCCTGGCCGCCGCCCGCGCCTGGGCCGCACAGGAGCACGGCGTGCTCTGCATCGCCGGCTCGCTCGTCCTCGCCGGCGAGGTGCTGCGCCAACGCGAGCTGGCGGGCAAAGCCTGACGTTCCCGGCGCACGAGCAGCCGCGCTTCTCGCGGCTGCAGGCCGGCGCACCGTACCGGCGCCCCCCGCCCCGCCGCTGCGGAATTTCGTCATCACCGGCCTTGACTTGCCTGTAGATTCGGCGAGAGTACGCGCCATGAAACTTCACCAAACGCTGGGGCTCGCCATCGTCGCCTTGATGCTGGCGCCGGCCGGCGTCCGGGCGGTGGGTCTGTTCCGCGGCGAGGCGCCGCTGCCCGCCGGCGCGCCCACCACCAACACCCCGGTCGCCGCCGTCACCTTCGTGCTGTTCGATACCGAGACCACCGGCCTCAGTGCGCACAAGGAGCGCCTCGTGGAGATCGCCGCCATCAAGTTCTGCGGCGACAAGGTCCTGGAAGAAAAACAGTGGCTGATCAACCCCGGCCGCCTGATCCCAGCCGAAGCCATCAAGATCCACCACATCACCGACGCCATGGTGGCCGGCAAGCCCGACTTCAAAACGGTCTATCCCGAGTTCGAGCAGTTCATCCGCGGCATGGTGGTGCTGGCCCACAACGCGCACTTCGATGTCGGCTTCATCCGGGAGGAATGCCTGCGCAACGGCCTGCGCCCGCCGCCGAACCTCGCGCTCGACACGCTGCCGATGTTCCGCAAATGGTTTCCGCAGGTCAAAAAGCACAATCTCGACGAGCTCGGCAAGGCGCTGCAGGTCCTCCCCGAGGACCGCCACCGCGCGCTGGGCGACACGCTCGAAACCGTCCTGATATTCCAAAAGGGCCTGCACCTGCAGCCCGCCGGCTACAGCTTCGGAGACCTGCTCCGCGACGCGCGCCAGCCCCTGCGCTTCACCGCACCCCATTGATCTAACCGCCAAGCACGACAGATTTAGCCAAAGGCTTGGGTCCTGAAGGGCAGGTCGCGCAGCCCCGTCCCACGCGGAGCCTGCGTGCAGCGGACCGCCCCGCACCGCGTCCCACTTCTAAAAGCGCCGCAGCAGCCTTTTCCGCTTTCCAAGCCTTGGAAAAGCCGCTACGTTCCGCGTCCACGTTTTGGGCGCGTCGGATACGCGACCGGGATGCGCTGGCATGAGGGCGAAACCAGCGCTGGGAACCCGGCGTAAAAAGCCACCGTCCAACGCTTGTCCTGCGGAGATTCCAATGACGAAAAACATCCGTCGCACACTGCTGGGTGGGGTCTGTCTGTGTCTGTTAAGTTCAGCGGCTGGCGCGGCCGAGGGCGGCGTGGCGCCCGCCATCAACGCCGTCCAACAGGTGGCACAATACAACTACGCCATCCACATCCTGGCGATGTTGCTGGTCGGCTTCGGCTTTCTCATGGTGTTCGTCAAGAAGTATGGCTATAGCGCCACCACCGGCACCTATCTGGTCGTCGCGACCGGCATCCCGCTCTACGTCCTGTTGCGCGCGTCCGGCATCCTGTGCGCCGAGCCCATCGCCCCGAGCACGATCAAGGCCCTGCTCTACGCCGAGTTCGCCGTGGCCTCCGCCTTGATCGCCATGGGCGCCGTGCTCGGGCGGCTGCGCGTGTTTCAATACGCCCTGCTGGCGCTCCTGCTGGTGCCGGCCTATCTGCTGAACGAATGGCTCGTGCTGGATGGCGGACTGCAGGCGACCAAGGGCTTTGTGGATGCCGCCGGCTCCATCATCATCCATGCCTTCGGCGCGTATTTCGGCATCGGCATGACCTTGGTCCTGACCCGGGCGGAACAACGCACCAAGCCGATCGAATGCGACGAAACCTCGGACCGCTTTTCGATGATCGGCTCCATGGTGCTGTGGCTGTTCTGGCCCAGCTTCTGCAGCGCCATCGTGCCGCTGGAGGAAATGCCGCGGACGATGATGAACACCGTGCTCGCGCTTTCGGGCGCCACCCTCAGCACCTATCTGCTGAGCACGCTGCTGCGCAAGGGCAAAACTTCCTATGGCGACATGGCGAACGCGGCGCTGGCCGGCGGCGTGGCCATCGGGGCGACGTGTAATGTGGTGGCTCCGGCGGTGGCCTTCGGCATCGGCGCCCTGGCCGGCGCCCTCTGCGTCCTCGGCTATGTGTTCATTCAACCGGCTTTGTTCGCGCGGTTCAAAATCGTCGACACCTGCGGCGTGCACAATCTGCACGGCATGCCCGGGTTGTTGGGCGGCCTGATCGCGATCCTCGCCGTGCCCGGCGTGGCCGTGCCGCAACTCATCGGCATCGGCGTCACCGTGGCCCTGGCGCTCGGCTGCGGCCTCTTGGCCGGCGCCCTGATCAAGGTCACCGGTTCGCTGCGGCTGGCGTACGAGGACCGCGAGGATTTCGGCGGCCTCTGATAACGGATGCCGCAGCCCCCGTCCCGCGGCAGTGCCAGGAGAGGCCCAAGGCCCATGGCCGGGCTGAACTTGGGCGCACTCGTTTCCACGCCCTTGGAAAGATCAGGGTTGCTTTTTTCCAAGGCTTGGAACAAATAACCTGTGCGGTTTCCAAGGATTGGAAACCGCGAAGCCCGCACCATGAACAACAGCCCGGACATGACCGCCCGCACCAACGTCCGTTGGACCATCTGCACGCTGCTGTTCTTTGCCACGACCGTCAACTACGTGGACCGCGCCGTCCTCGGCATCCTAAAGAAGACCCTCGATGCCGACCTGGGCTGGACGCAGGTGGACTACGGCAACATCGTCACCGCCTTCCAGCTGATGTACGCGGCGGGCTACCTCTTTGCCGGCCGGCTGATCGACCGCATCGGGGTGCGCTCCGGTTTCTCGCTGGCCGTGGGGCTCTGGAGCCTCGCGGCGATGGCGCACGCGGCGATGCGGACGGTGCTCGGCTTCGGCCTCGCGCGGGCCGGCCTGGGCCTCGCCGAAGGCGGCAGTTTCCCGGCCGCGATCAAGGCGATCGCTGAATGGTTCCCCAAGGAGCAGCGCGCGCTGGCCACCGGCATCTTCAATGCCGGCAGCAACGTCGGCGCGATCACCTGCCCGCTCGTCGTGCCGTGGCTCGCCGCGCGCTGGGGCTGGCAGGGCGCGTTCTTCGTCACCGGCGCCGTCGGCTGCCTCTGGCTGTTTTTCTGGCTCTGGCTCTACCGCTCGCCCGACCAGCATCCGCGGGTGAACGCCGCCGAGCTCGCCTACATCCGTCAGGATCCGCCCGACCCGCCCGCGCACGTGCCCTGGCTGGAGCTGTTGCAGCACCGCCAGACGTGGGCGTTCATGGTCGGCATGGCGGCCTCGTCGCCGATCTGGTGGTTCTACATCTATTGGATCCCCGACTTCCTCTCGGTCCGCTTCCAGCTCGACATGACGGGCACGCAGCTGCCGCTGATGACCATCTTCTTCATCTCCAGTTTCGGCGGCATCGGCGGCGGCTGGCTCTCGTCGCACCTCCTGCGGCGCGGCTGGAGCCTGAACGCCGCGCGCAAGACCGCGCTGCTCGTCTGCTCGCTCTGCGTCGTGCCGGTGTTCCTCACGCCACTCGTCCACAGCCTCTGGCTCGCGGTGGGTTTCGTCGCGCTCGCCGCCGCCGCGCACTGCGGCTTTGCCGCGAACCTCTTCACGCTCGTCAGCGACACCGTCCCGCGCAAGGCCGTCAGTTCCGTCACCGGCATCGGCGGCATGGCCGGCGCGCTCGCGGGCATGCTCTTCGCACAAATCATTTCGCGCCACCTCCAGGCCACCGGGAGCAACTACATCGTGCCGTTCATCATCGCCGCCTCCGCCTACCTGCTGGCGCTGGTCGTGATGCACCTGCTGCTGCCGCGGCTGGAGCCGATGCCCCTGAAGGGAGGCCCCCATGCAGCCCCCTGATACCCCCCCTGCCAGCACCCCCGAAACGCTCCCCGGTGCCGAGGCAACCGTGCCCGCCGAACCAGTGGCGCCGACGCCGGAACAGCCGCCGCAGAGGGCCTCTCTGGCGGTCTTGCTGGATGGCCCCCTTGATGCCGCCGAGCCGCCGCAGTCCTCGCCGCAGAAACACGCGGCGCCGCCTTGCAAGCCGCCCCGGACCGGCCAGCCGCAGGTCCAGCTGGCGGTGGTCTGCGTCATCATCGCCCTGCTGCTGGGCGTGGTGATCTCCGCCGCCGTGAAACATATCACGGACACGAACAAGCCCCGGGTTCCGCCCCAGCGCATGCCCATGAAGGTCATCGAGGGGCAGCGCGTCTATGAGTGATCCGCGGCCAACGGCCGACGAGAGCTGAAGCGCGGCAGTTTCACGCCACCGGCACATGCACCCCGAACCTCCAACCACAACCGCCGTCACTGGCGGGCAGGTCATCGCCGCCGTGCTGGCGCGCCGCCCGCCGCCGCGCCTCGCCTACGCGCCGAATTACTGGCAGTGGTTTGCGCATCACCGCAACCACGGCACGCTCCCGCCGGAGCTGGCGCACTGCCGGACGCAGCTCGAGGTCATCCGCCACCTGGGCCTCGACGTGTTCAGCCGCAACCTCTATTGCGACGAGCAGCGCGGCTGGTGGGGCGGGCTGGCCGAGCCGCTGCTCCAAGGCGTGGAAGCCACCACGCGCGAAGCGCAAGACGGCCGCGACCTCGTCATCGAGAAGACCTTCCGCACCCGCGCCGGCACGCTCACGGAGCGCCTGCGCTACGTCTGGGCCGAGTCCACGCTCGTGCAGGAAAAGTATCTGGTCGATGACTATGACAGCCAGCTCGACGCGCTCGCCGAATTTCTCCGCGCGCGCCGCTGGCGCTTCCAGCCCGAACGCTATGCCGACTGCCGGCAGCAGATCGGCGCCGCTGGCCTCGCCGTCGCCGGCGAGCTCTGCAGCCCGCTCAAGATGCTGCACATCCTGCTCGGCGCGCAGAACGCCACCTATTTTCTGATGGATCATCCCGAGCGCGCCGTCGAGCTGCTCGCGCTGCACGAGGCCGCCATGCTCGACCTCGTGGAACAACTCGCCGCCGGCGGCGTGCGCGCGCTGATGTGCATGGACAACCTCGACGCCGCGTTCCATCCGCCGCACTACATCGAAAAATATTCCGCCTCGTTCTACGCCGCGGCGGCGCAGCGCTGCCACGCCCACGGCGCGCTGCTGTTCATCCACGCCTGCGGCCGGCAGCGCGACAACCTCAAGCTGATCGCCGGGCTCGGCGTGGACGGGCTCGAAGGCGTCGCCTTCCCACCGCTCGGCGACGTCCAGCTCGACGAGGCGCTGGACCTCGCGGGCGGGAAATTCATCGTCACCGGCGGCATCAGCGCGAAGGAATTCGAACGCCTCCAGACGCGCGACGAGATCTTCGCCTACGTCCGCGAGCTCACCGACCGCCTGCGCCCCTACGCCCACCGCTGCATCCTCTCCGCGAGCTGCAACACCCCCTACACCGCGCCGTGGGCGCAGATCGTCGCCTTCCGCGACGCCTGGCGCGAATTCGGGCACGTGTGAAGTCGCATCGTCGTCGTCCTCATGGTTGGGGTGAGTTTATCTTGCGGCGGGCGCGGCGCGCCCGCCCTACCGCGCCGTTTGCTTCCATTCCGAAAATCCATGGATGCAACGCTTCGGATTCCACCTGTAGCGGCGCTCTGTGAGCGCCGTCAGCTGTTGTTAGCCTTCCACAAATCGGAAAGCGGCAATCATCCATCGGCAATTTTCCGCCCCGTTTCTCCTTGCGGACTTTTCCAAGGTTTGGAACAGTGCCCCGGTGCTTTTTCCCTTCGACTGCGCTCAGGGCAGGCAAGCTTGGAAAAGCCGGAGAATCATCATGCCTATGAAAATCAAAGCTGCTGAAAGCTGCCGCTGGGACGCGCTCGCGCTGGGCGAGGTGATGCTGCGGCTGGACCCGGGCTGCGGGCGCATCCGCACGGCCCGCGAATTCAAGGTGTGGGAAGGCGGCGGCGAATACAACGTGGTGCGCGGGCTGCGGCGCTGCTTCGGGCTGCGCACGAGCGTCGTCACCGCGGTGGTGGATAACGAGATCGGGCGGCTGCTGGAGGACCTGATGCTGCAGGGCGGCGTGGACCTCTCGCACGTGCGCTGGGTGCCGTTCGACGGCATCGGACGCGCGGCGCGCATCGGGCTCAACTTCACCGAGCGCGGCTACGGCCTCCGCGGCGCGGTCGGCTGCTCGGATCGCGGCCACTCGGCGGCGGCGCAGCTCAAGCCGGGCGACGTGGACTGGAAAAAGCTTTTCGTCGAGGAAGGCGTCCGCTGGCTGCACTGCGGCGGCATCTTCGCCGCGCTCTCCGCGACCGCCGCCGACCTGACGATCGAGGCGATGGAGGCGGCGCAGGCCGCCGGGACGATCGTTTCCTACGACCTCAACTTCCGCGCGTCGCTGTGGAAGGCGCAAGGCGGGACCCAGCGCGCGATGGAGGTCAACCGCCGCATCGCGGGCCTGGTGGATGTGATGATCGGCAACGAGGAAGATTTCACGGCGGCGCTGGGCTTTGAGGTGCCCGGCATGGACGCGCACCTGTCCAACATGGACCCGGCGAACTTCAAGAAGATGATCACCGAGGTCACGCGGATGTATCCCAACTTCAAGGCCGTGGCCACGACGCTGCGCAACGCCAAGACTGCGACGGTCAACGACTGGGCCGCCATCCTCGCCACCGAGGGCGGCTTCTTCGAATCCATTAAGCGCGAAGAACTGGAAATTTTCGACCGCGTCGGCGGCGGCGATAGCTTCGCCTCCGGCCTGATCTACGGCTTCCTCGCCGGCCGCCCGCCCCAGGAGTGCGTGGACCTCGGCGCCGCCCACGGCGCGCTCGCCATGACCACGCCCGGCGACACCAGCATGGCCACGCTCAAGGAAGTCGAAGCGGCGATGAAGGGCAAGGGCGCGCGGGTCATCCGCTGACGCACCAGCAATGTCCTGCATGTGGCCGGATTCAATTCACGCCGATGCAGGGGGAGCATTCATGCAGAAAACGTATATCGCCGGGCTTGTGACGGGCGCGCTATGGGCCAGCGCGATGCTGGCTGCGCCTGCGGCAGGCGTCATCCCCTACCCTGACGCTTTGGCGGCGGCCAGCGTCACGGAAGAAAACCTTGCGGACATTTCCAAGCGCGGGCTGGTGATCGGCAATGGCGAATTGAACGCGATCGTCTATTCCGTCGGCAACGCCATCCATCTGCGGCTGGCCAAGAACGATTGCTGGGATTTGCGGGTGGATACCGAAGACGATCCGCCCTTGCCAAGCATCAATCCGGCGACCGGCATCGTTTCGAATTATCACGGCGCGGCGGGCAGCTGGAAGAAGCCCTATCCGACGGCGCTGCCTTGCGCGGAGGCCGTGCTGGGCGGCAGCGACCCGGGCGCGCTCATCAGCGCCACGCTCGACCTCGCCAAGGCGGCGGTCACGATCAAGACCGGCGCGGAAACCGTTGACGCGCGGGTGCTGGCGCAGGACAACGTGGTGCTCATCCATTCCGCCCGCCCGTTGTCACTCACCGGGATTTTGGGCTTCCTTAAGGACAAGAATATCGACCAGTGGATCAGCCAGGCTGAACGCGGGGAGCGTGGCGGCTATCAGTTCCTGCATCAAAACATTCCCGGCGACAAGGATATGAGCGGCATGGACATCTATGTCGTCGCCGGCCGGCGCGGCGCGACACAGGCGCTGACCGTGGTCACGTCGCGCGAGGTCAAAGAGCCGCTGGACGCCGCGGTGGCGCTCGTCACGCGGACGCTGGCCGATGACGGCGCGGTCGCGAAGCACGAGAAAAGCTGGGAGACGTTCTGGTCGTGGAGCGGAGTCCAGCTGGGCGATGCGGAACTGCAAAACTGGTGGTATCGCATGGTCTATTTCTTTCGCGTGTTCTCGCGGAGTGACGGCAACGCCGTCGGATTGGCCGCGTGTTTCGATAAGCTGGCCGGCTGGCACAATTCGCTCAAGCTCAACTACAACATCCAGCAGACCTATCTCGCCGCGGCGCCCATCGGCCACCCCGAACTGCTGGAGCCGTTCATCGACACGCTCACGCGCGGTCTGCCGCGCGGCCGCTGGTTCGCTCGGGCCAGCTTCGTCGGCGCGGAAGGCGCCTTCTTCTTCAGCGACAACTATCCCTTCGAGCCGGACCCGGCAAAATGCCAGACGAAATGGAAGCACCAACAAAGCTACATGCCGTGGGGCTACACCTGGGGCATGGCGGGCCACACCGCCTGCGTCATCTGGGATTATTACAAGTTTGCGCCCACGCCCGCGCACTTGGACCGCGTCTATCCGCTGCTCAAGGAATTCGGCCTGTTCTATTGCTCCCTCCTGGAAAAGTGTCCGCTCGTCGAAGGCAAGCGGCGGATGGGCCCGAGCTTTTTCCCGGAACTCGGCCGCTTCAACGAATTCAACGTCTGCTACGACATTTCCTTTATAACCGCCGCGCTGCAGATCGCGCGCGAGGCCGCCGCGCTCAAGGGCGAAGACGCGTTCGTCAAGCGCCTCGACGCCAACCTCGCGCAGGTGCCCACCTACGGCACGCAGCCGGATCCGGAGCAAGGAAACCAGACCGTGATCGAGCAGTGGTCGGGCGCGAAATTCAACGAAGGCCATGACCGTCACGGCACCCTGATCCAGGGCATTTTCCCGGCAGGCCTCATCAACTGGTTCTCCAGCGACGAACTCAAAGGATTGGGCCGACGCACGATCAACCGCGTCGAGAAGTCCACCTCCCACGCCAACTCCAACGTCATGCTCAACCTCGCGCGCGCCCGGCTCGGCCTAGGCGCCGAGGCCATCGCCAACGCGAAGCTGTGCTTCTCCGGCACCGAGGCCGGCAAGTATTCCAAGGCGCAGCCGAACGGGCTCTTTTACTGGAATGCGCACGGCTACTTCATGTCCGAACAGGTGGCGATCGCGCGGCTGGTGACGGAGTTGCTCCTGCAAAGCGTGGGCGACGTGATCCGGATCTTTCCGGCGTGGCCCACCGAGACGGATGCGCGCTTCACGGATTTGCTTGCCCAAGGCGGCTTCGCGGTGTCGGCCGATCAGGCCGGCGGCATCATCAGCAACGTCAAGATCCACTCTACCGTCGGCGGCACGGCCAAGCTGCTCAATCCGTGGCCGCAGCATAGCTTCACCGTGATCGAGCAAGCCACCAACGTCAGCATCCCCGTCACGCTCGAAGGCGGCAGATACTCCTTCCCCACCACCGCCGGAAAAACCTATCTGCTTCGTGCCACGAAATGAGTTTCTCTGAGTACCGAGACACCCGACGACTAATCGGGAATCAGCGCCCAACATGGGCAAGACGCCGCGTGAGGTCGCGCGGCCTACAAAATCGCCCGTAACATACTGCACTTTCAGTTGTGGGCCGGGTCACAGACCCGGCGAAACAGCCTATTGCGGTGCCGTCAAGCCATGGAAAAATCACGCTGTTTGAGTTCCAAGACTTGGTCAACTGCCGCGGGCGCGAAGGTTTCGGAGCGTGGCCGCTTCCGGGACCAGTCACTGGTCGCTGGCGTGGAGTGCGCAAGCGGGCTAGCGCACTCCAAGGCTGCTAAAAAGCCCGGGTTGCCGTGCAATTTTTGCGCGCTACGCTCGTTTGTTCTGCGTGCGTCAGAGGAACCTTTTATGAGCCTGAAAAACTGGATTTGGCTGCTGCTGGGCGCGCTGGCGGCCAGCTCGGACCTGCGCGCGGCGCCGGCGCCGGTGGCGTTCCCGCCGGTCTTCTATGCGGCGGAGTCCGTCGGCAAGATCCAGCGCTATGACGAGCGCGGCAAGGTGACGTGGGACTTCCCCGCCGAGATGGCGCGCGATGTGCAGGTGACGACGAACGGCAATGTGCTGTTCTGCTACAACAAGAAGTATGACTCCAAGCGCAACGACCAGGCCTCCGGCGTGATGGAAGTGACGCCGCAAAAGCAGGTTGTGTTTCATTTTCAGACCACCGGCCAGGTGTGGACGTGCCAGCGGTTGCCCGACGGGCGCACGCTGGTGGGCAACGCGAGCCGCGGCGAGGTGCTGCTGGTCAGCAGCAAGGGCGCGGTGGAGAAAACCATCCGCATCCAGAACGCGCCCGGGCACAGCGCCCTGCGGCACGCGCGCTACACGCCCAACGGTCACATCCTCGTGGCGGAGGAATCGGCCAGTGCGATCCGTGAATACGATCTGGAGAACAAGGTGGTCCGCGAAATCAAGACGCCGTTCCGTCCGTTCTCCGTGGCCGTGCTGCCCGATGGCCTGATCATCGTCAGCGGCCAGACGGGCATCATGGCCTACAACCTGGCCAACCGCGTAATGTGGCAGGTGAACGCGAAGGATCTGCCCACCCTTGGCATCCGCTGGTTCGCCGGTTTCCAACTCCTGGAAGGCAACCGCCTGCTGATCTGCAACGCGGGCGGCAAGGTGCCGCTCTTCGCGCTGGCGCCCTCCAAGACCAAGACACAAGTGTTGTGGCACAGCGGCACCAACCAGCTGCCGATGGGCCACGCCGCCGCCCTGACCGCACCGTGGCTGACACTGAAGCCAAAGACGATCCTGGTGCCGGAAGATCACGCGGTGGCGGCGCGCGAACTGGATCAGTTTGGCGTCCGCGAGATTGTCTTTGCCACGCGCACACAGATTGCCGAGGGGCACTGGTACGCGAACTTCGGCTATTACGCGGCGGAGGATACGCACCCGTGCTACGGCGTCGGCGGGCGGCTGGTGAAGCTCGACCTGGAGACCGGCGCGACGCAGGTGCTCGTGGACGATGTCGCGGGCACCGTGCGCGATCCGGCGGTGCACTATGACGGCCGCACGCTGGTCTTCGCCTGGCGCAAGGGCGGCACCGAACAATTCCACCTCTATAAAATCAATGCCGATGGTTCCGGCTTGAAGCAATTGACCGACGGGAAATATGACGACCTCGAGCCGAGCTGGTTGCCCGATGGCGGTATCGTTTTCATCTCCAGCCGCTGCAGGCGCTGGGTCAATTGCTGGTTGACGCAGGTGGCCACCATCCATCGCTGCGATGCCGACGGCCAGAACGTGACGCAACTGTCCGCCAACCTCGAGCACGACAACACGCCGTGGATGCTGCCCGATGGACGCATCGCCTACCAGCGCTGGGAATATGTGGACCGTTCGCAGGTGCACTATCACCACCTCTGGACCATGTATCCCGACGGCACGAGCCAGATGATCTATTTCGGCAACCAGCATCCCGGCGGCGTGTTCATCGACGCCAAGCCGATCCCCGATTCCGATGCCGTCGTGTTGATCAATTCGCCGGGCCACGGCGGCCGGGAGCACATCGGTTACCTCGCCACGCTCAACGTCCGCAAGGGGCCGGACGAGACGGCGATGCTGCGCAACATCAGCGCGGCCCCGAACATGCGCGACCCGTTCCCGCTTTCGACCAACGCATTCCTCGTCGCCGCCGACCGCGAGATCCGTTTGTTCGACGCCGCCGGCAAGAGCCTCCAGGTCTATGCGCTGCCCACCGAGTGGGCCGATGTGACGATGCACGAGCCGCGCCCGCTGGTCCCCCACTCCCGCGAGATGCAGCTTCCCGCGCGCACCAAGCCGGAGCAGACCACCGGCGTGCTCGCCTGCATGGACGTCTATCTGGGCCGCAACATGGAAGGCGTCAAGCGCGGCGACATCAAGAAGCTGTTGATCCTCGAATCGCTGCCCAAGCCGATCAACTACACCGGCGGCATGGAGCCGCTGACCTACGGCGGCAGCTTCACGCTCGAGCGCATCCTCGGCACCGTGCCGGTCGAGAGCGACGGCTCCGCCTACTTCGAGATGCCCGCCTCGCGCGCCTGCTTCTTCGTCGCGCTCGATGAGCAGGGCCGCTCGGTCAAGCGCATGCAGAGCTTCTGCACGGTCATGCCCGGCGAACGCACCGGCTGCATCGGCTGCCACGAGCCGCGCACGGCGACGATGGACAAGATCCCCGCCGCCGGCAACATCACGCTGGCCATGCACCGCGCCCCCAGCCGCATCACGCCCCTCCCCGGTATCCCCGAGGTCATCGACTACACCCGCAACATCCAGCCGATCTGGAACCGCCACTGCATCGGCTGCCACAGCCCCGACAAGCCCAGCGGCCACATGCTGCTGACCGGCGACGCCGGCCCGATGTATTCGCACAGCTACGTGATGCTCACGCTCCACCGGCAGGTGGCCGACGGGCGCAACCAGCCGAAGAGCAATTACGCACCGCGCACGCTTGGCGATGTGGCCAGCCCGTTGATGCAGAAGTTGGAGCCGACGCATCACGACGTGAAGGTGAGCGCCGCCGAAAAGGACATGGTGCGCTGCTGGATCAATTCCGCCGCGACCTGGCCCGGCACCTACGCCGCGCTCGGCTGCGGCATGATCGGCGGTTACGCGCAGAACAACCTCGACCGCTCCGACGAGAAGCACGCCGCCGTACAGGCGATGGGCGGGATCTTTGACCGC
The DNA here is from genome assembly GCA_903912445.1 of uncultured Lentisphaerota bacterium. Classification (GTDB taxonomy): domain Bacteria; phylum Verrucomicrobiota; class Kiritimatiellia; order CAIQIC01; family CAIQIC01; genus DP16D-bin41. The sequence goes on from CAIWHP010000258.1 coordinate 61,074, forward strand.
CGTTGCGGCAGTTGCCATGGCCAGAAAGGCATGCAACTGCCGCGTTCGCTCTCCGACGAAGGCAACATCTCCTTCTGGATGCCGAACCTCGGCGACCCGCGCATCCGCTTCAGCCGCCACATCGTCTTCAACTTGAGCCGGCCGGATAAATCCCTGCTCTTGCTCGCGCCGCTCGCCAAGGCCGCCGGCGGCTGGGCCGAGACCGCGCTCCCCGCCGATCCCAAGAGCGCGAAACGCTGCCCCGCCGTCTTCAAGGACACCACAGACCCCGACTACGTGGCGCTGCTTGCCGCCATGCAGGCCGGCAAGGCGATGCTCGACAGCATGACGCGCTTCAACATGTCGAACTTCACCCCGCGCCCCGCCTACCTGCGCGAGATGAAGCGCTACGGCATCCTCCCGCCCGACTTCGATCCCGCCAAGCAGCAGGTGGATGTCTACGACCTCGACCGCCGCTACTGGGAAGCGCTCTGGCATCAGCCCTCGAAATAGCGCGCCTCACTCACGGAAGAACTTGACTGCAGACCGCCGGGGTATGAATCCCGCGGCGGAGATCAAGATGCCAGAAATCAGCAGGTTCCATGGCATTGTGATCGCCAGCTACTGTTTACGACAACAGCGCGCCCACCAGTGGGGAAATCACTGCGCGCCGTGTCGCTGAGGCTCGCGGCCACCAGGGGGAATGCTTGGTCGTCATACGACGATTCCAAGGATTGGAAAACCCTTGGTTCCAGTTTCCAATCCTTGGAAAATTCAAAACGCCACAGCGCGGGCAGCAGGCGCGGCACCCCGTGGCTGGACCGGCTCTTTCGGGGCGGCGGGTGCGGGCGACGCTTTTTTAAGGAGCTCGGCGGCCTCGGCGGCGGGGATCTTTTTCAGATTCGTCACCGGGCGCGCGGGGAACGAAGACCCGTCGCTCGTGACGTAGTCGTGCTGCCACGACAGCAGCACGAAGTCGCCGGGCTTGAGGTCATCGAGCACCGCGCGCCGGGCCGGATTACCCAAGGGCTTCTTGTTGTGGTCGCTGATGCGCACCGTGAACTGCCCCTGCTGCGGGTCACCGTACTGGCCGCGCTTTTCATAGACCAGATAGCCACGGATCTCGAAGGTGGCCACCTCCCCGGAGCCCTCGCACTTGTCGGGACAAAGCGCCGTGAGGCCGAGACATTTCTTGAACGGCGCGCCGGTGAACACGGCCACCGTTTCGTGGCGTGCGAGCAGCTCCCTTTTCTCCTCGGCCTGCGCAAGCGTGCCCAGCAGCGCCGCCACCAACACGATCGAGTTCAAAATACGCATGGTTCAAGCCTTCAGTTGTTCGATCATCTGCAGCAGCTTCGCACGTTTCTCGGCGAGCTCGCCGAGCAGCTTGCGCTGCGCCTCGACCACCGCCGCCGGGGCGCGCCCGACAAAGTTGGCGTTGCCGAGCTTGGCCTCGACGCCGGCGCTGTTGCGCTCGATCTCCGCGAGCTGCTTGGCCAGCTTCTCGCGCTCCGCGGCCACGTCCACCGCACCCAGCGACATGAACAGCGTTCCCAGCGGCGTGAGGGTGCTGGGCATCGCCTGCGCTGGCGCAAAGGCGGGGTCGATGGTGAGGTTGCCGGCCTTGAGCAGGCTCATCACGTTCACGCGGTCGGCTTCGAGCCGCGGCACGGCGTCCGCGCCGACCGGCTTGATGAAGAAGTCCACCTTCTGACCCGGCGCGACGCCGTTATCGGCGCGCAGCGTGCGGCCGAGGCCGATCAACTCGTGCCGCGACTCGACGTGCGCCACGGTCGCCGCATCCCAGAGCGCCGCCGGCGCCGCCTTGGGCCACGGCGCGGTGAGGATCGAGAGCCGGGGGTCGAGGGTCGAGGGCGACTTCTCTTCCGTTCGATGTTCGATATTCGATGTTGGATGTTCGATGTTCGCCCCCGCGTAGCCCATCCCCCACCAGAGCTCCTCGGTGAGGAACGGCATCAGCGGATGCAACAGGCGCAGCGCGTTGGAAAGGCAGTGATGCATCACGCCGAGTACGACCGCCTTGCGCGCCGCGTCGTCGCCGTAGAAAACCTGCTTTGAATATTCCACGTACCAGTCGCAGAACTGGTGCCACATGAACTCGTAGACGGCCTTCGCATAATCGTTGAAGCGGAATTTGCTGAGGTTGTCGTCGCACGCGGCGATGCACTCGTTCAGCTTGGCGAGGATGTGCTGGTCGTCGGCGCTCAGCGGCTGCGCATTGGCACTGTCCGGCGACCACAACGCACCGGGGCAGCCGGCCGCCTGCATCTGCATGAAGCGCGCGGCGTTCCAGATCTTCGTGCCGAAGTTGCGGCCGATCTCGAACTTCTCCTCGTTCACGTAGACGTCCTGCCCGGTCGCTGTCAGCATGATCAGGCTGAAGCGCAGCGCGTCGGTGCTGTACTTCTCGATGATCTGGACCGGGTCGATCGAATTGCCGAGGCTCTTGGACATCTTGCGACCGATGTCGTCGCGCACCGTGCCGTGGATGTAGACCTCGCGGAACGGGATGTCGCCCATGAACTCGCAGCCCGCCATGACCATGCGGGCGACCCAGAAGAACAGGATCTCCGAGGCGGTGACGAGCGTGTGCGTCGGGTAGTAGAACTTCAGGTCGGCGTTCGGCTGCGGCCAGCCGAAGACGCTGAAGGGCCAGAGCCACGACGAGAACCAGGTATCGAGCACGTCCTCGTCCTGCCGGATGTTTGCCGCACCGCACTTGGCGCAGGCCTGCGGCTGGCCCTTCGCCGCCCACTGGTGCCCGCAGGCGTCGCAGTAGAAGACCGGGATGCGGTGCCCCCACCAGATCTGCCGCGAGATGCACCAGTCGCGGATGTTCTCCATCCACTCGGTGTAGACCTTCGTCCAGCGGTCCGGCGTGAACTTGATGCGGCCTTCCACGACCGCGGCGAGCGCGGGCGCGGCCAGCGGTTTCATCCGCACGAACCACTGCGGCGAGAGGCGCGGCTCGACGACCGTGTGGCAGCGGTAACAATGGCCGACCGCGTGCGCGTGGTCGTCAATCTTCTCCACCAGCCCGGCGGCCTCAAGGTCCGCGAGAATCTGTTTGCGGCAGGCGAAGCGGTCCATCCCGGCATACGACCCGGCCTCGGCGCTCATCAAGCCGTCGTCGGTCATCACGTCGATTGAGGGCAGGCTGTGCCGCTGGCCCATCGCAAAGTCGTTCGGGTCGTGCGCGGGCGTGACCTTGACGATGCCCGTGCCGAACTTCGGGTCCACGTAGTCATCGGCGATCACCTGCAGCTCGCGGTTCAGGATGGGCAGCGTCACCTTGCCGGTGGCGCGCAGCTCGCTGTAGCGCTCGTCGGAGGGATTCACCGCGACGGCGGTGTCGCCCAGCATCGTCTCCGGCCGCGTCGTCGCCACGACGATGTGCGTGCGGCCCGGCACGCCGCTGACGGGATAGCGCAGGTGATAGAGCTTGCCGGCGGTATCCTGGTGCTCGCTCTCCTCGTCGGACAGCGCGGTCTGGCAGCGCGGGCACCAGTTGATGATGTACTTGCCGCGATAGATCAGGCCCTTGTCATAGAGCCGGACGAACACCTCGGCCACGGCATCGCTCAAGTCCGCGTCCATGGTGAAATGCTCGCGCTGCCAGTCGCAGGACGAGCCGAGCTTTTTGAGCTGGCGGATGATCGTGCCGCCGTATTCCTGCCGCCACTGCCACACGCGTTCGACAAACTTCTCGCGCCCGAGATCGCGCCGGCCCTTGCCCTCTTTCTTGAGCGCGCGCTCGACCACGTTCTGCGTCGCGATGCCCGCGTGGTCGGTGCCCGGCACCCAGACCGCGTTGCGCCCGCACATCCGCTGCCAGCGCGTCAGCACATCCTGGATCGTGTTGTTGAGCGCATGGCCCATGTGCAGGATGCCGGTGACGTTCGGCGGAGGGATGACGATGCAATAAGGCGCGCCCCCGCGGCTCGCATCGCTGTGGAACGAGTTGTGTTCCAGCCACCAGCTGTACCACTTGTCCTCGATCGCCTTCGGGTCGTAATGTTTGGGCAATTCCGCCATAATTCGCTCGCTTTCAAAAACGCGCGAAAGTGTAGGCATTGCCTGTGGAAATGCAAGAAACCTTCATCCACGGAACTGGGTTTGGGCTTGAAGTGCGATGCTGATCGTGGACATCATGGAGCGTGATACTGCGTAGTAGTGCGAGCGGGATAGCACGCAAAACGATGGAGGGTCCGGTTATGCGCAGACTGCTACTGACCGTCGCGCCGATGGCAGCGGGCCTGCTGGCCGCGGGCACGTTGCTGCACGCGGCCCCGATCCACGATGCGGCCAAGGCGGGTGACGCCGACGCGTTGACGGCGTTGCTCAAGGATCAGCCGTCGCTGGTCAACTCCCAGGACGCGCAGGGCTGGACCCCGCTGCACTGGGCCGCTTGCGAGGGCCACACGGCGGCCGTCAAACTGCTGTTGGCGAAAGGCGCGGATTCCGCTCTCCAGGACAAAGAGCACTGCACACCGTTGCGGTATGCACGCGACTGGGGCCATAAGGAAGTCATCGAACTGCTCCTCCACCCGACCGCTGAGCCAGGTAACAAGGATGCACCGAGCGAGTCCCAACTGTTGGCCGGGGGCGTGCGGCAGGAATACTTAGGCAACATCCACCAAATCCCGTTACTTGAAGCTTCGTCGCAAACGACCAATGGATGCCACTTCGCAGTTGTAACTTCGCAAAACGGCAAACAGGTGGTCAGCGTGGATGGCCGCCCGGGACCGGAATATGACAGGATTGCCCGGGGCACGCCGATCTTCAGCGCCGACGGTAAGCGGGTGGCCTATGGCGCTTTCAAAGGGGACAAGGCTGTGGTGGTCGTTGATGGTCAACCGGGTTCGGAGTATGACGAGATTGACTCATTGATTTTCAGCCTCGACGGCAAGCGGGTGGCCTATAGCGCTCGAAAGGAAACCAAGTGGATGGCGATTGTGGATGGTCAACCGGGGCCGGAGTACGTCGGGATTGCCCGAGGCACACCGATCTTCAGCGCCGACGGCAAACGGGTGGCCTACATCGCGGGGAAAGATGGCAAGATGGTGGTGGTCGTGGATGGCCAACCGGGGCCAGAGTATGACGGGATTATGGGAGGAACCTCGATATTTAGCGCCGATGGCAAGCGGGTGGCCTATAGCGCTCTCACAGAGAACAAGTGGATGGTGCTCGTGGATGGGCAGCCTGGCGCAAAGCATGACGGAATTGGCAAAGGCACTCCAATCTTTAGCGCCGACAGCCAGCGGGTGGCGTATTTTGCTGGAAAAGGGGAAAAGTTCTTTGTGGTCGTAGATGGCCAACCGGGGCCGGAATATGACAGGAATGGCTCGTTGGGCTTCAGCGCCGACAGCCAGCGGATCGCCTATGCCGCGCGCAAGGGCAACAAGGGGGTGGTAGTCATGGATGGCCAACCGGGGCCGGAGTATGACGGGATTGGCAAAGGCTTTCCGATCTTCAGCGCCTTCGGCCGGCGGGTGGCCTACGTCGCGGGCCATGGGACCAAGCAATTGGTGGTCGTGGATGGTCAACCGGGAGCAGAGTATGACCTAATTGGCGACGGCACCCCGATCTTCAGCGCCAATGGTCAAAGGGTGGCTTACTCCGCCAAAACGGGCAGCAAGTGTCTGGTGGTCGTGGATGGGCAGCCGGAGTCAGAGTATGTCGGAATTGGCACTCCAAGTTTCAGCCCTGACGGCCGGTATCTGGCCTACAGCGCTCACAAGGGGACAAAGTGGATGGTGGTCATGAATGGCCGGCCGGGGCCGGAGTATGATGGGATTGGCAAAGGCTCTCCGATCTTCAGCGCCGACAGCCAGCGGGTGGCCTACGTCGCTGTCAAAGACGGCAAGATGTTGGTGGTCGTGGATGGCCAGCCGGGGCCGGCCTATGGCAGGATCCTTTGTGGTCCCATATTCCGCCCTTCCGGTGAGGTGGAATATCTTGCAATCAACAATATCGAAGGTCTAACAGTTCTGTATCGCGTGACGCATCCGCGCCGCTGAATCGCCGGGCGAAGTCCCAAAGCGTGGCGCGGGGTTGGGCTTGGAGGTTGCGGCACGGGTCCGATCGTTGACCTGATGGAAAGTAATTCTGCGTCGTGTTTGCGGGCGGTACAGCCCGCGAAACGAATGGAGGGCTCAGTTATGAGCAGATTCAAACTGACCGTCACTACGCTTGCGGTTGGCCTGCTGGGCGTGGGCACGTTGCTGTACGCGGCCCCGATCCATGATGCGGCCAAGGCGGGTGACGCCGACGCGCTGACGGCGCTGCTCAAGGATCAGCCGGCGTTGATCAACGCCAAGGACGCACGAGGCTGGACACCCCTGCACTGGGCCGCCGACGAGGGTCGCACAGCGGCCGTCAAATTACTGCTGGCGAACGGCGCGGATCCCACCCTTCAGGACAAGGAGCGATGTACTCCGCTGCGCTACGCGCGCGACTGGGGCCATAAGGAGGTGATCGAACTGCTCCTCCACCAGGCCGTCGAGCCGGGAAAAAAGGACGCCCCTAGCGGCTCCCAACTACTTGCCGGGGGCGTGCGGCAGGAATATCTGGGCAACCTCGACCACACTCCATTAATGTTAGTGCGTTCGCAAACGACCAACGGTTGCCGCTTGGCCTATGTTACTCGGCAAAACGGCAAACTGTTGGTCAACGTGGATGGCCGATCTGGGCCGGAGTATGACGGGATTGGCGATGGCACATTGATCTTCAGCGACGATGGCCAGCGGGTGGCCTATGGCGCTCACCAGGGGAAAACGTGGCTGGTGGTCGTGGATGGGCAGCCTGGGCCGGAATATGACGGCATTGTAGGGGGCAGTCTGATCTTCAGCGCGGATGGCCAACGGTTGGCCTACATAGCCAGCAAGGACAGCAAAAGGTTGGTAATCGTGGATGGCCGACCGGGACCGGAGTATGAGGGGATTGGTTCGGTAATCTTTAGCACCAACGGTAAGCGGGTGGCCTATGACGCTTGCAGAGGGCACAAAAGTTTGGTGGTTGTGGATGGCCAACCGGGGCCGGAATATGACGGGCTTGCCCAAGGCACTCCGATCTTCAGCAAGGAGGGCAAGCGGGTGGCCTATGTCGCACGCAGGGGAGCCAAGTGGATGGTGGTCGTGGATGGCCAGCGTGGGACGGAATATGACGGGGTTTTTGAAGGCTCGCTAGTCTTCAGTATGGACGGACAACGTTTCGCCTATAGCGCTTCCAAAGGAAACAAGCGGTTTGTGGTCGTGGATGGCCAGGAGGGGCCGGAATATAATGAGGTTGCCCAAGGCCCTTCGATCTTCAGCGTAGACGGAAAACGGACGGCCTATGTCGCTAAGAAGGGGAACAAGAGTGTGGCGGTTGTCGATGGCCAGCAGGGGCCGGCATATGACATGATTGACCCGGTGGTCTTCAGCGCCGACGGAAAGCGGATGGCCTACAGCGCTCTCATGGAGAACAAGTGGAGGGTGGTCGTGGATGGCCAGGAGGGGCCGGAATATGACGAGTTTGGCGACGGCACTCTGTTCTTCAGCGCCGACGGGAAACGGGTGGTTTACAGCGGAAAGAGAGGGCACAAGTGGAGGGTGGTTGTGGACGGAAAACCAGGGCCAGAGTATGACGGGATCATGAAGGGCACCATCATCTGCAGCGCGAACGGCCAGCGGGTGGCCTACAGCGCAAAGCAGGGCGAAAAATTTCTAATGATCGTGGATGGCCAGGAGGGGCCGGAGTATGACGGCTTTGGCAACGGCTCTCCGTTCTTCAGCGCGGACGGCCAGCGGGTGGCCTATGTCGCACAAAAGGGGACCAAGCAAATGGTGGTCGTGGAGGGCCAACCGGGGCCGGAGTATGACGGCTTTGGCGAAAGCAGCATAAGTTTCAGCGCGGACGGCCAGCGGATAGCCTACGTTGCACAAAAGGGGACCAAGCAAATGGTGGTCGTGGATGGCCGGGTGGGACCGGAGCATGACGGAATTAGCAATAGCACTTTAATCTTCAGCGCGAACAGCAAGCAGGTGGCCTACGTTGCTGTAAAGGGCAGTGTAAATGCTCGCAAGAAGTTGGTGGTCGTGGATGGGGAATTGGGACCAGAGTATTTCGATATCGTTTGTGGCCCCGTGTTCCGGCCGGCCGGCGAAGTGGAGTATCTGGCCATTAAAAATGTCGAGGGCCTGCCCGTTTTATATCGCGTGACGCACCCGCGCCGCTGAGCCGCTGCCGGGCGGATTATCAGAATGCACGCGCATGACGACAACCAGTATCTGCCGACAAAAAAACGAGCGCCCCCTCGCGGGGACGCTCGCTTTTATTCGGTCCGTACTAAGTCAGCTTAGTACTGGCCGCGACCGCCACCACCGAAGTCGCGCCGGCCGCCACCGCTGCCGCCACCACCGAAGCCACCCGTGCGGGGGCGGTCTTCGCGGGGCTTGGCTTCGTTGACCGTCAGGGCGCGGCCATCGAGGTCCTTGCCGTTGAAGTCGGCAATGGCCTTGGTCGCTTCTTCCTGCGTGGACATTTCCACGAACCCGAAGCCGCGGGACTTGCTGGTGAATTTATCCAGGATGATGTCGCAGCTGACCACGGTGCCGGCCTGCTGGAACAGGGCCTTGATGTCGGAGTCCATCGTGTTGAACGACATGTTGCCGACGTATAGTTTCGTACCCATTTGTTTTGCTTTCAGCTAGGGGAGGAATACTCAGTGGCCGTTCCCAACTAATTTAGGTTTCGAATCGTCACCGAACACTAGGATCGTCGACAATCTACCAAACCAACTGCGTTATCTTCTTCGATAGCGCGCCGACACTACCCCATAAAGCCCCAATAGCAAATTATAATCTCAATTATCTTTCTGGCCACCGGCCGGAAAGCAAGGCTGCCGCCGGTGTTTAGGGCGCGCCCCCGGGTGACCGGAGGTCTGGTCGCGGGGCCTCTTGTCCGGCGGCGGACGCTGCTTTCAAGGCGAGGCAATGCCGGTGAAACGCCTGTACCCGTTTAAACCGCGCCATCAAAGTTTCGTCGCCAGCCTGCGCGAGCGCGGCCTCAGCGCTATCAAGCTGTTGCCCGAGCGCGACCAGACGCGTGAGCGCCGCCGCCGAAGCATCGGCGGCGGCGAGTTCCGGCCACAGGGCGGAGAAGTAGTTTTCCATGGCCGGGCCGGCTAAGCCAAAGAGCTGCCGATAGAAATCGCGATCGATGGCGGCGACATCCGCCGAGGGGTTCCACATCAGCTGGGCGCCGAGGCGGTTCCAATACGGCGTGGGATCGTCGTTATAGTAGTCGGTGCAATTCTGCCAGCCCATGATGCCTTGCCGGACATAGAACTCAAAGTCGCGCTGCATCAGCCGGTTGGGCCACGGGCCGCTCTGCTGATAGCGGAGCATGGGCACGCGCAGGGAATGGGCGACGTGCAGGTTGTAATACTCCAGCAGCACCACGTCACCGGCGAAGTGGCCGGCGGCGAGATACCCGCGCCACTGTTGCCAGCGGTGGTAGGCGGCCAGGTCCTCGTCGGTGGGGTTTTTCTTGGCGTTGGTCTTGATGGCCTTGAGCTGCGGCTTCCACGCGAGATAAGGTGCGGCATGCCGGTTCGCCTCAGACTCCATCGGGGCGTCGTGTACCCGCAGGTCGTTGCACCACAGCAAGACGAAGTTCCGCCCGTTCGCATACGGCTGGACCTGCCGCGGGGGCACGCCGCACTCGTTGTAGGCAATCCACAGGAGCTTCGGGGCCCGGGGCCGGGTTTCGAGCGCGCGGGCAAGGTTGTTCATGAGCGTGAGATACCAATCGCTGGCGGATAGGCTGGCACAGCGCGCACACTGGCACTGCACCCCGCGCTGCGAACCATCCGGCGGATAGAGCGCAAAGAGATCAATGAAGGGGGCCGCATCGAGGTACTTCAGCGCATTGGTCACCACGATCTGCATCGCCTCCTCGTTGGCATAGCAAAACGAGAGGGCCCCACCCCACACGGCGGAATGGGTGGACTTGCGTGTGCCGCCCAGCAGTGGGAAATATTCGGGATGGCTGGCGAACAGGTTCGTCCCGGGTGTGAGCCGCGCCAGGATATGCCCGGGCCCCACAATCTGCAGCCCGCGCTTCTGTACTTCCTCGAGGGCAATTTGATCCCAGTTTTCTCCGGCCCGCGCGGGGGTGAGGACGAAGGCGTTGCACCGGTTCTTGGCGGACCAGTCGGCGATGTTGGCCAGCTTTGTACGGTCGGTCGCACTGAAGCCGTTGTCGCTCACGAAGCGGTACTTCATCACCGGCTTTTCAGCCACATCCATCCGCGGTAGCGCCAACGATGCCGTGCGTGGAATAAGTTCCCCCTGCCGCGTCTGGTAGCCAAAGAAACGGGCCCCGCAGGTCTCGAGCAGATGATACACGGCATACAGCGCACTGCGGTCATGCGTGCCGGAAAGCACCAGCGCCGCCTGCCCCGGGCCGGCAGAGACCGTCTGCACCACGTAGCCGTCGTCGCCGAGCCGCTCGTGCTCCAGGCGCAGCCGGGCGTCCGCACACACACGCGCCAAACGCGCATGGGTGGCCGGACGGCCGAGGAGAATTTCGAAACCCTGCACCGGCGCCCCGGGAGGCAGGGTCTGGATGGGCAGCGTGACCGCGGTCATCTGCGCGACGTAGCGCTGCAATTCCTCCGCCGCAAAGCGCTCCACCGGCGTGGCCTGCTCCCCGATGACGATGACGGCGCGCACGACGCCACGCTCAACCAGAAACTCGGCGGCGGCAGGCGCTCCCAGCAGGCAGAGCACGCCGAGGCAACACCGCATCCAGATACCGTGCATCATATACAGGCCACATCCGGCGAGGAGCAGAAGATGACAGCCCTCGAGTTATTTCTTGGGACAGCCCACGGTCTGGGCGAGCGTGATTTTGGCGGTGTCGGGCAGCTTCAGGGCCGCGGCCAGCGCGGGCTTGTCGGACGGCATGCGCACGACCGTGGCCAGGCCCTCCGAGGCGCAGAAAAGATAGACGTTCTGGCCGACGAAGCCGGTGTCGGTCGCGGAATAAAAGGCCAGTTCCTCGGGCGTGCATTTTTTCAGCTTCGCCGTGTCGGCCACATAGACCAGGTTCAGCGGCGCGGTGGCGACGAAGTCCTGCTTGCCGGTCAGCTTGCGGAAATCGCCCTTGGCCACGGCCTTGAGGCTGTTGGCCTTGACGTCGTGCAGCCACGCCCCCTCGGCGGTGACGACATAGATTTCGATCTCCTGGCAGTCCTTGGCCGAAGGCGCGGTGCGCTTGCCCGTGTCGGCGCGGCTGATGCCGTGCGCCGCCCAGAGCAGGTCGGACAGCGTCTGCGGCGCCAAAGCCTGCGGCGCGAACTCGCGTGTGGATTTGCGGTCCTTCAGCACCTGCAACAGCGGCTTGCCGCCTTCCATCTTCGGCGCCGGCAGGGCCACATCGGCCAGCTCCTGCGCCGCCGCCAAGCCCGTCGCCATCACCAACACCCCCGCCAGCATTCTGATTGTCGTCTGCATGCTTTAATCCTTTCTTCGGTTCTCCGCCGGGTCGGTGACCCGGCCTGCAAAAATATCCGCCTGCTGGAGGCCGCGTGACCTCACGCGGCACTCAACATCTTCAACGCGTTTTCTTGAGCAGCCACGCCATGTTCGCGCCCAGGGTGGTCATGGTCCGCATGGCTTCCTCGTCCTGCCCGACTTCGCCCTTGTCGCGCCCATAGCCGATGTTCCAATAGCTGGAACCGGGCACCAGCATCTCGTTGATCAGGAAGAAGTGGTTGAGGCTGTCGAAGACATGGATGCCGCCGGCCCGCCGGACGGCGACGACCGCGGCGCCGACCTTGCGGCTCAAATGGTTCTGGTCGCCCCGCAAGGTGAAGCCGGCCCGGTCCATCAGCGCCTTCATCTCCGGCGTGACGTCGGCGAAATACGTCGGCGAGGCGAGGATGATGCCGTCGGCTGCACGCATCTGCGCGATCCAGCCGTTCACCGGGTCGTCGGTCTGCGAGCACTGCCCGTTCTGCAGCTTGCGGCATTGATAGCACGCCTTGCAGCCGTGCAGCAGGTGCCCGCCCACCTGCACCAACTCCGTGTCGATCCCCTCCTGCCGCAGCACCTCGAAAACCTGCTGGATCATGCGGACGGTATTCCCGTCCTTGCGCGGACTGCCGTTGAACGCCAAAACTTTCATGCCGGTCCCTTCGTTGCGTGTTTTCCAAGGCTTGGAAAAACAACGCGGCATTCTTCCAAGGCTTGGAAAAAATTGCACGCCGAATTTCCAAGGCCCGGAAAACAGCGCAGGCCGTCCCGGGCGGGACGGCCTGCGACACGACACTACGGAACGGGCTCAGGTGGTCTTGGCGGCCGCGGGCGCGGCCTGGGGCTGCGCGAGCTTGCCGCTGATGCCGGCGATGACGGCGGAGCCGAGCAGCAGCACGAGGCCGATCGCCAGCAGCCTGCGCGTGCGGCTGCTGGTGCCCTTCCACTCGCCCAGCGCGATGCCGAGCAGCGAGCTGAAGAGGATCGCGGCGGCCATCAGCAGCGCCCAGCCGACGTAAGCGGTCGGACCCATCGCCGGCTCGCCCGTCTTGAAACAGATGAACTGCGAGCACCAGATCGCGCCCGCGAGGCCGGCAAAGACGAGGTTGCCGAGCAGCGGCGTGCCGCTCTTGACGTAGTCGCCCAAGGTCTTGTTCTTCAGGTTGAGGAACAGGCACCAGAGCGCGTTGACCGTCAGGCCGCCGAGCAGCACGACGACGAGCACAGGCATCCCGCTCCAGGTGTGCGAGGTGACCGGCGCGGTGGTCTCCGCGAGCTTCTGGATGTTCGGGCCGCCCTGCAGGCCGAAGCTCATGCCGGCGCTCATGATGCCGGAGAACGAGGCCGCGAGCACACCCTTCTTGAAGTTGTATTCCGCGACGGCCTTCTTCTTGACCTCCTCCGACATCTCCTTCTCCTTCGACATTCCCGCCATGCCGACGAGCACGATGCCCGCGAGGGAGGTGAGCACGCCGAGCAGCGTCATGTTCGCCGCGGGCGTGCCGTAGAGCGCGTGCAGGTTGCCCGTGATGATCGGCGGGATCAGCGTGCCGGTGGCGGAGCAGAGCCCGCAGCCCAGCGCCAGCCCGAGGCCGACGCCGAGGAAGCGGATCATCAGGCCCCACGTCAGGCCGCCGACGCCCCACGCGGCGCCGCACAGATAGCAGTAGAGCAACTCGTTGCCCGGCGCGGCCTTGAGCACCGCGACCAGGTTGGGCGCGGTGGAGAAGGCCAGCGTGAGCGGGACGATGAGCAGCCCGAAGAGGGCGTAGATCATCCAGTAGCTCTCCCACGCCCAGTTCTTGACCTTCTTGAAGGGCAGGTAGAACACCGCGCCCGCCAGGCCGCCGAGCGTGAAGATGATCACGCCCAGCAGCGGGTTCGTTGCAGTCGTCGGATCCATGAGGCCCCCTTATTTCCGTTTGGCGAGCACGTCCTGCTCGTATTGCTTGACGGCGAGCAGCCACTCGGCGCCGACCGGCACTTCCTGCTGTTCGCAGAAGAAATCCCACAGCGCGCCGAGCGGCAGCGTGCGGCATTCCTCGAGCAGCGCGAGGCGGCTGGTGTAGTCGCCGCTCTTCTCGGCCTCGACCAGCGTCGGGGTCGGCTCGACCAGCGCCTTGAGGAGCGACTTCTGCATGTTGCGCGTGCCGATGACCCACGCGGCGACGCGGTTGATGCTGGCGTCGAAATAGTCGAGGCCGATGTGCGTGCGGTTGAGGAAATCGCCGCGCACGAGCTCCTGCCCGATCTCTTCGAGCTCGTTGCTGAGCACGACGACGTGATCGCTGTCCCAGCGGACGCCGCGGCTGACGTGCAACAGGATTTCCGGCAGGAACTGGAACACGCTGCTGATTTTGTCGGTGATCGTCTCGGTCGGGTGATAGTGGCCGGTGTCGAGCGTGAACAGCGTCTTATGCTTGACCGCGTAGCCGAGGTAGTACTCGTGGGAGCCGACCGTGTAGCTCTCGCAGCCGATGCCGAACAGCTTGCCTTCGACGGAGTCGAGGTTGTAGGGCTGGCCCTTCGCCGGGTTCACCTGCACCTTGAACATCGCGTTGAGCGAGTCCGTTAGCCGGTCGCGCGGGCCGACGCGGTCCACGGGCGTGTCCTTCATGCCGTCGGGGATCCAGACGTTCGTCACGCAGGTCTTGCCGAGGGCCTTGCCCATCGCCGCGGCGATCTTACGGCAGGCGATGCCGTGGTCGATCCAGAACTTGCGGATGCCCTTGTCGGCGTTGGAGAGCGTGAAATTGCTCGCGGCCTTCGGGTGCGAGAAGAAGGTCGGGTTGAAGTCCAGCCCGATGCCGAGCTTCTTCGCCCAGTCGATCCAGCCCTGGAAATGTTGCGGGCCGATTTCGTTGCGGTCCACCTTCTTGCCGGCGAACTCGCCGTAGAAGGCGTGGAGGTTGAAGCGGTGCTTGCCGGGGATCAGGGAGAAGGCCAGCTCGGCGTCGGAGCGCAGCTCGGCCGGCGTGCGGGCCTTGCCGGGATAGTTGCCGGTCGCGGCCAGCCCGCCGCCCAGCTCGGTGCCGAACTTTTCGAACCCGCCAACATCATCGCCCTGCCAGCAGTGCAGCGAGATCGGCACGGTGCGCAGTTTCTTCAGCGCGGCATCGGTGTCCACGCCGAGCGCGGCATATTGGGCGCGCGCGAGGGCATAGGCTTGCTCTACGTTCTTGCTCTTGGCCATGGCGGTCTCCTTTTCCAGGTTGCGTTATTTTTCGTCCAGTACAATGGGTTCGAAGCGCGGCGCCAGCAGGTGATGGATCGCGAACGAAACGAGGTAGGCGAACGCGCAGATGCCGAACAGGATCGCGTAGCCTGCGGTCACGCCGCCGGCCGCCTTGAAATGGTCGAGCAGCGCGCCGGTCAGCAGCGGGAAGAGCATCCCGCCCATCGAGCCGGCCATGCCGCCAATGCCTATGATCGAGGCCACGGCCTTCTTCGGAAACATGTCCGAGACCGTCGTGTAGAGGTTCGCCGACCACGCCTGGTGCGCCGCGCCCGCGAGGCTGATCAGCAGCACCGCGTACCAGAACAGGCCGTTGTCGCGCGCGGAGTCGGCCAGCGCCTGCTTCATCTGCGCGGCCTTCTCCACCGAGATGACGGCGCCCGCCGCGGCAATGAATTCTTCCGCCGTGCGGTAGGTCTTGCCGTTCAGCGCCACGAGCGCCGCGCCGACGTCGGCCGGCACCGGCTGCGCCACCTTCGCCTTCACCGTCTTGCCGTCCACGACGCTGGTCTGCTCGACCAGGTAGGTCGCGGTCTTGAGCCGCTCGAAGAAGCCCGCGCCCACGTCGAACTTACCGAACTTCGTCGCGAACATCACCGGCACCACGCAGAGCGCGAAGATGATCATGCCCGTCTTGCGGGCGCGCGTGACCGACCAGCCGCGCTTGTTCATGTGCCCGGTGATCCAGCCGCCGAAGATGCTCAGCACCGTGATGATCGTGTAGATCGTGACCAGGTGCACCCAGCTCTTCTTGATGTTCAGCAGCAGCGTCTCGTTGAAGAAGTCGGGCAGCCAGATCAGGAAGAACCACCACACCGGGTCGGTCAGGAACTTGGCGCTGATGAACGACCACGTCTGCGGATACCGGAGCAGGCTCAGCCATTTGACCTTCTTGCCCGAGCCGTCGTCGCCATCGCTCTGGATGTGGGCCAGCTCCGCCGGGTTGCAGCGCGGATGCACTTCCGGCGACTTGTACATCGGCAGCCAGAAGATCAGCCAGACGAAGCCCGCCACGCCGGCGATGAGGAACGGCATCGGCCAGCCGTAATGGATCGCGAGGAACGGCACGACCGCCGGGGCGATGATCGCGCCGACGTTCGTGCCCGCATTGAAGATGCTCGTGGAGAACGCGCGCTCGCGCTTCGGGAACCACTGGGCCGTGCCCTTGATCGCCGCCGGGAAGTTGCCCGCCTCGGCCAGGCCCAGCAGCACGCGGCAGAAGCCGAACGCGCCGACCGCCAGCGCCGTGTAGCTCACCGCCGTGCCGAACAATTGCATCCCCTGCCCCACCGGCAGCCAGTTGACGAACGCGTGCGCCATCGCCGCCAGGCTCCAGCCGATCATCGAGACCGTGTAGCCCGCGCGCACGCCTTTGCGGTCCACGTACCAGCCGAACCACAGCAGGCCGAGGCCGTAGGCGCCCTGGAACATCGAGTTCACCAAGCCGAACTGCGCCTTGGTCCAGCCGAACTGCACATCGAGGAATTCCTTGATGAGCGACAGGATCTGCCGGTCGATGTAGTTGATGGTGGTGGCGAAGAACAGCAGCGCGCAGATGGTCCACCGATAGTTGGTCATCACGCCGTCCGTCTTCGCCGTCGCATTGTCATTCATATGTCCGCCCAGTTGATCGGAGGAAAATAGCGGCCCGCCCCGCCATGTGCCAGCCTTATTTCCGCTCTCCGCAAAATTTTCCCGGCGGAGCGGACGCCCGGCCAAGGCAGATCGCGAAAGCGCGCGGCAAAACGAACGGGAAACCTCCACGGCGCGCCAGTTCTGCACGCCACGTGCGCCTGTCCTTGGCCACCGGGCAAGTTGACAAACATTTCATCTGCGAGTATGCATGCGAACCATGAACCCGACGGTGCTGATGCTGGCTTTGTGCCTGGGGCTGTTCCTGGGCATGCTCGCGATCTACTCGGCATGCTACCGGGCGGGGCGCCGTCGCCTGCTGAAGGAGAGCACCATCCCTGAACCATCCGGGGCCATCATCGGGGCGGTGTTCGGGCTGCTGGGCCTCCTGATCACCTTCACCTATTTCGAAGCCCAGGGACGCTTCAACACGCGGCGCCAGTTGATGGTGCAGGAAGCCAACGCGATGGGCACGGCCTACCTGCGCCTGGAACTCCTGCCGGCGCCGGCGCAGCCGCCGCTGCGGGCGAAATTCCGGGAGTATGCTGCCGCCCGGGCGTCCCTGTTCGCCAAACTTGAGCAACCGGCAACGACCAAGGCAGAACTCGACCAGGATGCCGCGCTGCTCAGGGAAATCTGGACCCAGGCGGTGACGGCCAGCAGCGGCCCTGAGCAGCAAGTCACACGCGCGTTGCTGCTGCCTGCGCTCAACGAGATGAGCGATATCGTGACCACGCGCACCATGGCCATCAGGACACATCCCCCATGGCCTGTTTTTGCGGTGCTGTTTGCCATCGCCCTGGTCTGTGCCGCCATGACCGGTTACCGGGCGAGCACCTCGGAGTATTCCGGGCGCTTCTACAACATCCTGCTGGCGGCAGTCATGGCGTGCGTCCTGTTTCTGATTCTCGACATCGAGTATCCGCGCTTCGGGCTGATCCGCCTCGATACCGCAAACCAAGCGTTGGTGGAACTGGCAGCGACGATGAAATAGGGCCGCCGCGCGCTTTCGCCAACACGAGCCGCAGCGCCCGCCTCGCCTCCTGAACGACGACGCCGACCAAGCACCCTGTTGTTACCCGTACGCCGGCAAGCCGCCGGGTGCCCCCGGCTAAGGCGCAAACCTGTCCCGGCTTGGAAAATAAAACGGGTGCCTTTTCCATGGTTTGGAAAAGACACCCGGGGGAACGTACCCGCCCAGCTTAGGCCGGCTTGTTGATGGCCTCGTCGAGGGCCTGCGCCACCGGCGAGGGCGGCACGGGCGCCGCCGGACGCGGGATTGCTGGCGCGGCCGGGCGCGGGATGGCCGGTGCGGCCGGACGCGGCGCCGCCTGGCCGGTCGCACCCGACGCGGGCGTGCCGCCACGGCTCTTGGTCCGCGGGATGAGCATCATCAGGATGTTGCGGCCCATCAGGCGCGGCAACTGTTCCGTCTGCGCGATATCCTGGGTGTCCCGAATAACGCGGTTCATCACCTCGAAGCCAATTTCCTGGTGGGCGCTTTCGCGGCCGCGGAAAAACAGGATGACCTTGACCCGGTGCCCGCCTTCGACGAAGTCGCGCAGGTGGCGCACCTTGGTCTGGTAGTCGTGGTCGCCGACGTTCGGGTGGAGCTGGATCTCCTTGACCCGGGTCGCGGAGGCGTGCTGGCGCGAGGACTTGTCGCGCTTTTCCGTCTCATACTTGAACTTGCCGTAGTCCATGATGCGGCAGACGGGCGGCTGGGCGGTGGGCGAGATCTCCACCAGGTCCAGCTGGGCCGCCTGCGCTCTCATCAGGGCTTCGCGGGTCGAGACGACGCCGACTTGCGAGCCGTCCTCCCCGATCAAGCGGACCTCGGGCACCCGGATCCGCATATTGATGCGTACTTGTGTTTGTATGGCTTCTTCTCCGCTGTTGGCAGCGCGCGTGGGCGTGCGCACCGCCGGTTTATGTCGCTGACTGCACCTTCACCGGTGGCGGTTGCCCGCCGGGGCGACCCTCCGCACGTAGCCGCTCCAGAAACGCCGCCGGTGTCATGACACCCTGATCGCCGGCCGCGCGGTGGCGGACCGATACCATCCCCTGCTCCGCTT
This sequence comes from uncultured Lentisphaerota bacterium, assembly GCA_903912445.1. GTDB lineage: Bacteria > Verrucomicrobiota > Kiritimatiellia > CAIQIC01 > CAIQIC01 > DP16D-bin41. Next base: position 79,538 of record CAIWHP010000258.1, read on the forward strand.
CCTTGGGGCCGATGATCAGCATGTACGGAATCTTCTCCAATTGTGCCGCGCGGATCTTCGCGCCGATCTTCTCGTTGCGCTCATCCACCTTGACGCGGAAGTCTTCTGCGTCGAACTGCACCTTGAGGCTTTGCGCGAGTTCGTGCTGCTTCTCCGTCAACGGCAGGAGGCGCACCTGCTCCGGCGCGAGCCAGAGCGGGAACGCGCCCGCATAGTGTTCCACGAGGATACCGAAAAATCTTTCGATGCTGCCGAACAGCGCGCGGTGCACCATGTAGGGCTGGTGCTCCTGGCCGTCGGACCCGGTATAGACCAGGTTGAACCGCTCCGGCAGATTGAAGTCGAACTGGAACGTGCTGACCTGCCACTCGCGGCCGATGGCGTCGCGCACCTTCAAGTCGATCTTCGGGCCGTAGAAGGCGCCGCCGCCCTCATCCACCTCGTAGGGCACGCCCGCGGTCTGCAGGGCTTGCTCCAGCGACTTGGTCGCCACGTCCCAGCGCGCCGGCTCGCCGACGGCCTTCGCCGGCCGCGTCGCCAGGTAGGCCTTGATGTCCTCGAAGCCAAAGATCCCCCAGATGCGCTTGGCAAATTGCATCACGCGCAGGATCTCCGCCTCGATCTGGTCCGGCGTGCAGATGATATGCGCATCGTCCTGCGTAAAGCCGCGGACGCGGAACAGTCCGGCCAGCACGCCCGCCTTCTCATAGCGGTAGACGGTGCCGAGTTCCGCCCAGCGCAGCGGGAGGTCGCGGTAGCTGCGCTTCTGCGCCTGGTAAATCTTGATGTGGAACGGGCAGTTCATCGGCTTGACGTAGTATTCCTCTTCGTCAATCTTCATCGGGGCGTACATGCCCTCGCGGTAGAAGCCCAGGTGCCCGCTCGTCTCCCAGAGGTTCGCGCGGCCGATGTGCGGCGTATTGACCAAGTCGTAGCCGTTCTTGAGATGTTCGCGCCGCCAGAAGTCCTCGATCAGCAGGCGCACCCGCGCGCCCTTGGGGTGCCACAGCACGAGTCCGGGACCGATCGTTTCCTCCGTGGAAAACAAATCCAGCTCGCGGCCCAGCTTGCGGTGGTCGCGCTTCTTCGCTTCCTCGATCTGGTTGAGGTAGACGCGCAGTTCCTTGTCGGAGCCGAACGCCGTGCCGTAGAGCCGCTGCAGCATCGGGTTCGTTTCCTTGCCTCGGAAATAGCTGCCCGCCACGCTCATCAACTTGAACGCCCGGATCGCGCCGGTGCTTTCCACGTGGGGGCCGCGGCACAGGTCCATGAAATCGCCGCAGCGATAGAAGGTGATCGTCTCGCCCGCGGGGATGTCCGCCAGCCGCTCCAGCTTGAACTTCTGCCCGCGTTCGCGCAGCAGCTGCTCCGCGTCCGCCCGGCTCAGCTCCAGGCGCTCGAACGGCAGATTGGCCTTGATGAGCGCGGCCATCTCTTCCTCGATGCGCGCGAAATCGTCGGCGTTCAACCGGTGGGGGAGATCGAAATCGTAATAGAAGCCGTCTTCCGTGGAGGGTCCAATGTCGAGCTGGACATTTTCAAACGCGCGGCACACAGCCGCCGCCATGACATGCGCCGCGCTGTGGCGCATCCGATCCAATGCCGAAACCTTGTCGTCGTTCATCCGAAAACTTTACAAACCTTTCCTGTGCGCCGTTCTGCGGCGCAGCAACGGGACGCAGTGTAGTGATTTCAGGCCCTGCGTCAAACGAATTCCGGCCCGTTGCCGCGGTTTTCCCTAGGGTTTCCCCGCTTCCGGCGGCTAGCGCCGCAACGCAACGGCCGTAGCGGAGGAGGTCCACACCCGACCCGCCGGGCAGGCTTCATGGGCGCGAAGCCGGAAGTTCAAAGCCAAGGCCGGGGCCTGGTCGCTCCCGCAGAAGCGGCGCCCCCGTCCCGGAGTTCCCCCTGAGGCGGGCCGCGGGTTCCCACGCACCAGCGGCCGGCGGCAACCCCCGGCGCGCCGTCAGGCCCGCCCTGCCCCTGCAATCCTCCATTGACACCCTTCCATACTCATGGGTATGGTGCGGGCATGAAACTCAAGCCGGCCCGGATCTCCGCCGCCCAGATGCCTCCGCGTCTGGCGCAGAGCGCCTTCGAGCTGTTTGCCGAGCGCGGGTTCGCCAACGTCAACCTCGACCAGATCGCCGCGCGCGCCGGCGTCACCAAGGGGAGCCTCTACTGGCACTACCGGTCCAAGCACGAGCTGCTGCTGGCTGCCTGCAACCTCTATTACCGCCAGTGGCACGCGGCGGTCCACGCCGCGCTCGCGCCGCTGCCCGATCCGCTGGAGCGGCTGCGCGCGGCGCTGGCGTTCAGCGTGGCGTCCTGCGTGCTCGACCGCCAGAACCGCATGTTCACCATCAGCCTCTTCATGCTGATGCAGGAGGACGCGCTGGCGCGGGCGGGCTGGGCGCAATTCTACGCCGCAGTGCGCGAGTTCTATATCGGGCTGGTCGCGGCGGCGCAGGCGGCCGGCCGGCTGCCACCGGGCGCCGCGCGCCGGCGCGTGGACCTGATGCTGGAGGCGATGGAGGGCCTGAAGCTACGCGCCGGTTTCGAGCCGCAGGCCGCCCAGCCGGCCGAGCAACAGGTCATCATCGATAGTTTGCTCGGCATCTTTCTGCCGCAGGCGGCACAGGCCCTGCCGGCCGGTATGGGAAAAACCCAAACACCCCGGAGCAAACGCACCAACCAACGTTGAGCGAAGCAGCTTCCCCAACAATGCCGAAAGGAGTTCGCCATGAAGATCGGGTTCCACACGGATGCGTTCAATTCGAGCTACAAGAGCTTCGAGGGCTGTCTCCAGTGGGCGCAGGCCCACGGCGTCCACTACATCGAGTGCGGCCTGATCGACGGGGTGAGCTGGATTCACGGGCTCGGCTACCAGCCGCACGTGGCGCTCTACGAGGACCCGGAGCTGCTGCGGCAAAAGATGGCGCAGATGGGCCTGCAATTCTCGCAGGTGGACGCGGCCTACCCGCTCTCCGGCAAGGACGGCCCGCTGCGCGGCGTGCCCTACGTGATGAAGTCCATCGCCTGGGCCAAGCTCGCGGGCGCGCCGAGCGTGGACACGACCGATGGGCTCCACGCGCCCGCCGGGCTCCAGGATGCACAGGCGCTGGACTTGATGAAAGGCGAGTACGAGCAGATCATCGAGGTGGCGGAGGCGCACAAGATCTTCGTCAACATCGAGCCGCATGGCTATTTCACGACCAAGCCGGAGCTGATGGAACAGATGCTCGCGTTCGTGGACAGCCCCTGGCTGCGGCTGAACATGGACACCGGCAACACGTTCATCGCCGGGCAAGACCCGGTGGCGTTCCTGCAGCGGTTCATCAGCAAGGCGAATCACGTCCATGTGAAAGATGTCTCGGAATCGCTCGCCCGCGCCATGCGCGGCGGCCAGACCGGCATCGCGGTGAGCCAGTGCGCGCTCGGCGATGGCGTCAATGCCGACAATATCAAGCAGTGCCTCGCGCTCCTGCGCGACCACGGCTACGCGGGCACGTTGAGCATCGAGTGCGAAGGCCAGGGCGGCCCGATGCTTGAGCAAAGCCTCGCGTGGCTACGCCGGACAGTTCAGGAGCTCGGCATCGAAACGCAGTGATGAAGGGGCGCACCATGACCACCCATACCGACGCGACAGCCTCTGTTTCCACCGCCGACCGCCGCGCGCTCTTCTGGGCCTGCTTCATGGCCATCGCCGCCACGGCAGCGATCTTCGCCGTGCGCGGACAGGTGATCGGCGACTGGGCGCACGAGTTCGGCCTGACCGAAACGCAGAAGGGCGAAATCCTCGGCGTGGGCCTGTGGCCGTTCGCCGCCGCGATCGTGCTGGTGAGCATGGTGGCCGACCGCATCGGCTATGGCAAATGCCTGTTCTTCGCCTTCAGTTGCCACGTCGCGTCCACCTTCATCCTGTTGTTCGCCAAAAATTATTGGTGGCTCTACATCGGCACGTTGCTGGTCTCGGTCGGCAACGGCTCGGCGCAGGCGATCGCCGACCCGCTCGTCGCCTCGCTCTACCGCCACAACAAGACGACCTGGCTGAACATCCTCCACGCGAGCTGGCCGGCGGGCATGGTCGCCGGCGGCATCGCGGGCATTGCACTCGGCGTCGGTGGCGGACTCGACTGGCGCTGGCGCATCGGCATGCTGCTGGTGCCGATTGTCGCCTACGGCTTCCTGATGCTCGGCCACCGCTTCCCGGTGCATGAGCGCATCGAGGCCGGCATCAGCGACCGCGAGATGTTCCGCGAGACGGGCGCCATCGGCCTGCTGCTGGTGCTGGTGTTCCTGTTCGGCGAATTCGCGCGCCTGCTGGCGCTGCCGTGGTACGCGGGCGTGCTCGCGGCGCTGACGTGCGCGGGCCTCTTCGGCGTCTATACCCGCTCGCTCGGCCGGCCGATGTTCCTCTTCCTGCTGTTCCTGATGATTCCGCTGGCGACCACGGAGCTCGGCACCGACAGCTGGATCACCTCGCTGATGGAAGGGCCGATGAAGGCGATGGCGCTGAACGCCGGCTGGGTGCTGGTCTACACCTCGCTGATCATGATGATCCTGCGCTTCTGCGCGGCGCCCGTGGTGAAATTGCTGACGCCGCTCGGCGTGCTGATCGCCAGCTGCGTGCTGGCCACGGCGGGCCTCATCGCCTTGAGCCACGCCACGGGCATGGCCATCCTGCTCGCGGCCACGCTCTACGGCGCGGGCAAGTGCTACCTCTGGCCGACGATGCTCGGCATCGTGGCCGAACGGTTCCCGAAAGGCGGTGCGCTCGCGATGAATGCGACCAGCGCCGTCGGCATGATGAGCGTGGGCATCCTGGGCACGGTCTTCCTCGGCCTGATCCAGGACCGCGCGGTCGAGACGCGCCTGCACGCCGAGCAGCCCGCGCTGCACCAGCAGGTGGTCATCAGCAAGCACAGCGTGCTGGGCGACTACCAGGCCGTGGATCCCGGGAAGGTCAAAACCCTGGCGGCTGGCCAGCAAGCGTCCATCCAGGACCTGGCCGGCGCGGCCAGCAAGGGCGCGCTGGTGACCACCGCGATTTTCCCGGCGGCGATGTTCGTCGCCTATGTGGGACTGTTTCTGATCTTCCGCAGACGGGGCGGCTATAGCGTTGTCGCCCTCGCCCCTCCACCAAACAACAAAACATGAGGCAACGATGAAAATAGGCATCAACATGCTGCTCTGGGCCACGCAGGTCACACGCGACCACGTGACACAGCTCAAACAGGTCAAGGCGGCCGGCGCCGATGGCGTGGAAATCCCGCTTTTTGAGGGCAAGGTGGCGCACTTCCGCCAGCTCGGCCTCATGCTCGACGACCTGGGACTGGAGCGGACCACCGCCATGGCGATGGTTTCCCCCACCGCCAATCCGGTCAGCGACGATCCGAAAGTCCGGCAGGCAGGCACCGACCAGATGAAGTGGCTCATCGAGTGCGCCGCTGCACTCGGTGCGCCGGTGATCTGCGGCCCGATGTTCCAGACGCTCGGCGTCTTCACCGGCTGTGCTCCGACGGAAACCGAAAAGCGGCGCGTGGTCGCGATGCTGCAAGAGGTCGCGCCGCTCGCCGCGCAGGCCGGAGTGGTGCTCGCGGTCGAGCCGCTCAACCGCTTTGAGGCGTATATGCTCAACACCACGGCCGATGGTGCGGCGCTCGTCAAACGCGTCGGGCATCCGAACGTCGGGCTCCTCTACGACACCTTCCATGCGAACATCGAGGAGACCGACCCGGTGGGCGCCATCCGCAAGCACGGCAAATGCATCAAGCATTTCCACTGCAGTGCCAACCACCGCGGCATCCCCGGGCAAGATCACATTCCGTGGCTGGAATCGTTCCGCGCCCTGCGCGCGGTGGGCTACGACCAGTGGCTGATGATCGAAGCCTTTGGCCGCGCGTTGCCCGGCCTCGCCGCCGCCACGAAGATCTGGCGCGACCTGTTCCCTTCGAACCTCGCCGTCGCCAAGCAGGGCCTGCCGTTTATCCGCAAGACCTGGAAGGCCAGCGCCCGCAGCTAGGAGCAGCACATGCAGCAGTTCACCCGCAGAAATTTCCTCGCCACCACGGCGGGCGCGCTCACCGCGCCGCTTTTCCTGCCCTCCAAGGCGCTGGGCCGCGGCGGCAGCGTCGCACCAAACGAAAAGATTGCCATCGGATCCATCGGGCTCGGCAGCCGCGGCAGCGACCATTTGCGCACGCTGCTCCCGCGCTCCGACGTGCAGGTCATCGCCGTCTGCGACGTCTTCCGCTCCAAGGCGGAGAAGGCACAACAGAAAGTGGCTGAGCACTACGGCGCGCCGGGCTGCAAGGCCTACCAGGATTTCCGCGAGATGCTCGCGCGGCCCGACCTCGACGCCGTCGTCATCGCCGCGCCGGAAAACTGGCACGCCATCATGTCACTCGCTGCCCTGAAAGCGGGCAAGGATGTCTATTGCGAAAAGGCGCTCTCGCTGACCGTGGCCGAGGGCCGCGCCGTGTGCGACGCCGTCGCGCGCCACGGCCGCGTCTTTCAGGCCGGCACGCAGCAGCGCTCCGACCGCAACTTCCGCTTCGCCTGCGAGCTGGCGCGCAACGGCTACCTCGGCAAGCTGCAGACCGTCACCGTCGGCGTGCCCAGCGGCAAGCGCGTGCTGCACCTGCCGGTGACGCCGCCGCCGGCGGACCTCGACTACGATCTCTGGCTCGGCCCCGCGCCCTTCAAGCCGCACCGCGACAACCTCTGCACCTACAACTGGTATTTCCTCACCGACTACTGCGCCGGCTGGATCCAGAGCTGGGGTGTGCATCACATGGACATCGGCCTCTGGGGGGCGCCCGCGCTGACCGCGTCCACGCTCGCGGTCGAGGGCACGGCGGAGTTTCTGACCGAGGGCGACGCCGATGTCTCCTTCGGTTGGGCGGTGAAGCTCACGACGCCGGACGGCCTGCAACTGCAATTCCACGACGATGCCAGCTCGCCCGTCGGCCACGGCTGCCGCTTCACCGGCGACCGCGGCTGGGTCCATGTCACGCGCGGCGGCATCAAGGCGGAGCCGGCCGAGTTGCTCCAGACCGTGCTCAAGCCGGCCGACGAGCATCTCTATGTCTCGCGCGAGCACCAGACGAATTTCCTCGAGTGCATCCGCAGCCGGCGCGAGCCGGTGGCGCCCGCGCGCGTCTGCCACGCCGCGACCACCGCGACGCTCGTCGCCGACATCGCCACGCGCCTCGGCCGCAAGCTCACGTGGAACTGGAAGTCCGAGCGTTTCGTTGGCGACAGCGCCGCCGACCGCCTGCTCAACCGCACGATGCGCAGCCCGTGGCAGGTCTAAGGAGAACCGACATGAAGAAACTCACCTTCACCTTGCTCCTCTGCGCCTCTCTGAACATCACTGCCGCGCCGCTGCCCGACGATGTCGCGGCGGCGCTACAGACCTTGCAGAAGTATGAATACGGCCAGCCGCGCCTGCCGCTCTTCACGCTCGAAGCGTTCTCCGGTCGCGCGACGGCCAAGCCGGAGCAGCAACAGGCGCTGGCTGCGGCCTACCTCAAGGTGCTCACGGCGGGTGACTCGACAGCGGCGGCGCGTATCTTCGCGTGCCAGCAACTCGCGCTTGTCGGCGGCGCGGCCGAGGTGCCTGCGCTGGCGGTGCTGCTCAACCAGCCGGAGCAGACCGACTTCGCGCGCCTCGCTTTGCAGGCGATCCCCGCGCCCGAAGCCGGCGCAGCCCTGCGCACCGCGCTGGCAACGCTGACCGGCAAGCCGTTGATCGGCGTGATCAACTCGCTCGGAGAACGGCGCGATGAACCATCCGTTCCTGCGCTATCCAAGCTGAGCAAACAGAGCGATGACGCCGTACGCGCCGCCGCCTGTCTCGCGCTCGGCAAGATCGGCACTGCCGAAGCCGCGGTCGCATTGCCTGCCGATGCTGTGGAAGCACGGCTGCTCTGCGCCGAGCGCGCTGGAGGAATAACGGCGCAGGACATCTACACCGCCTTGAGCACCGCGGCCCAACCCGCGCTGCGCCTCGCCGGGCTGACCGGCCTCGTGCGTCTCGATGCCGCGCGAGCAACGCCGCTGCTGACCAAGGCTATCCATGACGCTGATTCTGCGCTGGCTTTGGGCGCACTGCGCGTACTTGGCCAACTCAATGGCGATGCCGCCACGACGGCACTCGTCGCTGAACTACCGAAACTCGACGCGACACGCCAGGTCGCGCTGCTGGTCATTTTGGCGGAGCGTCGTACCACGAGCGCACGCGGCGCTGTCACGGCGCTCGCGGGAAACGGCGACGAAGCCGTCCGCGTCGCCGCGCTCGAAGCGCTCGGTACGCTCGGCGATGCCAGCAGCCTCCCCACCCTGCTTCTGGCAGCGGCGGAGAAGAAAGGCGCGGTGAAAGCCGCCGCCGAGACCGCCCTCGTTCAACTCGCCGCGCCGGGCGCGGACGAGGCGTTCGTCAAGGCCATCGCCTCGGGCGCAGCCGGCGAGCGCATCGCCGCCATCAACGCGGCCGCCATCCGCGCGCAAACCCGCGCGCTGCCGCCCCTCTGCGCGGCCCTGCGCGATAGCGATGAATCCGTGCGCGCCGCCGCCGCCAGGGCTGTCGGCAAATTCGGCACACCGGACATCTATCCGCAACTGGTCGCCTTGCTCGGGGCGGCCCAAGATACGGAAGTGGAGAGCGCCATTGCCGCGGTCGGTCGCCGCATGAGCGACGCGCATGCGCGCCTGACGCCGCTGCTCGCGCTGCTCAAGCTCGAGGGCACGAAGGTGGCGACGCAAGCTGCCGTGCTGCGCACGCTCGCCGGCATCGGCGGCGACGACGCCCTCGCCGCCGTGCGCGAGCGCCTCACGTCCAACGACGCCGCGCTGCATGAGGCCGCGGTCCGCGCACTCTGCGACTGGTCCGATGGCGCGGCGCTCGAGGCCTTGAAAGGCCTGGTGCTCACCTCCGCGAACGGCACGCACAAGGCGCTGGCCATGCGCGGACTCTTCCGGCTCGCGCCGACGGTCAAAAATGGCGCCTGCTGGTTTGGGGACACCTTCGCGGCCATGCAAACGGCGGATGAAAAGCGGCAATGGCTGGGCGCGCTGGGCACCGTCCACGAGGCCGATGCGCTGATCGCTGCGGAAGGATTGCTGAAGGATCCCGACGTCAAGCATGAGGCGGCCTTGGCGATGGCGCACATCGGCAAGACACTGGTGGCGGCTGAGCCCGCACGAATCCTTGAATATATGAATGCCGTTCTGGCTGCTGTTCCAACTTCGACAGAGGCCAAGGCCGTGCGCGCGGAAGCGCAGCAGGCGCTTGGCATCAAGTCGGCGCACAGCTCGGCACGCAGGCAAACGCTGGCGGCGGGTCTTCCGGCTGCCGCGAAGATCGTCGCCTATCTCGACTGCGGCGTCGAGCAGCAGGACAAAGCCAAGGATGGCGTCACGCTGCGCGCGCTGAGCGGCCAGAACTGGACGTGGCACGGCCAGTCTGAAAATCCGGCAGCCCTGACGGCGGTCTTCGCAGGCGGTCGCCTCAAGTTCGAAGCCAGCGGCCTCCAGCCGCAGAAGCATTATCAGCTCGGCTTCACATGGTGGGACTATGACGCAAACGGGCGCGAGCAATCCGTCTGGGTCGGCGGCAAGCAGGTGCTGGCGAAGACCGCGTTGCCCGCGTGGCAGGGCAAGCAACAAGGCCCGCTGCAACTCGCCGTCGCAATTCCCTCCGACGCGATCAAGAACGGCAAGGTCGCCATCGAGTTCCGCGGCGAAGGCCAGAGCAACGTCGTCTGCTCGGAAATCTGGCTGGTCGCAGCATCCGTGCCGTTCGCCACCGTGACGGCCACAGCCACGCTCACCGTTCTGCCGGCGCCGCCGCCTGCCGCGCGCGTCACCCAACCGGAAGTGCGGGCCAACGCCGGCGCGCCGAAGAAAATCCTGATCGTCACCGGCTGCGATTATCCCGGCCACAAGTGGCAATTGACGACGCCCGTGCTCACCGCCGCGCTCGCGAAAGACAAACGGCTGGAGATCAGCGTCATCGAGGACGCCAGCTTTCTCGGCGCGCCGGAGCTGAAAAAATACGATGGGCTGGTGCTGCACTATCAGAACCATCAAATACCCGCGCCCGGCCCCGAGGCGCTCGCCAACTTCCGGCAATTCGTCGAGGAAGGCCGCGGTTTGGTGTTGGTGCATTTTTCCTGCGGCGCGTTCTATGACTGGACGACGAAGACGGTGTCGAAAGATTTCCTGCCGCTCGCCGGCCGCGTCTGGGACTCGAAGCTGCGCGGCCACGATCCGCGCGGTCCGTTCCGCGTTCAGGTGACCGACCACGCCCATCCGATCACCGCCGGGCTAGCCGACTTCGAGACCACCGACGAGCTTTACACCTGCCTCTCTGGCGACGTTCCAATCCAAGTGCTCGCGACGGCGACCTCGAAGGTGGACAAGAAAATTTATCCGATGGCTTTCACGCTCACCCCCGGCAAGGGCCGCACGTTTCACAGCGTGCTCGGCCACGACGCGCAGGCGCTCGGCGAGAGCGTCGGCACGCTCTACCGCCGCGCCACTGCGTGGGCGGCGGGCTTGCCCCTGGACGACTGAGGCGGGTCTGCCAGCTTTTTGGATGGCCCGCGGTGCGATTTTGCTGGAAACGGGCGGGCAATCGTTTATCTTTTGCGCCGCCATCCGTGGCGCGGTAGCCAAGTGGTAAGGCAGAGGTCTGCAAAACCTCCATCATCGGTTCGACTCCGATCCGCGCCTCCAGTCATTTCCACCAATAGAATCAAGGCAAAGCCGCGTAGTTATTGGGGTGAAACGATGTCCCCCATAAAAGACAAGAGCGCATTCTTTCACCTTCATTTTCTCGTTTCAGCTTTACGCGGCAGGGGCTGCAGCCCACCGCCCCACCCCAGTGCAACATGCGTGCGCGCTTACGCGGGCTTACGTGGCGGTATCGGAAATAAACCCGCAATGAGGACGCGGCCGGCCGGTGGCTACGCGGACACGTCCGGCGGTGTGCGCATGGCGTGGCGGGCACCCTGCGCGCCTTGGAGGTTGGCCGTGCCGGCTGGCTTGACATTGCATCGGTTCGGCGTAAAAGGTGCGCTAGGTCGAACAGGAAGCAAGGAGCGTTTGCTATGAATGAAAGAACCAGCAGCAACCAACCCATGCAGTGCCGTTGCAACGCCGGGCTTTCATCAAGAAAGCCGCTTTGGGCGCAGCGCTGGCCGTGCCGGCCATCGAATCGCTCACCAAGTCCGATATCCTGGTGAAATCGGCTCTGGCCGCCACGGTGCCGACGTGGACGGCAAGGGCGAGCCAAGACCCGGGATCGTCCGGGAGCGGCTCGATAACGCCGGGCATCCAGCAGGTGGTCAATGGCACCAACGCACAAGGCATCGTTATCACGCCCACCGACATTAACCGCATGTGGATTTTGACCATCACAGATAATGGCATCAGCCAGCCGGTTACGAATCAATGGGGGATGACCTATCAGCTCAATAATGTGACTACAGATCATAACGTTGTAGTCTTCTTCTTTGCAGAGTTCTAAATATCAAAAGCCCGCCGACTGGTTAGGTGCGGAGGGCTGGGACGTGGTGCTGGTCGCGAAAAAATGGGCCGCGCTCCTGTTCACCAGCATCAGCAGCAAACGGATGCGGCTCCCTACCATCAGCCGTCAGCCTAATGCCACAGCCTTCGCCGTGTGCGCGGTGTGATGCGCCAGCAAATATTCTTCTGCACACAGAATTGCTCCGGCCGTAGAACCCACCCCGCGCTTCGCGCACCCCTCCCGCGGAGGGGAATCAGGCCGGGGTGGGTTTGTTGCCAAGCCGAACATCATCGTGGCCACTGCGGTTTTCCAAGGTCTGGAAAAAACAGCGCGCCCGTTTCCAAGGTTTGGAAACGGGCGCGTCGCCGGCGGAAAGCCGGTGGTCCGGCTCAGCCCCGCGCGCTGCGGCGGCGGCGGATACGCCGCACCAGCCACGCCA
>CAIWHP010000259.1 GCA_903912445.1 uncultured Lentisphaerota bacterium
ACGCCGGCCGTTGGCCGCCAGCATCACGACCCCGGCGTTCGTGCTGCAGCGCACGACGCGCACCGTCGCCTCGACCCGCGCCCCGGCGTCCGGGTCCGCCGCCCACGCGCGCGAGATGAACTGCAACTGGCCCCCCGCGGTGCCGTCGTCCGTCACGCGCAGCGCGTCCCCCTCGACAGCGACCATGGTGTTCGACCTGGCGTTGTGCAGCCAGGGAATCGCCTGCCCGCGTGGCATCCGCGCGCCGTCGAAAAGATGGACGATCTCCGCCGCCGGGCAAATCCACGGCACGGCGGCCGAGAGTACAAGCATGGCAAGGAGCGTTTTCATGGACCGACTCTAACGTCGCTGCCTGGTTTACACAATGCCGGCTTCCTCGCTGTTTTAGGGGCTCGCCTGGTTGTTTTATTTGAGGAAGGGCTTCGGCACGCCCACCGGGGGGACACCGCTTTTCGACCGCACGATGACACTGAATAATCACACGCACACTCTTACGGGCCGTGTGGCAAAGTCATGGTTTTTCCGTTCCGAGTTTCTGCGTTTCTGCGCGGGAGAGAGGTGTCGACGGTCGTGCGCTGCGGAAGGATAAGACGGGTGCGCAGCGCTTGGCGGCTCAATCGTGTACAGGGCCGGAGCCGTCCGGGAAGACCTGCTCATCCGCCGTGGAGGCTTGGTCGTTAGCTAAGGCGCAAGGCGCTTGAGCGCGGCCTCGAGGGCGTGCCAGGGCATGTGGCGCATTTGACGCACAGGGGGAATGCCGCGACGCCGCGCAGGGTGCTGTAATCGCCGAAATCGCTTACGTCCACCGAGCGTTTGGCCATCTCCGCTCCGCACCGCGGGCAGCGGAGCGCCCCCCCCCACCCGCTTGATCAATTCCCGCCACGTCGCGGAAGTCACGGGTCGCAAGGCCAGCGTGGTTAAAATCAGGGGAGGCTCAACGCCCTGACCATATCTGGCGTATTGTTTCCTCCTGATTGAATCCCAAGGGATTGAATGCTCTTGAGTTGGCTAAGTAATTGCGGTTTCCATTAATTGCTGGCGAAATTATTCGGTTACCCGGCATTTCAAGATGACCGACGTTGTCGGGCCACATGGTGCTGATATAGTTGTCAGCATAGCGGAGAAACTCGTTGCGGCATTCCTCTGGCTGATTTGCAAACCACGTAATCTCGTCCCTTCCCCAAACCCCGGTGTCTGGCGGGCCTTGGCGACCGGTGTTATCGATATGTATCAAGAAGGGAAGTCTCGCAGCCTTCCAGCCACTGGGCGTAATTCCGCGTCCACTATTATATTTGCCGGTAAGAATGACCTTCTGTGGTTGTCCGGTAACCACTTTTAGTTTACAGCCACCCAGAGGCGCGGAACCAAAATCAAAGAGAAATTTATTTCCGGTCGAAATGGTTGGACCTGTATCAGCATTACAGAGCACAAAATGTCTGCGCGCATGTGTCTTTGCGTAGAGACGCACCCGCGCAAGCATATCGTAGTAGTTCGCATATCCGCTGGCTTTATCATTAACCGCTTGTGGCTCGAAATATCCCCAGTGGATTGATTCAATGCCGGCATCAATCTGAGCGGTGGCAAGGTAGTAGTACCACAGCCTGGTCTCCATCTTGGTGATATCCGGCACCATGTAGGGTCTTTTTATGATCGGATTATCAGCAAACACCATCTCCGCTTGCCGGAAATTGCGCGTCTCGATCGGCAGGTTAAATTGCTGGAAAACGTATGCCGGAATGGGCAAGGCGTTAACGTCAGTACTGACATGTTCGAATACCCCGCCTTCAAGTATGACGTCGGGGTCGTTCGCATGGATCTGGGCCCCTAGGGTGCGAGTGGTTTGAAGCCGTTGCGGAAACGTACGCTCCTTGCCAAAGACAACAATTACCCGGCCGAGGTATTTTGCGCCTAAGGACTGCACCATGCGTATGTTGTCAGCCGTGTTCCCGGCACCTTCGCCAAGCCGCCCCATGTGGATGGCGCGGGAAAGATAGTTCTGAAGCACCGGCAAGGAGATTGAACCATCGAAACGATAATCCCGTGGCGTTGTTTGGGCAAAAAGCGTGGGCGTAGTTATCAGGAAACAGGCTGATGCCATAGCTACCAAGAACAATGGTGGAATGTGTTTAAGCTTTTTCGTGTTTTTTGATTTGAGCATGTGTCCATTCACTTTTTACTGACAGATTCGCTTTTTGGAACGCTGCCGCCAGCCGCTACTCGGCGCAAGAGCTGTTAATGTTTCAGTTCGAGCCGTTTTCATTTGATCGTCAGTTCCAAGCATTGGAAGTCTGTGTGCCGTGTTTTCCCAGGACTTGGAAAAAGCCGACGTGGAGTTTTCCAAACCTTGGCACTTCCGAAAAGTTACAGCCCGCGTGCAGCGGAGCATCCACTTGGGGGCCGAGAATTCCCGCGTGGCCGCGACCACTTGGCCGTGCAGGTCGAGACCGGTTTTCTTCTGCCAGACGGCCAGGTCGAACGGTGTGCCGCCGGCGGGGTTGATGACCAGATAAGAAATTGCTTCGGCGCGCCCACCGGGAGAGCGCCGCTTTGCGACCGCAGTGTGACGCTGAAAAATCACGCGCGCATTTTTACGGGCCCCGCGGCAAAGTCAAGGTTCATTCCGTGACGAATTTCGGCGCAGGAGAGAGGGGCCGGCGGTCGTTCGGAGCGGCAGGATATGACGAGGGCGCGGCGGTTGGTGAATCCATCGTAAACGGGGCCGGGATCGCACTGATCGTAGTCCGGGAAGACCTGCTCATCCGCAGCGGAAGCTTGGTCGTTAGCTAAGGCGCGAGGCGCTTGAGCGCGGCTTCGAGGGCGTGCCAGGGCATGGTGGCGCATTTGACGCGCAGGGGGAACTCGGCGACGCCGCGCAGGGCCAGAAGATCGCCCAACTCGTCTTCGTTTGCTGCGCCCTCTCCGCGCAGGAGGGCGAGGAAGGAGGCGGCTTTGCGGCGGATGATTTCGAGCGGCTGGTCGCTGACGGCTTCGGCCATCATCGAGGCGGAGGCGGAGCAAATAGCACAACCCTGACAATGGATTCTCACATCTGTCAGTTTGCCGTCGGCGACGTGTGCGTCCAGCTTGAGGTGGTCGCCACAGAGCGGGTTTTCCTCGTCGACCAGCGCCTCGCCTTCCGTCAGCTCGGCAAAATGCCGCGGATGCCGGTAGTGGTCGAGGATCACTTCCTGATAGAGGTCATCAAGTTGCATGGAAGAATTTCCTCACCGCCAGGAGCGACGCCACCAACGCATCCACGTCGTCCGTGTCGTTGTAAAGGTGGAAGCTCGCGCGGCTGACGGCGGGCACGCCGAGGCGGCGCAGCAGCGGCTGCGCGCACATGTGGCCGGCGCGGATGGCGATGCCATCGCGATCGCAGAACTGCGCAATGTCATGCGGATGCAAACCTTCGAGCGCGAACGAGATCACGCCCAGCCGCTCCGGCGCTCGGCCGAATATTTTCAGGCCCGGCAGCGCGCCGAGTTGCTCCAGCGCGTATGCGGTCAGCTTTTGCTCGTGCTGCCGCAGCGCGGCGTGGCCGAGGTGTGCCAGGTAGTCCACGGCGGCGCCGAGGCCGATGGCGCCGGCGATGTGCGGCGTGCCGGCCTCAAACTTCTGCGGCGGCTCGGCCCACGTGGCGTGGTCGTCCCAGACGCGGCTGATCATCTCCCCTCCGGTCAGCAGCGGATCCATCGCGTCGAGCATCTCCGGCTTCGCGAACAGCACGCCAATGCCGGTCGGCCCGAGCATCTTGTGGCCGGAGAACACCAGAAAATCAGCATCGAGCGCCGCCACGTCCAGCGGCAGATGCGGCGCGCTCTGCGCCCCGTCCACGAGCACCCGCGCCCCTGCGGCGTGCGCCTCGCGGATCAGTTCGGCGACCGGGTTGATCGTCCCCAGCACGTTCGAGGCATGGGTCAGCGCGACGAGTTTGACCTCCGGCGTCAGCAGGCGCCGGAACGCATCGCGGTCGAGCGTGCCGTCGTCCAAAACGGGCGCGAGCCGTAGCGTCGCGCCCCGTGCACTCACCGCCTGCTGCCACGGGATAAAGTTGCTGTGGTGCTCCATCGCCGTGGTGAGCACCGCGTCGCCCGGTTGCAGGAACTTCCGCGCCCAGCCATGCGCGACGATGTTGATGCCTTCGGTCGCGCCATGCGTGAACACGACCGTCTTCGGCGAGGGCGCACCGATGAAGGTGGCGATCTTTTGCCGCGCATCTTCATACAGCCCGGTCGCCTCGGCCGCGAGCCGATGCACGGCGCGATGGACGTTGCCGGCGCTCTCCTCGTAGTAGCGGCGCGTCGCCGCCAGGACGGCGCGCGGCTTCTGCGTCGTCGCCGCATTGTCGAGGTAGACCAGCCGCCGGCCATCGCTGAAGACGCGGCCCAGCGCCGGGAAGTCGGCGCGCCGCGCGCGCGGATCGAAAGGCTGCGCGCTCATGACAGCGTCTCCATTTTTTGCGCGACGGCCGCGCGCAGGCGCTCCTGCACGCCGGCGTGGCTCACCTTGCCGATCACTTCCTCGAAGTAGGCGGCGATCAGCAGATGGCGCGCCGCGGCCTCGGGGATGCCGCGGGCGCGCAGGTAGAAGATCTGCTCGGGATCGAGATTGCCCGTCGCCGAGCCGTGGCTGCACTTGAGGTCGTCGGCGTCAATCTCCAGCGCCGGCAGCGAATCGGCGCGCGCGCCCTCGTTGAGCACGAGGTTGCGGTTCATCTGATAGGCATCCACGCGCACCGCGCCGCGCGCCGCCTGGATCAGTCCCTGATAGATGCTATGGCTCTGGTCGCGCACGGCCCCCTTATACAGCAGGTGGCTTGTCGTGTCCGGCGAAGAATGCCGCTGGAGCGTGCGCTGATCCACATGCTGCGTGCCGTCGGCAAAATACAGCCCGCTCAAATGCGCCGCCGCACCCGCGCCCGCGACATCGCAGCCTGCGGTCAACTTGACCGCACGTCCGCCGAACACCGCCGTGACCCAGTCGGCGCGCCCGCGCTCGGCAACGACTGCCGCGTCCTCGGCGATGCAGATGGTCGCGGCATGCCACTCGTGCAGCGCGACGCGTTCCAGCGTCGCGCCCGCGCCGACATGAAATTCGTGGGCGCCGATCACAGCCAGCGCGGCATCGGCTTTCCAATCCTTGGAAATACTGGTGGTTCCCCTTTCCAAGCCTTGGAAACGTTCGACCAGCGTCAGGTGCGCGTCGGGTTCGACGGCGACAACCAGCCGTGGCATGTGCAGCTTGCCGCCCGCGGCAAAGCGCCAGTTCACCAGCAGCCGCACCGGCGCACCGGCACGAGCGCGGATGAAAAAGCCCGCCGTCCAAAAGGCTTGGCCCAGCGCGGCAAACTTGCGCCGGTGCTGCGGAACGCCGGCCGGCAGCGCGGCGAGCGCCTCGGCCAGCGGGAGGATGTCCAGCGACCCGGCGCGATTGTGGAGGCTGAACGTCTCGTCGGTCACGTCGATGACGGCATCGAAATCCTCGTGCCAGTCCGCGGTCGGCGGCGCGCCGCTGGCGCGCAGGGGCGCGGCCAACGCAAAAGCGGCGCAAGGAAACAGCTTGCCGGGTGAGTGCCGCCATTCTTCGTCGCGCGCGGCCGGCACGGGCAGCGCGCTGAACAGCTCGAAGGCTGCCGCCCGGTGCGAAAGCACGGCAGCCGGCTCGCCCGCGCTGAGCCGCGCGAGCGCGGCGGCATCGAAACGCGCGAGGTCAAAGCCGGTTGGTTCCAGGGTGTGCATCGTCAGCCCACGCTATGTTCGAGTTTGAGTTCCAGCAGCTTCACCGCCTCGACGGCAAACTCCATCGGCAGCTCCTTGAGCACTTCCTTGCAGAAGCCGTGGACGATGAGCGCGGTCGCGGCTTCCTCGTCGAGGCCGCGGCTGCGCAGGTAAAAGAGCTGCTCCTCGCTGATGCGCGAGGTGGTCGCCTCATGCTCGGTGATCGCCGTCGCATTGCGCGCTTCGATCAGGGGGAACGTGTTGGCACTGCACTGCGAGCCGATCAACATCGAGTCGCACTGCGTATGGTTGCGCGCGTGGGCGGCCTTGGGCAGGATCTTGACCATGCCGCGGTAGGTGTTCGCCGAATGTCCCGTCGAGATGCCTTTCGAGACGATCGTGCTGCGCGTGCGCGGCCCGATGTGGATCATCTTCGTGCCGGTGTCGGCCTGCATCCGGTCGTGGGTGAAGGCGACGGAGTAGAATTCGCCGACCGAGTCCGCGCCCTCCAGGATCACGCTCGGATATTTCCAGGTGATCGCGGCGCCGACCTCGACCTGCGTCCACGAGATGCGCGAGCGAGCGCCGCGGCAGTGGCCGCGCTTGGTGACGAAATTATAGATGCCGCCCTTCCCTCCCGCGTCGCCGGCGAACCAGTTCTGCACGGTGGCATACTTGATCTGCGCGCCCTCGAGCGCGACCAGCTCGACAATGGCGGCGTGGAGCTGGTTTTCGTCGCGCGCCGGCGCGGTGCAGCCCTCGATGTAGGAGACGAAGCTCTCCGGCTCGGCAACGATCAGCGTGCGCTCGAACTGGCCGGTGCTGATGGCGTTGATGCGGAAGTAGGTCGAAAGCTCGATCGGACAGCGTACTCCGCGGGGTATGAAGCAGAACGAACCGTCAGTGAAGACTGCCGAGTTGAGCGCGGCGAAAAAGTTGTCGGTCGGGGGCACGACGCTGCCAAGATATTGGCGCACGAGGTCGCCATGCTCGCGGATCGCCTCCGACATCGAGCAGAAGATGATCCCCTGCTGCTTGAGCCGCTCGCGCTGCGTGGTCGCGACGGAGACGCTGTCGAACACGGCATCCACGGCGACTCCGGCGAGCGCGCCGCGCTCGTGCACGGGCACCCCGAGTCGCTCGAACGTCTTCGCCAGCTCGGGGTCCATTTCGCCGGGCTTGCCGGCACGTTGGCGCGGCGCGCTGTAATAGCGGCTGGCCTGGTAATCGATCGGGGGATAGTCGGCGCGCGCCCAGTGCGGCTCGCGCAGCGTCAGCCAGTGACGGTAGGCGGCGAGCCGCCAGTCGGTCATCCAGCCCGGCTCGCCCTTCTTGGCGCTGATCAGGCGGACGATGTCCTCGTTGAGCCCCAGCGGGATGGCGTCCGCGGCGATATCGGTAACGAAGCCGAATTTATAGTCCTGCAGCAGCTTGTTTCCGCCTGGAAGCTCGTGCGCCATCAGACAACCTCCGCGCCGACCTGGTCGCGAATCCAATCGTAGCCGTGCAGCTCGAGCTGCTTCACCGCGTCCGGCCCGCCGGAGAAAGCGATGCGCCCGTTCATCAGCACATGCAGGTGGTCCGGCTCGATCAGCTTGAGCAGCCGCTCGTAGTGCGTGATCACCAGCAGCGTCAGGTCCGGCCCGCGCAGGCGGTTGACGCCGGCGGCGACGATGCGGAGCGCGTCGATGTCGAGGCCGGAGTCGGTCTCGTCGAGCACGCCCAGCGCGGGCTTGAGCAGCAGCATCTGCAGGATCTCCAGCCGCTTCTTCTCGCCCCCGGAAAAGCCCTCGTTCAGCCCGCGGTCAAGAAACGCCTCGGTGATCTCCAGAAACTTCATCTGCTCGCGGACGCCCTTGAGGAAGCCGCCCGCGCCGCCGCTGCTCTTGCCGCGCACGGCCTCGACCGCCGCCTTGAGAAACCGTGCGACGCTGACGCCGGGCACAGCCACCGGATATTGGAAGGCGAGAAAGACGCCGAGCTTCGCACGCTCCTCCGGCGCCAGGCCCAGCAGGCTCTGCCCGTGGAACAGGATGTCGCCACCGGTGACTTCGTAATCGGGATGACCCATGATGACGTTCGCCAGCGTGCTCTTGCCGGAGCCGTTCGGCCCCATCAGCGCATGCGTTTCGCCCCGCCGCAGCGTCAGGTCCACGCCCTGCAGGATCTGCTTCGCGCCGTTTTTCACCCGCAGGTCGCGCAGTTCAAATTCTACATCCGCACTCATGTCGCCTTTCCTTTGTCCGCCACATCAAAGCCCAGTTCAATCCGCAGATCCTCGTTCATCATCATCGGGTTCCAGGCCGGTTCCCACACCAGTTCGACCGTCACCCTGCGGACCCCGCGCAGCATCTGCACCATGTCGCGCACGTTCGCCACCAGCAGGTCGCCATAGGGACAGCCCGGCGAGGTCAGGGTCATCAGCACCCGCACGCCGCCGGGGCCGAACTCGACCCCGTAGACCAAGCCGAGGTCCACGATGTTGATCTGCAAATCCGGGTCCATGACCCAGCGCAGCGCCTGCCGGACGTGCTCCTCGGTCCAGCCGCCCGCGGGCGGCTCGCCGGTGAAGCTGAACGCCTGCTCCGGCTCAACGTCGGGCTTTGGATTTTTTGGGCTCATGCCGGCCGGCTCCCAAATCCACGAGGGTGATGCGCTCGAACGGCGCGGTCACGGCGCCGCTGACGTGCGCCAGCGGCTTGCGGATGCTGCACGTTGTGCGCTGGTCGCAGGCGCAGCCGGCCGCGCAGCCGGCGAGCCGGATCGGCCCGTCCACCGCCGCGATCACGGAGCCCAGCGTCACGCGCGCTGGCGCCTGCCGCAGCCGGTAGCCGCCGCCCGCGCCCGCCGTCGACACGACGAGCCCGCCGCGCATCAGGTCCTGCAGCACCTTGCCCAGCAGGGCCGCCGGTATGCGGTGCCGCGCCGCGATGCTCGCGGAGCTGACCGGCCGCCCGAGGGCCGCGGCGCCCGCCAGGTGCAAGAGCGCCATCAGCCCGTATTCCGCCCGCTTGCTCAATAAAATCATAACAGCGACCTTTCTCGTCCTAGTTGCGCCTGAAGCTACATCGGCGGCGCGGGAAAGCAAATGAGAACTGCAAAAGGCCGGCGCCGGCCGGCGGGGCAACCTCCGGGACGGGCGCCAGCCCGGAGCGGAGGGCGCAGACCGGCGGCGGCGTGTACGCGACCCCAAGCCCGCCAGTCAGGGCGAGAGGCGCTCGATCTTCCACGTGGCATCGGGTTGGCGCGTGTAGCGGAAGCGGTCATGCCAGCGGAAGCGGCGGCCTTGCCAGAACTCGATGACCTCAGGCGTGACGCGGTAGCCGCCCCAGAAGGGCGGGAGCGGCACAACACCGCCCTTGAACTGCGCCTCGTGTTCATCGCACTTGCGCTCGAACTCGTCGCGGCTGGCAAGGACGCTGCTCTGCTTGGAAGCCCACGCACCGATCTGGCTGCCGTGCAGGCGGGAATGGAAATAGGCCTCGGATTCCTCATGGCTGACGCGCGTCACGATGCCCTCGATGCGGACCTGCCGGATCAGCTCGACCCAGTGGAAGGCGAGCGCGGCACGCGGGTTGGCCTCAAGCTCGCGCGCCTTGCGGCTCTCGTAGTTGGTGTAAATGACGAAGCCGCGCGCGTCGAGGCCCTTGAGCAGCATCAGCCGCGACGACGGGCGGCCGTCCGGCGTGGCGGTGGCGAGGTTGACGGAATCGGGCCAATAGGCACCGGTGCGCTTGGCAAAGCGAAACCATTGCTGGAACTGCCGGAGCGGGTCCGGGTCGAGGTTTTCCACGGCGAGGCCGCGGTAGATGCCCGGCAACGCGCAGAGCTTGGTGATGATGGACATGGATGAAGGTTTGCCGGAGCCGGCGGCAAAGTCAAGTACGCGGCACGATCAGCCAGTAGTCCCGCGCCTTGTAGCCGCCGGCGGTCACACGCAGATAGCGCACCGGGCAGCCGGCGAGCAGTTCATCCCGCACCCTGTCGATCTGGGCCGCGGGGACGATCACGCCGACAGGCTGGCTGCCGGCGAAGAGATACTCCAGCAGCGATTCGTCGCGGTCGACAATATCCACGCCGCGGGCGAGGTAGAACGTCAGCGCACCCACATCGCGCTCCGTGTCGTCGGCGAAGCCGATGCGTCCGCCCGCGCCAACCTGCCCGGACACGAGGTCGGCCAGCGGCCGGTACGACTTGGCCGCGTCGAGCACGGGCAGCAACGCGGCGAGGTTGAGCATGAGGAGCGCGATGAGCATCTGCAAACCGGACCAGGCGACCGCCTGCTTTTCACCCGCACACAGCAGGCGCCACAACCGCCGGAAGCACACCCCGGCAAGGCCCAGTGCCAGCACCGCCAAGACGAGGCTGTAGCCGGTGACGCCCGGCGGCAACCGGTAGTGGCCGCCCTGATCAAACCAGGTGAACAGCAGGCTCGCGGCCAACGCACCGAGCGACACGAGCAGCACAAGGGCCGCCAGCAACCCACACGTGATGTCCAGCAGGGCCAATTCCCAGCCGCGCAGCGTGCTGCGGCCCAGCACATCCTCCAGCCAGATACCGGTCATCAGAAACAGGAACGGAAACAGCGGCAGAAGATAGCAGGCGGTCTTGGCCGCGGAGGCGTGCAGCACCACCGCCATCGCCACCAGCGCGAGGCGCAGGAAGAGCGCCAGGCCGCCGCGGTAGGCGCTGCCGCGCCGGAACCAGGCCACCAACGCGGCGAAAACCAGCAGCGTCCACGGCAGCAGCCGGACCGGCGCGCTTTTGAGGTAATACCAGAGGGGTTCCTTGTGCACGAAATAGGGGTCCAGCGGCAGGCTCGGGTCATGGAAAGAAAGAAACCGACCGAACTGGTTGTCCCAAAAGACGCTGACGAGATATCCATAACCGCCCGCCACCCACAGCGCGCTGACCCACGGCGCCAAGACGAGTGCAAAGACCGGCAGGAAGGCGAGCGGCAGGCCCACGAGCAGGCGCCACTCGCGCCGCCAGAGCAGGAACAGGCCGACCGCGACCCAGACGAAGCCGGGACCGAGCAGGCCCTTGGCATAGAACGCGACCGCCGTGGCAAGCAGGAAGAGGAAATAGCGGAGCACCCGCCACTGCGGCGCCGTGTAAGCGCGCCAGAAGAGCCAGAGCGACAACATGACGACAAACGTCAGCGCGGTATCGGTGAGGACCACTTTGGAGTACTCGGCCATCAGCAGGGTCGTGGAGCAGAGCGCCGCGGCGATCAAGCCGGCACGCTCGCGGCCCAGCGCGCGGCCGAAGAGCCAGACCAGCACGACGCTGCCGAAGCCGTACAGCGCCGCCGGCAGGCGCACCAGGCCTTCGGTGACCGCGCCGGTCAGCCGGCACAGCGCCGCGCCGGTCCAGTGCAGCAGCGGCGGTTTTTCAAGGTAGGGTTCGCCATTGAGCTCCGGCAGCGTCCAGACCTCGCCGCGCGCCATCGCCGCGATCATCGCGCCCTCGCGCGTGTCGTTGGCGGACCACAGCGAATGATCGAACAGCCCGAACGCGAAGAACAGCGCCAACAGCGCCAGCATGCCGGCGCGCTCACGCGGACCCACCTGGATAACGGCTTCCATCCTGCTCTTCTCCGCAGCACCTTGCCGAGCTGCAAACGTTTCCAAGGCTTGGAAGATGACGCGTCCCAGGTTTCCAAGCCTTGGAAACCGTCGGCCTTACGGGCCGGCGGGTTTCCCGGGAAATTTCACCTCAAAGACGATGGTGTCCGGCGTCTGCGGGAAACCGGCCGGCAGCAGCGCGTCGCGGATCGGCCCCAGGCGCCTGGCCACGTCCGGCGGGTCCACGAAGCCGTACAGCTTGCCGCGGCACTGGCTGGCGACGGCGCGCAACTGGTCGAAGTTCTCAAGGCTGCCGCGCCGGTTCGGCTCGGCAGCCATGCCGTAGGCGAGCTCGTTCTTCATCTGGAACGCGATGGCGTCGCGCTGCGTGTAATAGACCAGCGCCGGGCGATAGTCGAAGAACATGACGAGCCGGTCCTCCGGCTGGAGCTGCGCGGCGATCTGCTTGTAAAGAAGCGAATTGTTCAGGTGCAGAAAGACGTTGAAATTCAGGCCGGCGAGCGGCGAGCAGATCAGCGCGAGGCCGAGCAGCAGGCTGCCGACGAACAGCCAGACGCCGGCAAAGGTCCGCAGCGCGCTGCGCGCCAGCCAGAGCGCGGCGGCGATCGGCAGGAACAGCAGCGCGCTCGCCGCGGCGATCTGCGGCACGCGCGACGGCACGAGTTGGAACCAGCTGCCGATCCAGAGCAGCGCGAGCAGCAGCAAAACGATGAACGGACCGGCCAGACCGAGCCGCCAGAGGCGGCGGTCGCGCGCCGTGTCCTCGAGCGGCTCGCCCACGCCCCAGCGGCCGATCAGCAGGCCGAGCGCGGGGAAGGCGGGCAGGATGTAGCTCATCAATTTGCCGCTGCTGATGGAGAAGAACACGATTACGATCGCCGCCCAGCAGACGAGGAAACGCGTCAGGCTGTCGTGCCGACCCCAGCCGCGCACGATGGCACGGACGCCGAAGAGCGTCCACGGCAATAGCATTACCGGTGTCAGCGCGAGAAAGAGCCACCAAGGCTCCGGGTGGCCCTGCGAAGCGCGCGTGCCGGTGAAGCGTGAGAGGTGCTCATCGATCACGAAATACTTTACGAACCCCGGGTTGTGCTGCTCGAGCCACCAGAGCCACGGCACAAGCACGCCGACGAACAACGCCGCGGCCACGAGCAGCCACCATGTCCAGAGTTGGCGCAGGCGCCGCTCCCAGAGCAGCCAGCAGAAGAGCGCCGCACCCGGCAGCACGACGGCCACCGCGCCCTTGGTCATGAAGCCGAGCGTGCCGGCTGCCGCCGCCAGCAGCAAACCGTTGCGGCGCTGTACCGATGTGGCCCCGACGGCATAGGCGTTGAACAGCGCCACGCAGACCAGCGCGAACCAGAAGACGAGGAACGCATCGGTCATCAGCAGCGCGAGACCGGTGAAGAAACCCGCCACAGAAAGCATAGTCAGCAGTGCGGGACTGGCCATAGTGCGCGGCCAATGGCGCCGCACGAGCGCACGCATCAGCAGCAGCGTACCGATGATGGGCAGGAGCAGCGGAATGCGTGAGGCCCAGTCATGCGGGCCGAAGAGGGCGATCGCGGGCGCGGTGAGCCAGTAGCTGAGGATGGGCTTCTCGTAATAACGGAAGTCCATCATCCGCATCTCCATCCAGTCGCCCCGCGCAACCATTTCGCGGGGGACCTCGGCATAGCGGCCCTCGTCGGGATCGAAGCACCCGCGCCAGAACAGGAAAAGCCCATAGGCTGCGGCCAGCAACAGCAAGGCCACCAGCAACCGCCGCCGTTCGTGTGGTTGATATGTGCTAAACATGGCGCGCACTCTACCGGTGCTGCCCGCAAAGCGCACGAAAAAAGGATTTGCGGCGAGGCGGGAGCAGGCGGACAACCCCTCGGGGCCAGCATCGCCAGCCCCGCGCGCAACGCGGACCGCGCCACGGGACAGAAAGGAAGGGCCGGGGATTGGACCCGGCCCTCGGGGGGCTACAGCGCGATGGGTGCAGCGCTGTTTCTGCCGCATAGGGGATACGCGGCAAAGTGTTTCAAACAAACGCCTGGCAACCAGGCGTGACCACGTTGAGCATCCAGAGCTGCGCATTGCAGCAGCCCGCAATGTGCGAGAACAAGTAAGGTCGCCGGCCACCTTCCTTGGCATACCCAAGGGACGACCGCTGTCCCGTCCGCTCATCGAACACATAAAAAGCAGCCGTACCCATCTCCAAGTGCGTCATGACCATCTCGCACGACATGAGCCAGCGATCCCGCTCGTTGCCGACGTGGGAAATAGCGCTAGCCGCCTGCCCTGGCCCCGTCTTGCAGATGCACGTAATCCGGTATTCTTTCACGTGGCGCACCTCAGCCGTCTGTCCTTGATCCTGTTCCATGGAACTCATGGGACGACGTTAGCGTGCCCGCCCGGGATCGCAAGCACGGCACGCCCCTACAACGTCCTATTTTGAACTAAGGTTTCGTCCTAACCGAACGGCAAGCCCGTCCGGCCTCCGCTCACCGCGGTGGCCGCACGGCAGGCGCCGGACCGCTTCCACCCCGCGCCAGGCGCGGGAGCGTGCGCGGGCGGAGCCGACGCGCAGAACGCTGGACTCCGGCGCGTGCTTGCGCTACATTCCGCCGCCCTATTCAGCGGAGATACACACATGGCCATGAAAAAAATCGTGCTGGGGCTGCCCAAAGGCAGCCTGCAGGAGTCCACGTTCGCAGTGATGAAGAAGGCGGGCTTTACGGTCTCGACCGGCTCGCGCTCCTACATCCCGAGCGTCAATGACCCGGACATCGAAGCGCGCCTGATCCGCGCCCAGGAGATCAGCCGTTACGTCGAGCACGGCATGCTGGATGCCGGCCTGACCGGCTACGACTGGATCATCGAGAACGGCTCCGACGTGCAGGAAGTCGCGAATCTCGTCTATGCCAAGCAGGGCATGCGGCCGGTGCGCTGGGTCGTGGCCGTGCCGAACGATTCGAAAATCAAGACCGCGAAGGATCTCGAAGGCAAGCGCATCGCGACCGAGGCGGTCGGCATCGCCAAGCGCTACCTCAAGCAGCACGGCGTGCATGCCGAAGTCGAATTTTCGTGGGGGGCGACCGAAGTCAAGGCGCCGGAGCTTGTGGACGCGATCATCGAACTGACGGAGACCGGCTCCTCGCTGCGGGCAAACAACCTGCGGATCGTGGACACGGTCCTGGAATCCACCACGCGGCTGATCGCCAACAAGAAGGCCTGGAAGAACCCGGGCAAGCGCGCGAAGATCGAGCAGCTCGCGCTGCTGCTCAAGGGTGCGCTGGAGGCCGAGAACAAGGTGCTGCTCAAGATGAATGTCCGCGAGCCGCACCTGGGCGCGGCCCTCAAGATTTTGCCGGCCTTGAATTCGCCGACGATCAGCAGCCTCAACCGCGAGGGCTGGTACTCGGTTGAATCGGTCGTCGAGGAAAAGGTGGTCCGCGAAATCATCCCGGCCTTGAAGGCGGCGGGCGCGGAAGGTATCATTGAAATCGGTCTGAATAAAGTAGTGCCCTGAGCTTTTCTGGCGCAGCCGGCACGGAGCAAGGCAGGAGTTACCATGGGTTCAGTAAAGAAAAAACGTCGTCTGAAGATGGCCAATCACAAGCGGCGCAAACGCCGCCGTTTGAACCGTCACAAGAACGAAAACAAGTAAACTCGTGTGCGCGGCGTACGCGCACCGGAGTCCGGTCATGCAAAAGCAGCGGGTGGTTTGTATCTTCGCCCTGAACAGCGTTTTGCTGCTCGCGGGTTGTCGTACGCCGCCCGCGCCAACCGTTGTCGTCCCCGTCGCTGCGCCCACCGTCACGAAAACCGTGCCGGTGGTCGCAACGGCTTTTGTGCTGCCCCCCGAGGGCCAGCGCCGCGCACAAGCGCTGGCGGCGTTCGCCAACGGGCGGATTGCGGAGCTCAACAAGGACGCCGCCGACGCGGTGGAGCACTATCTGGCGGCGGCGCAGCTGGAGCCCGACAACGAGGCGCTCCAGATGCGGACCGCGCAGGGCCTGCTTCAGCAGAACCGCAACCAAGAGGCGCTGGCCCTCCTGCGCAACCTCGCGGCGCGGCATCCCGACTCCGACCGCGCGCTCCTCTGGCTCGCGCTCGCCTACCAGGCGACCGACCAGGGTGACAAGGCCGCCGCCATCTACGGCAAGCTGCTCAAGCTCGCGCCGGACCGGCCGGAGCACTACCTCAAGCTCGCCACGATCCTCGTCACGCAAGGCCGGGACGAGGAGGCGCAGCGCCTGTTGGAGCGCGCGCTCCAGCGCGCGCCGCACACGCCCGATCTCTTCCGCGCCTATGCCGATCTCTTTGCGCGCACCGCCATCCGCGCACGCAGCGTCCCGGCGGCGCATGCCGCCCGCCAGCGCGGCCTCGACGTGATGGAGGAGGCCACCCGGGAACACCCCAAGGACAACGCGCTGTTGACCGGCCTGGCCGAGCTGTATATCGCCGACGGTCAGTTTGCGAAGGCCTTCGCCTGCCATGCGAGCCTCGAGGCGCGCATCAGCGAGCAGCTCCCCTTCCGCAGCCGCATCGCGCAGAGCTACGCCGGCGGCGGCCAGCGCGAGGCCGCCATCGGCTTCTTCGAGCGCGGCGTCCAGGAGCGTCCGCAGGACGAGCGTGCGTGGTTTTACCTCGGCGAGCTGCACGAGGACGCCGGCGATGCCGTGCGCGCGGAGATCGCTTTCCGCCGCGCCGCCGAGCATGCCGCCGCGCCGCTCAACGCCACGCGGCTCGCCGTCTTCCTGCTGACCCACAGCCAGACCAACGCCGCCCTCCAGGCCGTCGCCGCGGGCCTCACCCGCTGGCCCGAGAATGCGCTGCTGCTGCAGTTCCAGGCCTACCTGCACATCGAACAGCAGGCCTATGCGCAGGCGATGGCCGACTTCGCCCGCTCGCTGCGCGCGCTGCGCAAGAAGCCCGACGCAACCATCCCCGCCGAGCTGTTCAGCCGGTACGCTGTCGCCGCGTTCAAGGCCGGCAAAAGCGAGGACTGCGTGGACCTGCTCGTGCAGGGGGCGCAGCTGGATGACGCCGTGACGATCGGGTTCATCCAGGAACTGTTCGCCGCCAAGGACCCCGCGGACGCACGCGTGCTGGCGCGCCTCCTGCAGAAAGTGGCCGCGCGCCTGCCGGCCAATCCGAACCCGCTGATCCATCTCGGCTTCGTGCGCTACGCGGCCCAGGACCATGCCGCCGCGCTGCGCACCTTCGAGCAGGCCCAGCAGGTCGCCGAGCACCACGGCGGCGCGGTCTTCAACTCCGCCTTCTACTTCTGGTTCGGCGCCTCCTGCGAGCGGTGCGGCCAGTTCGAGCGTGGCGAAAAGCTGCTGCTGCGCTGCCTCGAGCTCGAGCCCGACCATGCCGAGGCGCTCAACTACCTCGCCTACATGTGGAGCGAGAAGCGCCTGCACCTTGACCGCGCGCTGGAATTCTCGCGCCGCGCCCTCCGGCAGGACCCGGAGAACGGAGCGTTCCTCGATACGCTCGGCTGGATCTTCTTCCAGCTGGGCCGCTTCCACGACGCGCTCGCCCCGCTGCAGAAAGCCGCCGAGATGACCCCCGAGGACGCCACCGTGGCCGAGCACCTCGGCGACCTCTACCTCCAGCTCAACCAGCCGGCGCAGGCGCTGAAATACTGGACCAACGCCTACCAGCTCGACAGCAAAAACGACACCCTTGCGCAAAAACTCCGCGCGCACGGCCTGGACCCCGCGAAGGCGCTGCTCCCCCCGCCGCCGACCGGCAAGGCCCCGCCGCCCGCCAAACCCGCGACGTGAGGGCGCGTTCGACGCGATCGCTGCTTGGCGTTTCGCAGCCCTGCCCTCAACGTCCAGTCACCGGCCGCTAACAAACCAAGGGCGCTCGTGCTTGTGCGGTTCCGTAGCCGCTTTATTGACGCGGTGTCTACAGGGGATTTACAGGTGACGTCACCGTCGTGGACACCAACGGAGGGTTTCGGGAAGGTGTTCAGTTTGCGGCCGGCGGTGCCGCATCGGGTTTGACGTAGAAGCCATGCCCTACGTTTCCCGGTACACGGAGGCACAAATTATCGCGAGGATAAGGCGTGCAGGGCAACGGTGCATCACCGCAGCGATCATCCCCGCAAGGGGTCCAGACCACCAACGGCGGCTGCTGCCCGTTTTGCACCACGACTTGCTTGCACGCTGACGCTCCTGCCCGCCCGATCTGCCACGGGTCCGCCGGGATTGCGAGCGCCGGATGCGCGCACCACCACCAACCCATCAGGACAACGGCCAGGGCGGCCAGCACCGTATGGAACGGACGCCAGGTGCCCGTCGGCCAGAGCAAAGCTGCGCCCAAACCAAAGGCGAGCGTGAAGAACGCGTCGCCGAAGCGCAATTCCGGCACCAGAAGAAACCATTGGGCCAGATTAAACGCCGTCACCAGGCCGGCGCAGATGAGCGGCGGATCGGCGGCGCGCCAGCGGCCGCATACGCCGGCCAGCGTAGCCAGCACCAAGCCGGCGGCCAGGAAGTTCCACGCCGGTGCGCCGCGATTGCGGTCCCACCAAGCAGGCCCCCACGTCGCCAACGGGGCCTGGGCGGCGGCCACGCATGCGGTATCGGGCCGGCGCGCCCAGCCACGGATGACAGCATAGACGCCGCGCACGGATTGCAGGGCAGCGGTGAGCGAGGCATCCGCCGGCCGTTCCGGCACGGCCCAATCCACCGGCAGACGCCCGACGGGCGCCGGAAAGAGCAGCCAGCCGGTCAAGACGGCATTACGCGCCAAATATCCCGCCAGCAGCAGCGCCGGCGGCGCCCCCCAGCCCAGCAGCATGCCGCATGACCAACCCCCTGTGCCGCGGTGCTGCCGCACTGAGCGCCAGAGGAACAGCACGGGCAACACGCCGGCGCCCACCAGCGTCGCCACACCGATGGGTTTGATGGTGAAGGCCGTCGCGGCGAGCCACAGCGGCAGGGCCAACCGTGGCATAAGCCGGCGTTGCTCCGCTGGTGCGGCCTGTCCCGCTTCGCCCCACGGGAAGCGCAACAGTTCCAGCACGACCACGGCTTGCAGCAGCAAAGCGAGCTGGTCGTAATAGAGCGAAGGCCGCAAGACGCCCAAGGACATGATCAGCCAAGGCAGGCTGCACCAGCAGAATATTTTGACCCGGAACGGTGCGTGCGCCGAACCGAAGAGGATCCACAGCCACTGCGCCAAGGCCACCAGCAGAAAGAGACTCTGCACCAGCCAGGCCGAGCGTTGCGCCCAAAGCCCATGATCCACAAGGGCCGAATACAGCAACGCCGTAGAAGACATGCCCAGGCGGATATGCAAATTGGCCAGGCCCGGCACGACGGCATAGTCCTTCGCCCAACGCACGGCGGAAAAGTGATAGAGATCCGTGTCATACGCGCCCGGCCAGACCGGCAAGCCCACGTTGAGCGCGGCGCGCAGCAGGACGGCCGCCAAAAGCAAACTGAAGAGCACGACACCGACCGACCAGGTCACGCGCAGCTGCGGCTGTTGCCGGAAGATGAGCCACAGTCCGGGACACGCCACCACCAGCGCCACGCACAGCCAGGCGGCATGAAGCGGCAGCACCAATGAGATGAGTTGCAGCGGGACCACCAGGCCACAAAAGCCGAGCCAAAAGAGGCGAAATAAATCCCAATCCGCCGCAGGTTGCAGCGCCGTTGCGGAGCCCAACCACCGCCAAAGCAAGGCACCCCAGCCTACCAGCATGGCAGCCTGCACAGCCCAAGCCAGAACCAAAAATGCCATAGCTTCCTTAGCTTGCCCACCCTTGCCTAAACCGCGCGCGGCTTACGCGCAACGGCGAGCAGCGAGAGGCCGTGGCAACACCTGTTCGAGCTGCTGCCAGAGCCGGATCAAACCGTCGCAGAGTTTCAGCGGGAGTTTCCCCCAGATCCGGATTAGCGGACACCGGCGCCACGGGGATGTCTGAGTTCATGCGGCCCTCCTCCCCGCTCCCGCTTGACTGCCGGGAACCGGTCCGCGGGCGGCCCGAACACACGCCGCAGCAACCAATCCGAAGAGCCGTTTCCGTGTGCGGAACTGTAGTGAATAATAACCGCTACACAAGCTTGAATTCAGGCGGGGCAAGCGGGCCGCCGCGCAGGTTCAGCGCTTTTCAGTTTGCGGCCGGTGTCACCGCAACCGGCTTGACGTAGAAGCCCTGCCGCAGGTCGCCGGGGACGCGGCAGCACAGGGCATCCTGCGGATAGGGCGTGTTGGGCAGCGGTATATCACCAGCGCGGTCATCCCCGTCGGGCACCAGCACATATAGGGGCGGCTGCTGCCCGTTATGGATTTGCACGGTATGATAATTAGCCTCCAGCGCATGCCCGATCTGCCACCAGCCGATATTTTCCGGCCAGGCCCACCCGGGCTGGGCCGGCAGCAAGGCGATGAGGGCCAGTGTCCCGGCCCGCTCCAGCGCGTGCCGTGGTGAGCCGAAGCGCAACAGCAGCAACGTGCCGGTGAGCGCAAACCATAGCCAGAAATAACCTTCGCCAAAGCGCAGATCGGGCGCGGTGAAAAACCAGAACGCCAGGTTGGCGCCGGTCAGCAGCACGGCAAAGTGCAGCAAGCCGGCCGGTGCGCGACGCCGGCCCGGCAGCAGGCCCAGCACCAGGAAGAGCAGCCCACCCCCCAGCAATTTCAGTTCGACGGCGTGGTGATTTTTCTGCCACCACGGCCGCAGCCATTGCCAAGGTCCACCCCTCAAAGCCTCCAGATAACCCGGTCCGGGCTGGCGTGCCCACGCACGAAACATCGCATAGCCATTGCGCACCGTGTGCATGACCGCGCCCGGTTCAACGGAGGCGGTACGCTCCGGCACAGCCCACGACACCGGTAGCTGCCCATGCGGCGCAGGATAGAGCAGCCAGCCGGAAAGGATGGCGTTGCGCGCCAACATCCCGGCCGCGAGCGCCGCCGGCAACACCAGCACGCGCAACCAGGCGGCGCGCTGCGGCAGCCGCCAGGCGAGCACGAAGCCGAGCGCACCCAGCAGCGCCGTCGCGACAAGACCCACGGGCTTGATACTGACGCTCACCGCGGCGAGCAGCAGCAGGGCGAAGAGGCCGGCCAGGGTTTCCCTTGGGGGCGCTGAAGCCGGCTCCAGATGCAGGAGTTCCAGCACGGCCAAGCACAGACAGATGGCCGCCGGCCGATCATAATAGAGGCTGGGCACTGTGTCGCAGACCTGCAGCAGCGCATAGGCCAGCAACAGGGACGCGCATAATCTGGTGCGCTGGTTCGCCGCCGTCTCGAGCAGCCAGGTCCACAGCAGTTGCGCGACAAACATCACGACAAACACGCCGGGGACGATCCATGCGGCCTCGCGGTAATAGCAGCCGTGGTCCATGATGGCCGCATAGAGCAGATAGGTGGAATTGACACCCAACGGCGAGAACAGATTGGCGAGGCCCGGCACGGCCGGATACTCCTTGGCCCAGCGCACCGAGTTGAAATGATAGAGGTCGGAGTCGTAGGCGCCGCTCCACCCCAGCATGCCCAAGCCCGCGGCGAGACGGAGGGCGCATAACGCCAGCAGTATCCAGAAGACATAGTGCTTCCACCGTGGCGCCGCGGCGGCAGTGGCCACCCGCGCCCGCACCGCCCGGGCTTGCCACCAAAGCCCGGGCAAGGCCACGCTGCCGGCCAGCAGCAAGCACAGACCTTTGAGAGGAAAAAAAAGCGTGACGAACTGGGCTACCGCCAGCAACACGCCCCAGCCGATCCAGAAGGACCGGAAAAAATCCCGCGCACACCAGCCGGTGGCGGAGTTCAGGTGGCAGAGCCGTGCATAGACGAGCCAGCCGATACCGCTCAGCAGCAGAATCTGCACGCACCAGGCCAGGATGACAAACAGCATAAGCTTCCTTGCGCGTCACCCGGGTGCTGGCGCCGGCTTGCGCGCGACGGCGATCAGCGACAGCCCCGGCCACGGCAGCACCTGCTCGAGCAGCCGCCACAGCCAGACCAGGCTGTCGTAGAGCTTCAGCTGGAACCTGCCGAAATGCTTCCGCTTCAGCACGCGCCCGTTCAGCCACCAGCCGGGGACGCCGATGCGGTTGAAGGTGAAGATTTTCTCCACCGCGAAGCCCGCCGCCTTCAGCTTCTGCTCCAGCTCGGCGTCCGTGTAGCGGCGCACATGGCCGAGCACGGTGTCCAGCGTGCCGAACAGTTGCATGCTGCGGGGCACCAGGACCAACGCGCAGCCGCCCGGCGCGAGCGCCGCGAAAATGTTCTGCAGGCCGGCGGCGTCGCGCTCGACGTGCTCGAGCACGTTCAGGCAGACCACGGAATCGAACTGGCCCTCCAAGCCTTGGAAATGGGCCGCGTCCGCCACATCCAGCAGGCGCACGCTGATGTTGCGGTTGGCGGCATAGCGGTTCTTCAGGTAGTGCAGGTGCAGCGGATCGATATCGGTGAGGGCGTAGGCCGCACGCGGCAGCAGCTCCCCCGTCAGGTTGCCCATGCCGGCGCCGATTTCCAGCACGCGGTCGCCGAGCCACGGACGGAGCGCATCGGCCATCCAGCGGTTGAAGCGGTGCGTGCCGGAGAGGCTGTGCAGGATCGCATGCCCGTAACGTTCGTCATAGAGGTCGTCCACGAACTTGAACCAGAGCATGACGCCGAGCGCGCGGAAGCCGTCGCGCCAGGTGATCTTCTTCCCCTCGCGGTAGGTGCGGCCGCGGTAGGAGATCGGCACCTCGAAGATGCGCGCGCCGCGCTTGGCGAATTTCGCGGTCAGCTCCGGCTCGATCCCAAAGTGGTTGCACCGGATGGGCAGGGATTTAAGCAGGTCGGCGCGCGCCATCTTGTAGCACGTCTCCATGTCGGTCAGGTTGAGGTCGGAGAGCATGTTGGAAAGCAACGTCAGCAGGCGGTTGCCGAGGCTGTGCCAGAAGTAGAGCACGCGCCGGCGCTCGCCCGTCAGGAAGCGCGAGCCGTAGACGACGTCCGCCTCGCCCTCCAAGATCGGCAGCAGCAGGCGGCCCAGCTCCTCCGGCGCATATTCCAGATCCGCGTCCTGGCAGACAATGAACTCGCCCGTCGCGCGCTCGATGCCGGCGCGCAGGGCGGCGCCCTTGCCGCGGTTCTGCGGTTGGCGCAGCGCCACCACGTCCGGATACCGTGCCACCATGTCGCGGATCACCGCGTCGGTGCCGTCGGTCGAACCATCGTCCACCACGATCACCTCGCGCTCGACGCCGGCCGGCAGCGGTGCGGCGCGCACCGCCACGACGACCTCCGCCAAGGTGTACTTTTCGTTGAAGACCGGGATGATTACGCTCAACTTCATCGCGCGGAGAATAGGTGAATCCAGCGGCCGCCGCAAGCGCGGGCGCGGCCTATTTCCAGATGGCACAGGCCCGGCGGACAGGTTAGACTGACGGCATGTCCGACCCGGCTCGACCCAAACCACCGTTCCTGTGGGGCCTCGGCGCGTTCGCGCGCCGCCTCGCCGGCACACCCGATTTCGCCCAGCCGGAGGCGCGCAAGCGGCTCGGCATGTTCCAAGGCTGGCTCAGCGTTGCCCTGAGCATCCTGCTCGCGCTGACCAAAGGCGTGCTGGCCTGGCTCTCCGGCTCGATTGCCCTGCTGGCCGACGCGGTCAACAACACGGCCGACATCGTCAGCAGCAGCGTGATCGCCTTGAGCTTCGCCTGGTCGCGCCGCCCGCGCGACCACGGCCATCCCTTCGGCCACGGGCGCATCGAGCACATCGCCACGCTGGTGCTCTCGCTCGCGCTGCTTGCGGTCGGCTTCGACGTGGGCCGCGCCGGCGTCCAGCGCCTGTTGCACCCGCGCCCGCTCGAGGTCAGCCAGCTCCTGCTGGCGGTGCTTTTCCTGACCTTGCTGGTAAAGACCTGGCTCGCGCTCTTCACC
This sequence comes from uncultured Lentisphaerota bacterium, assembly GCA_903912445.1. Taxonomy (GTDB): domain Bacteria; phylum Verrucomicrobiota; class Kiritimatiellia; order CAIQIC01; family CAIQIC01; genus DP16D-bin41. Next base: position 23,201 of record CAIWHP010000259.1, read on the forward strand.
CGCACGCTCGCCCGCGCCACGCGCTCGGATACGCTCGCCGCCGATGCGTGGAACCACATCTTTGACATCCTCTCCACCGCGCTCGTCTTCCTCGGCCTGATCGGCGCGCGGTTCGGCATGCCCGCGCTCGATGGCTGGGCGGGCGTCGGCGTCGCCGGCTTCATCTTCTTCACCGGCGCGCGTTACCTGCGCAGCTCCATCAACGTGCTGCTGGGCGAGGCGCCCGACCCCGCCCTGCTGGTGCGCATCCGCACCATCACGCTGGCCCAGGCCGGCGTCCAGGGCGCGCACGAGGTCGTCATCAACACCTACGGCGACCAGCTCATGATCTCGCTGCACATCGAGGTGGACGCCGCCCGCACCGCGCGCGACGTCCACGACCTGGCCGAGCGGGTCGAGCGCCAGATCGAAGCGCAGGTGCCCGACAGCAAGGTGATCATCCATGTGGACCCCGTGGACCGGTCCCATCCCGCCTTCGCTGCGGCCGAAGAACTGCTGCACGCTTTCTGCGCCACCGAGTTGCACATCGAGGAATTCCACGACCTGCGCCTCGACGACACCGCCGACGGCATCAACCTTTCCGTGGACATGATGCTGCAGCTGAACCTGCCCGCCGACGCGCAGCATGACATCGAAATGCGCGCGGAGAAATACCTGCGCGCTCAACTGCCGAGCCTGCGCCGGGTCACCTTCCACCGCGAGACCTCCTACAGCGGTGCCGCGGAGTAGGCTCGCCGCACTGCGCCGCGGATCCTTGCCCGCGCCCCCGGCCAGCGGCCCCGGCCCGGGCCGGCCGAGGGCCAGTTGGGCCGGGCCATGGCGCCGCATTTTTTCTGAACATTAAGCTTGCCTTCCCGGGGGATCCCTGTATTTTCGCCCCCTCTTTTGTCCACGATTTGTTCTGGATTACCGATTTTTTCGCTTTTCAGCGCCGGCATGGTGTCGGCGCGGTCACCGAAAGTTCACATGAAGTTGTTGTCATTGACCGGCCTTGGCCTGGCGGCCGTCCTGGGTATCGTGTGCCTGCCCCTCGCGGCAGTGGCGCAGACCACGCCCGCGACCGCACCGCAGCTCAACGCCCGCGACGTCGGCGATAAGTTGGTGGAAGCGATCATCATGGTCGAGTCGCAAGGCGACCCGCGGCGCGTCGGCAGCCTGGGCGAGCGCGGCCTGATGCAGATCCGGCTGGCGACCTGGCGCGAAACCTCGCGCGAAGTGTTCGGGCGGCCGCAGCCCTTCCAAAAGGCGTTCGATCCCGCGCTCAACCGCCGCATCGGCCGCGCGTACCTCGCGCGCCTGCAGACGCGGCTCGCGCAACGTCGCGCCGACTGGCAGTCCGACGAACGCTCCCTGCTGATCGCCGCTTACAACGGCGGCCCGACGCTGCTGAGCCTGAAGAAATTCGATGTGAAGCAGATGCCCGCCTCGACGCGCGATTATGTCGAGCGCGTGACGAACCTGCACGACGCCATGGTCGCCGAACTCACCCGCGCCGGACAGGAGCGCCAGGCCGCCCAGCGGCTCACCCAGCGCGCCGCGGCCGCCTCCCGCGTCGCTTCGCTCTAGGAATAGCGGATGGCAGTTAGCGCATAGCGGACAGGGCGCTGCATGCGGCAGGCATCGCGCTACTGCGCGAATTCATTCCGAGCTGTAACGGGATCCGGCTATGCGCCCGCTGCGCTGCGATGCGGCCCATGCACCGAGCTGACGGCTGGTGGATTCAGACGTCACTCCGCTATTTGTTATCCGCTATCTTCTGCTCGAAGTCGCGGCGGCGGCGGCCTTCGAGCGGGTTCGGCCCGCCCTTGAGCATCGCGCGCAGGGCTTCCATCTCGTCGCCGGAAAAATGTTTGCCGTGCAGCATGTGGCGTTCGAACGCCGCGTAGGCCAGCGGCGCGACGGCTTTGGCCAGCTCCGCGATGGCCTCGCCGTATTTGCGGATTTCCCACTGTGCATGCGCATCGAGCCGCAGCCGCAGGAAGTGGAAAAGGTTGTGCAGGTCCATCTGCCAGTACCACTCCGTGTAGAGCGAGAGCGGCAGGTTGATGCGCGCCAGCTCGCGCGCAATGTTGTCATGCAGCATGTCTTCGTAGCTGGCGTAGATATTGCCCTGGTCCTTCTTCAGCAACTCGATCACCTTCTGCCGCAGCTCCGCCGGGACCTCGTCGGTGGACCGGCCCTGCTTGTTGTCGGTGCTCTGGAACTGCACCTGCTCCGGCTCGGGCACGTAGAACTCGTCGGTCATCACGCTGTAGCGGCCAGAGATCTCGTTGATGCGCGCCATGCGGTGGCGCACCCACTGCCGCGCGACGAAGATCGGCATCTTGCAGTGCAGTTCCAGCACGACGTGCTCCAGCGGCGAAGTGTGCGCGTGCGCCATCAGATAGTCGATCAGCCCCGCGTCCTCGCGCACCGTCTTCGTGCCCGCGCCGTAGGAGACGCGCGCCGCCTGCACGATGCGGTCATCGCTGCCGAGATAATCCACCAGCCGGACAAACCCCTTGTCCAGCACCTTGATTTCCTTGTCGAGCAACGCCTCCGCCGCCGGGCTGACTGAATGTGCCATTGTCGTTCTCCTGAAGTTTACTTCTTTGCGCTCAATTGCCGCAGCACGTACGCCAGGATGCCGCCGTGGCGGTGGTAGTCCACCTCGATCGCGGAATCGATGCGGCACTTGGCGGCGAAGGTCTTGCCGTCGGCGGTGACGGTCAGGCGCTGGCCGGGTTGGAGGCCGGCGGCGATGCCGCTGATGGAAAAAGTTTCGCGGCCGGTCAGGCCGAGCGAGTCCACGGTCTGGCCGTCCACAAACTCCAGCGGCAGGATGCCCATCTCGACGAGGTTGCTACGGTGGATGCGCTCGAAGCTTTCGGCGATCACCACTTTGACGCCGAGCAGATACGGGCCTTTCGCAGCCCAGTCGCGCGAGGAGCCCGCGCCATAGAGCTTGCCGGCGAGCACGACGAGCGGCGTGCCGGCTTTTTCGTAGCGCTGCGACGCTTCGAAGATGCTGACTTCGTCGCCGGTCGGTACGTGGCGCGCCCAGCCGCCCTCGCGCTCGACCATGCGGTTGCGGATGCGGACGTTGGCGAACGTGCCGCGCACCATCACCTCGTGGTTGCCACGGCGCGCGCCGTAGCTGTTGAAGTCCACCGGCGCGACGCCGTGCGCGACCAGGTACTGCCCGGCCGGGCTGTCCTTCGGAATCGAGCCGGCGGGCGAGATGTGGTCGGTGGTGATGAAGTCGCCGAACACGCCCAGGCAGCGTGCGCCGACGAGGTCGGCCGGCGGCGCGGGCTGGTCGGCGATGTCGCGCACGAACGAGGGCTCCTGCAGGTAGGTCGAGGCCGCGTCCCACGCGTAGACCGGCTCGGATTTCACCGCGATCTTGCTCCACATCGGATTCGATGCGGCGACATGCGCGTAGAGCTGGCGGTAGACCTCGGCGTTTTCCGCGAGCGGCAGCAGCGTGCGGATTTCTTCCTCGGTCGGCCAGAGATCCTTGAGGAACACCGGCTGGCCTTGGGCGTCGTGCGCGAGCGGCTCCGTGTCGAGGTCGATCAGCATCGTCCCGGCGAGCGCGTAGGCGACGACCAGCGGCGGCGAGGCGAGGAAGTTCGCCTTGGCATAGGGATGGATACGGCCTTCGAAGTTGCGGTTGCCGCTGAGCACGCTCGCGGCGACAATGCCGCCGGTCTTGATCGCCGCTTCGATCTTGGGGTCGAGCGGGCCGCTGTTGCCGATGCACGTCGCGCAGCCGTAGGCCGCGACCTGGAAACCCAGCTGGTCGAGGTAGGGCAGCACGCCGGTCTGCTTCAGGTAGGCGGTGACGACGCGCGAGCCGGGCGCGAAGCTGGTGCGCACATACGCGGGGATCTTGAGCCCACGCGCGACCGCTTTCTTCGCGAGCAGGCCCGCGGCCAGCAGGACGTGCGGGTTCGAGGTGTTCGTGCAACTCGTGATCGAGGCGATGACCACCGAGCCGTGCGCGAGCGTGCCGCCGCCGGCGATCTGCGCGGTCGCGCCGAGCTGCTCCGCGGTCAGGCCGTAGCCGCGTTCCTTGACCGGCGCGGTCAACGCCTTCTGGATCGCGCTCTTCACCTCGCCGAGCGGCAGGCGGTCGTGCGGCCGCTTCGGGCCGGCGATCACCGGCAGGATGCCCGCGAGATCAATCTCGACGACCGCGTTGAACAGCGGCTGCTCGCCGCCGACGCGGAACAAACCCTGCGCCTTGAGATAGCGTTCGATCAAATCCACCTGCGCCGCGCTGCGGCCGGTCTCGCGCAGATAGCGCAGCGACTCGCCGTCCATCGGGAAGAAGCCCATCGTCGCGCCGTATTCCGGCGCCATGTTCGCCACGGTCGCGCGGTCGGCCAGCGTCAGCTTGTCGAGGCCCGGCCCGAAGAATTCCACGAAGTGGCCCACCACGCCCTGCGCGCGCAGCTTCTGCGTCACCGTCAGCGCCAGGTCCGTCGCCGTCGCGCCCGCGGGCAGCGCGCCGGTCAGCTTGACGCCGGTGACCTTCGGTGTCGTGATCGGGATCGGCTGGCCGAGCATCGCGGCCTCGGCCTCGATGCCGCCGACGCCCCACCCCAGGATGCCGAGGCCGTTGATCATCGTCGTGTGCGAGTCGGTGCCGACGAGCGTGTCCGGGTACGCGATCGTGCGGCCGGCTTCGTCCTGCGTCGTCATCACGCCGCGGGCGAGATATTCGAGATTCACTTGATGGCAGATGCCGACACCGGGCGGCACGATGTTGAGCTTGGAGAACGCGCCCTGCCCCCAGCGCAGGAAGTTATAGCGCTCGCCGTTCCGGGCAAATTCCTTCTGGAGGTTCACCGCGAGCGCCTCGGCGGAGCCGGTGGCGTCGAGCTGCACGGAATGGTCAATCACCAGGTCCACCGGGATCAGCGGCTCGATGCTGCGCGGATCGAGGCCCTTGCGCTGCATCGCGCCGCGCAGCGCCGCGAGATCGGCGACGCACGGGACGCCCGTGAAATCCTGCAGCAGCACGCGCGCCGGCAGGAACGGGAACTCGAACTCCGCCGCGTCGGGCGTCCACTTGGCCAGCGCCAGCGCGTGCGCATCCTCGAACGCCGGGTGCGCCGAGTTGTGCAGCACCGATTCCAGCAGGATCCGGATCGAGACCGGCAGCCGGGCCAGCGAAACGCCCGCCGCTTTTTCGAGCGCCGGCAGGCTGAAGTAGTCCACGCTGCCACCGTCGGCCAAGGGCAACGTCTGTCGTGTCGTTTGCATGAGGCTCATGTTTATTCTTCCTTGATCAGTTGGCGGATCGACGCGGAGGGCACGCACAGCTTGACCACCATTTGCAGGTTGCCCGGCTCGCCATGATGCCGGTCCGCATAAATCGTTTGCGTGCTGGCGACCATGCCGACCACCCCGCCGCCGGCATTCAGCACCGGTCCGCCGCTGGAGCCGATCGCGTAGTCGGCGGTGATCTGCATGCGCCGCGCGCCTTTATCGAGGCAGTAGCGCGCCACCGTGCCCTGCGTCATCACATAGAACAGGCTGTGCGGATGGCTGACCACCGACACCGGCGTCCCCACGTCCGCCGGCGCTGCGAAGGGCAGCGGCTGCAGGTCGGCGGCGGCGACGCGGAAGATGACCACATCGTCGCGCGCGCTGGCGGCGAGCACCTCGGTCACCGGAAACACGCGCCCCGCGCGCGTCGCCACGGCCATCCCGAGCGTGTTGGTGGTGGTGAACGCATGATAGTTGGCCACGCAGATGCCGTCCGCGGTCAGCGGGAAACAGGTCGAAGGGTTGAGGTGCGTGCGCTTGCACTTGTCGCAGAGATAGAGATGACAGTGTACCAGCACGCTGCCCTGCAGGCGCCGGTAGAGTTCGGCGGGGGCCTGAGGTTGGACCGCCGGTCCGGCCAGCTTGAGGGCTGTGCTCGTGCGCGCCAGCTGCCCGCGCAGCAGCTTCATCGGCGTCAGCTGCTGGCGCTCGTGCAGTTGCCGCACCTGCTGGGTCAGCGCTTTCAGCAGCGCCTGGTCGTCCACGCCCTGGTCCGCCTCGGCGGCCGCCCAGGCCGGGGCCAACAGCAGCAACGCCGAAAATAATGGAAGCAAACGGTTCATGGTTTCGGCCGCCGGCCACCCGGCCGGAGGCGCGCGAAATGTACGCGAACCGCCCGGCGAAGGAAAAGCTTTTCCACCGCGGCGTGTTTCCCGGTTTATGACGCAACCGCGGCCAGCCCCCGCGCGCAGCCGCTTTCCCGCCTGGGGCCTCGCCCTGGCCAGAAGCCCACCCGGCCCGGGGCCATCCGAGGCGCAGACAGGCCCAGGGCAGCGGCGGACGGCCGGCACGCGCGCCGGCTCCCGCCCCGGCCGCCGCCCTGCCCGCCGCCAGCGCAATCTCAATTTGACTTGGCGGGCCGCGGGGTGCTACTTAACTGCGTTCGGTGATGCGCCAAGCGCGGGAGCAAGGCTTGAATTGGGCTGATTTCATTGCGGCGGTCTGGCAGTTTGCGTTGGTCACAGGCATCAGCTTCGTGCTGTTGTGCCTCTTGGCCAGCCTGATCCGTTTCTACCAGTTGCAGCACCCCTCGCTGCTCATGCCGGAGTCGGAGATTGACGACATGACGCGGTTCTCGGCGCAGGTCGCCGCGCGGCTCGGCACGGCCTACCGCATGCCGCAACCTTTCTGCGTGCTGCTGGTCGCCGGCCCGGAACTGGCCGAGCCGGCCCTCCGTGAAGCCCGCCTGGCGGCCATCAAGGGTGTCGTGCGCCGCTCCGATGTCGTGCTGCAAGTGGATGAAAACAACGCCGGCGTGCTCGTGGACGAGCGGCGGAGCGAGCTGGAGCACTTGATCGCGCGCCTGCAGCAGGCCACGGCCAGCCTCGGCAGCACGCGCATCGGCGCCGCGTCGTGCCCGGAAAACGGTGTCCGGGCGAAGGGCTTGCTGGACGCGGCGCGCGCAGAGCTGCCCGTCAGTGAAGTGGGCTGGAACATCGCCCAGCCGGCCGAGGCGGCCACCGCCGCCGCCCCGGCAGAGGAGGAGGCCGCGCCGGCCGGGCAGGACGCATGGCTCGACCCGTTGACGGGCGTCCTCAAGCCGGAGCGGCTGAGCCGGCTGATGCCCAAGTTCGTCGCGCGCTACCGCCGCGACGGCGAACCGGTTTCGATGATCTATTTCGACGTGGACTACCTGGGCCGCTACAACGACCACTACGGCCGCGCCGCGGGCGATGCGATCCTGCACGGCATCGGCAAGGTCCTCCAGCAACACCTGCGCGAGGACGACCTGATCGGGCGTACCGCCGGCGACGGGTTCGTCGTGCTGCTGAACTGCCCGCCGGCCCTTGCGCTGGTCGTCGCGGAGCGCCTCGCCGGCCAGATCAAGCGGGCCACCTTCAGCTCGGGCGAGTTCACCTTGAAGACCACCGTCAGCGGCGGCGTCGCCGGCTACCCGGACCACGGCCGGACGGCCGCGGTGATCTTCGACGCCGCCCACGCCGCGCTGCGGGCGGCGCAGGAGCGCGGCCGCAACATGAGCCTGCTCTTCGACGTCTCGATGCGGCCCTACCAGACCCTGAACCGCGGCCCGGACGAATTCTGATGAAACCGCGACTCAAACTCGGCGTGAACATCGACCACGTGGCCACCATCCGCCAGGCGCGCGGCACGGACTATCCCGACCTGCTCGCCGCCGCCCACTGCTGCGAGGCCGCCGGCGCGGACGGCATCACGATCCACCTGCGCGAGGACCGGCGGCACATCCAGGATGCCGATGTGTGGCGGCTCCGCCGCGAGTGCCGGCTGCCGATCAATCTCGAGATGGCCAACGCGCCCGCCATCGTGCGCATGGCGCTGCGCGTGAAGCCCGCCGAGGTCTGCCTCGTGCCGGAGCGCCGGCAGGAGCTGACGACCGAGGGCGGGCTGGATGTCCTCGGCCAGTTCCAGAGCATGCAGCGCACCGTCGCGCGGCTGCGCGACGCCGGCATCGCCGTCAGCATCTTCATCGCGCCGGACGCGGCGCAGCTGGCGGCGGCGGCCCGGCTCGGCGTGCCGGTCGTGGAGCTGCACACCGGCGCGTTCGCCAACGCGCGCGGCGCGGCCCTGCCGCGGGAGCTGCGGCGGCTCCAGCGGGCGGCGGACTGCGCGCACGACCTCGGCCTGCAGGTCAACGCCGGCCACGGCATCAGCTATGCGAACATCGCAGACGTGCTGCAGCTCCGCTGGCTGGACACGCTGAACATCGGCCACAGCATCGTGGCGCGCGCGCTTTTCTGCGGCCTGACGCGGGCCGTGCGCGAGATGCGCACCGCGCTCCGGGCCTACCGCGGGGGCGCGCGATGAAGCGCCGCCCGACAGCGGCGGGCGCCGCCGGCGTGCTCGGCATCGGCGTGGACCTGACCGAGAACGAACGCATGCGCGCGACGCTCAAGCGCTGGTCCGCCCACTTCAAGGACCGCGTCTTCCGCGCCACCGAACAGCGCTATTGCGACTCGTGCGCCCAAGCCTGGCGGCACTATGCCGGCCGCTTCGCCGTCAAGGAAGCGGTGAGCAAGGCGTTCGGCACGGGCATCGGCGACACGCTCAGCTGGCTGGATATCGAGGTCGTCCGTGCGGCCTCCGGCGCGCCGGCGGTGGCGCTGCACGGCGCGGGCGCGCAACTCGCGCGGCGGCGGGGCGTCCAGCAGGTGCTCATCAGTCTTTCGCACACACGCCACTATGCGGTGGCGCAGGCGCTGCTCGTGGGCGCGCCCAAGGGAGGCAAGTCATGAAAGTAGTCAGCGTGGCACAGATGCGCGAGCTCGACCGGCGCGCAACCGAAGAATTCAACCTCCCCTGCGAGGAGCTGATGGACCGCGCCGGCGACGGCGTCGCCGAGATCGTCGAGCGGCTCGCCGGCGCCGCCGGCTTCCGGCACCCGTTCGTCCTGCTCATCGCCGGCCGCGGCAACAACGGCGGCGACGCATTCGCCGCCGCGCATTACCTCAAGGGCGAGGGGTTCGACTGCGAGATCTGGATCGCCGGCGTCAAGAGCGAGGTGCAGGGCGATGCGCTCAAGTTCCTGAGCCGCGCACGCCAGGCCGGCGTGCCGATCCATGAGCTGCCCACCAAGGAAGACTGGGACGCCGCCGAACCGGTCGGCGCCGATATCATCGTGGATGGCGTTCTCGGCATCGGCGCGAGCGGACCGGCGCGCGGGCCGGCCATCGGCGCGATCCAGTTCATCAACGCCTGCAGCCACGAGTCCTTGGTGGTGTCCATCGATGTCCCCTCCGGCCTCAACGCCGACACGGGCGTGGTCGAGGGCGAGGCCGTCCTGGCCGATGTCACCGCCACCATCGGCCTGCCCAAGCTCGGCCTGGTGGATCCCGCCGCGCTGGAGCACGTCGGCGTGCTCGATGTCGTGGACATCGGCATCCCGCCCACGGTTGTCGCCGAGTTGCCGAGCGAGACGGAGTTGGCCCTGGTCCATCGCAGCGACCTCGCCCCCCTGCTCCCGCGCCGGCCGCGGGGCGCGCACAAGGGCCTCTTCGGCCGCGTCCTGCTGATCGGCGGCGCGCGGAGCTACAGCGGCGCCATCACCCTGGCGGCCCGCGCCGCCGTGCGCAGCGGCGCCGGCCTCGTCCATTGCGTCGTGCCACAGGGCATCGCGGCGCTCGTCGCCGGGCAGGTGCCCGAGGCGATGGTGTTCGGCGTCGAGGAAACCGAGACCGGCTCGATCGCCAGCGGCGCCTGGAAGTCCATCGAGGCCCTGCTCGAACAGGCCGACGCCGTGCTGCTCGGGCCGGGCCTGACCTTCCACAAGGACAGCTTCGTGCTCGTCCGCAACATGGTCCGCTCCGCCGAGGTGCCGTACGTGCTCGACGCCGACGCGCTCAACGCCCTCGAGGGCCAGCCGCACCTGCTGAGCAAGTCGCGCGCGCCGATGGTCATGACGCCGCACCCCGGCGAGATGGCACGGCTGTTCGGCCAGACCGTCGAGCAGGTCCAAAGCGACCGCCGCGGCGTCGCCGTCGCCGCCGCCAAGTACACCAACGCCACCATCGTGCTCAAGGGCGCCGGCACGCTGATCGCGCAGAGCGACCAGCCGCTCGCGATCAACCTGACCGGCAACCCCGGCATGGCGACCGGCGGCGCCGGCGATGTCCTCGCCGGCCTGTTGACCGCCCTGCTCGGCCAGGGCCTCAAGCCCTATGATGCCGCGCGCCTCGCCGTCTATGTGCACGGCCGCGCGGGCGACCAGCTCGCGCTGCACAAGTCGCAGATCGGACTCATCGCCGGCGACCTCGCCGACGAACTGCCCTTTGCGTTCCGCGATCTCGCGATCCGCTGACGGGCGCCCGCAGGCGCAAACGGGTTCCCGCCGGCGGCCCGCCCGCCCTGCGCCCGGAGCACGGGCGCGCCGGGCGGCGCCTCCCGGACGCGCGCCCGCGCCCGGCGGCTTGCCAGCTTGCTTTTCGGGCGGACTGCATTTAAACTCACCAATATTTCTTTGCGTGAAAACGTTTACAAATAGGCGCCGCTGGCTCGGCGGACTGCTGTGCGCTCTGGCGTGGGCCGGCCTGCCGCCCGACCTGGGGGCCGTGCCGAAGGTGCCGGCCACCATCGAGGTCTTTTACTCGCCGCGGGGCGGCTGCACGGAGGCGATCGTGAAGGCGCTGCGCGCGGCCAAGCAGACGGTGCTGGTGCAGGCCTACAGCTTCACCTCGCTGCCGATCGAGGACGCGCTGGCGGCCGCCGCCAAGCGCGGGGTCAAGGTGCAGTTGATCCTCGACCGCAGCAACCTGACCCAGAAGAGCTCCCAGCTGGCAGAAGCGGTCGGCGACAATCTGCGCGTCCTGATTGATGCCAAGCATGAGATCGCCCACAACAAGGTCATGATCCTCGATGGCGCGACCGTCATCACCGGCTCGTTCAACTTCTCGCACAACGCCGAGGCGAACAACGCAGAAAACCTGCTGATCATCCACAGCAAGGAACTGGCCGCGAGCTTCACGGCGAACTGGCAGGAGCACTGCAAGCATTCCGACCTCTACGACGGCGACGCGCCGGCCAAGGCCAAGAGAGTCGTGCAGGCCGCGCCGCATAAGGCCTACGGACCGTTGCGCTGACCGCCCTCTTCCCCGGGCTTGGAAATCACCCGCGGCGCGGCTACACTGGCGCCGCTTTTTTGGAGAACACACATGCAAAAAGTCGTCATCATCGGCGCCGCAGGGCGCATGGGCCGCACGCTCGTCCGCTTGCTGCAGGCCCAGGCCGTGCCGGGGCTGCAGCTGGCCGGCGCGGTGGACATCTGGGATTGCCCGGAGCGCGGCCAGGACGCCGGCCTGCTCGCCGGCGTCGGCGCCGCGGGCCTCAAGCTCACCAGCGATCTCGCGGAAGTGGCCCCCGCCTGTGATGTCGTGATCGACTTCAGCTCGCACCAGGGTGCCTCCGGCAACGCCGCGCGCCTGGCGGCCTGGGGCAAGCCGCTCGTCGTCGGCGCGACGGGCCTGACGGGCGAGGAGCAGCAGCTCGTCGCCACCGCGGCTCAAAAAATACCGGTCGTCTTCTCGCCGAACATGAGCCTGGGCGTCAACCTGCTCTTCGCGCTGGTCAAGGAGGCCGCCGCCGCGCTCAAGGACAAAGGCTACGACATCGAGATCATCGAGCGGCACCACCGCCGGAAAAAGGACTCGCCGAGCGGCACCGCGCTCGGGCTCGGCCAGGCGGCAGCTGCCGGCTGCGGCTGGGATTTGCACAAGGTCGCCGTGCACGGCCGCGATGGTATGGTCGGGGAGCGCCCGGCGGAACAGATCGGCTTCCACGCGGTGCGCGGCGGCGACTTTGTCGGCGACCACACGGTCCTCTTCGCGGCGGACGGCGAGAGCCTCGAGCTGAGCCATCGCGCCACCAGCCGCGATACCTTCGCCCTCGGCGCGCTCCGCGCCGCGCGCTGGCTCGCCGGCAAGCCGTCCGGGCTGTACACCATGCAGGACGTGCTGGGCTTGGCCTGACCGGGAAGCCTCGCCCTGCCGGGAAAACCGGCGGCTCGACGAGATCGCGGCAACAAAACGGCAGGAGTTGCGTTATCCCGCAGAAGGAATCAGCCTATGAACATCAGAACCGGCGTTACCCGCCGCAACTTTCTCAAGGCCACGGCGCTGGCGGGGTTCCCCCTGCTGTTGCCGGCGCGGCTGCTGGGCGCGGTCGCGCCGAACAGCAAGATCAACCTCGGCTTCATCGGTGTCGGCGGCCGCGGCTCGGGCAACATGCATGGCGCGCTCGGCCGGTCGGACATCCGCGTCGTCGCGGTGAGCGACCTGGACCGCTCGCGGCTTGAGCGCGCGCAGGCCGCCGTGAACGGAACCTACGGCGACAATGCGTGCGCCGGCTATCACGACTTCCGCGAGCTGCTCGCGCGATCCGATATTGACGCCGTCATGGTCTGCACGCCGGAGAACTGGCACTCGCTGGTCACCATCGCGGCGGCCAAGGCGGGCAAGGACATCTACTGCGAGAAGCCGTTCGCGCCGACGATCGCCGAGGGGCGCGCGGCGGTCGAGGCGGTGCGGAAATATGGACGCATCTTGCAGACCGGCAGTCAGGAGCGGTCGCGGCCGGGCGGCCACTTCGCGTGCGAGCTGGCGCGCAGCGGCGCGCTAGGTCGGATTCATACCGTTCGCGTGAATTTGCCCGCTGAACGGCATGAGATCGAAGTGCAGCCGGTCGAGCCGGTGCCGGAGGGCTTCGACTATGACTTCTGGCTCGGCCCCGCGCCGTGGGCGCCCTATACGAAGCGGCGCTGCCACGGAAGCTTCCGGTGGATTCTGGATTATTCCGATGGCGAGCTGACCGACCGCGGCTGCCACGTGGGCGACCTCGCGCAGTATGGGCTCGGCACCGACCGCACCGGGCCGATCGCCATCGAGGGGCGCGGCGTGTTCCCGGCGGAAGGTTTGTGGAACACGGCCTACGAATATGAAATCCACGCGCGCTATGCCAACGGCGTGAAGCTGGAGCTCGCGAGCGTCGAGCCGCGCGGCGTGAAGTTCGAGGGCGACGCCGGCTGGGTTTTCTATCACGTCCACAGCGGCGAGTTGGAGGCGTCGTCGAAGGCGCTGCTCACCTATCGGCCGAACTCCAACGCGCTGGGCATCACCGACACGACGACCGACCACCTTCAGAACTGGCTCAACTGCATCCGCTCGCGGTGCATGCCGGTCGCCCCGGCCGAATGCGGCCACCGCAGCAGTTCGCTCTGCCACCTCGCCAACATCGCGATCCAGCTCAAGCGGCCGCTGCGCTGGGACCCCGCCGCCGAGCGCTTTATCGGTGACGACGGGGCCAACGCGATGGTGGGGCGCTCCCTGCGCGCGCCGTGGAATTTGGTGTGAAGCACAACGTGGACGGACTGGACGTCTAGGCTGCCCATACTGTCCATTGAGTCCATCTGCCCGCTCACTGCTCCAGCGTCCACGCATCGCGCCACGGCACCTCGAAGCCGGCGGCGGTCAGTTGCACGGGCAACCAGAGGTAGCGCGAGTCCTGCAGGTCGAATTGTTTCCAGCGGTCGAGGTAACAGATAAATGTGCCGGGCTTGCCCGCCACCGGCAGGATGTAGGAGCTCTGGCCGTGGAAAGTCAGCGCGGCGTCCGGCCCGCGGCAGGGATTGCCGAGTTCTTTCCACGGGCCCCAGATCGAATCCGCCACCGCCGAGCGTGCTGCGTTCGGTTCCCAGCCCGTGCAGTCGGAGGCCATGAAGTAGTAGCGGCCCTGATGCTTGAACACCGCGGGCGCTTCCATCGAGCGCCCCTCGAACACGCGCGCGAATTTTCCGGACGGCTTCAGGTAGTCATCGCTCAGCAGCACGATGTGCATCGTCTTGTTGTCTTCCGAGGAATGGAAGAGGTAGGCCTTGCCGTCGTCGTCCTGAAACACGGTCATGTCGCGGCTCATCGCGCCGTCGGGCCGGCAGCTGCCGAGGTACTGGAACGGGCCGGTCGGTTGGTCGCTGACCGCGACGCCGGCATGGGCGAGCTTGTAGTCCTCGGAATCGATGTGCATCCACATCACGAATTTTTTCGTCGCCTTGTTGTAGATCACCTTCGGGCGTTCGACGACCTTGCTCTTGTGCAACTCGTGCTGGGGATTGTCCTGCACCGCGGGCAACACGTTGCCCTCGTTCTTCCAGTTGAGCAGATCCCGGGAGGAATAGCAGGACACGCCGATCACATCCACGCGGGTGCCGCCCCAGCCGCTGGTGCTCTTGGGCGACCAGGTCTTCCCGGTTTTGATCTCGCCGTACCAGAAATAAGTCTGATCATGATAGAGCAGCACGCCACCATGCGCATTGATGGGCGCGCCGCTGGTGTCGGCCCAGAGCTGGCCGGGCTTGAACTCGGTGTTGGCCGCCCGTAGAAAGCCGGGCGCCAGCACGACCGCGAGGGCGAACATCGTCATAATTTTCATGGCCGCTTCTACCACGAGGCGACAACGCGCAGCAAGCCGCGCGCGAGACCGTAGCCGCATTCGTCAGAATGCGGTCCACCCCACCACCACCGCACTCTCACGAGTGCGGCTACGGAGCCCGAGCGGAGCGATAACTTCAGGTAGGGCGCGCACGCCGTGCGCGCGGGGACATCAGCCAACGCAGCGGAGTGTGACTCGGCGGCCACGGCGTGGCCGCCCTGCCGACACTTCTAAACTCCTGCTTAGCGATCGGCGGCTTCTTCTTTCTTCGCACGGCGGCGCGTTTGTGGTTTCATGTCGCGTCGCCAGAAAGGAACCGCCATGCCATCGAAAACGCACGTGGGTTTGACTCTCCTGTTGGGCTTGCTCTGTGTCGGCACCCGCGCCGGGCCGATTGACCGCCACGCGCTGGTAACGCGCCACAACGTCACGCTGACCAATGCCAACGAACACCAGACCTTGCAGGTCGGCAACGGCGAGTTCGCGTTCGGCGTGGACGTGACCGGGCTGCAATCCCGCTACGGCAACACGATGTCGCACTGGGGCTGGCATTCGTTTCCGCTGCCGGCCGGACAGAAGGTCGAAGATTTTCAGCTAAAGGATTACGACACCCACGGCCGTTTGGTCGGCTATCCGACCGGCAGCAAAGGGCAGGAAAAACTTTATGCATGGCTGCGCGAAAATCCGCATTGCTTCAATCTCGGCCGGCTGCGGCTCTTGCTCGATGGACAGTCCATCACCCTGAAGGCCATCTCCAGGATCCAGCAGGGTCTCGATCTCTGGCGCGGCATGATCATCAGCCGCTACGAACTCGCCGGCCAACCGGTACACGTCGAGACCGCGTGCCATCCGACGCTCGATGCGGTCGCTGTGAAAATCGAATCGCCGCTGCTCGCCGCCGGCCGGCTCACGGTGGAGCTCGCGTTCCCCTATGGCAACCCCGGCAATCACGGCGCCGACTGGACCAAGCCGGAGGCGCACACAACCACGCTGAAGAGCGGCGCGCAACGCGCCGACTTCGCGCGCCAGCTCGACGCGGATAAATATGCCGCGCGCCTCGCGTGGGCCGGAGCGTGCGAACTGAAAACAGCAACGCCGCACACGTTCACCTTGCAGCCCGACCGCAAAGCCGACGCGCTGGAACTCGTCTGTGGCTTTTCGGCGACGCCGTTTGCGGAGGAGTTTCCAACCCTTGGAAAAGTTTTTGACGAAAGTTCCAAGCATTGGAAAAACTTCTGGAGCACCGGCGGGGCGGTGGATCTTTCCGGCAGCAAAGACCCGCGCTGGTTCGAGTTGGAGCGCAGAATCGTGCTTTCGCAATATCTGCTCGCGGTGAACGAAGCCGGCTCGCTGCCGCCACAGGAGAGCGGGCTGTTCAACAACGGCTGGAACGGCAAATTCCATCTGGAAATGCACTGGTGGCACGGCGCGCACTACGCGCTCTGGGGCCGCTGGCCGCTGTTCGAGCGCAGCCTCGACTGGTATCGCCAGACGTTGCCCAGCGCGCGCCGGCTCGCGCAGGGCCAGGGCTACCGCGGCGCGCGCTGGCCGAAGATGGTCGGCCCCGACGGCCACGACGCGCCCTCCGGCGTCGGCCCGCTGCTGATCTGGCAGCAACCGCACCCGATCTTCTACGCGGAGATGGACTACCGGCTGCACCCGACACCGGCGACGCTGGAAAAGTGGAACGAGGTCGTCACCGACACCGCGAACTTCCTGGCCTCCTACGCCTACTACGACAGCGCGACCGAAAAATACGTCCTCGGCCCGCCGCTCAAGACCGTCCCGGAAAACACAAACCCGCTGCTCACCTGCAATCCGACCTACGAACTCAGCTACTGGCGCTACGGCTTGCGCATCGCGCAGCAGTGGCGCGAACGGCTTGGTCTGCCCCCGGAGCTTGCCTGGAGAAAAGTTCACGAGGGCCTCGCGCCGCTGCCGACGGCCGAGGGCGTCTACCTCCAGCAGGAAGGTATGCTGGACACGTTCACGAAATGGAACTGGGAGCATCCCTCGCTCATCGGCCAGCTCGGCATGCTGCCCGGCGACGGCGTGGACCCGACGGCGATGAAGGCGACGGTAAAAAAAGTGATGGCGGAGTGGAAATGGGATCGTTGCTGGGGCTGGGATTTCCCGATGATGGCGATGGCCGCCGCGCGCAATGGCGAGCCGGCGCTGGCGCTCGACGCCTTGCTGCATCCCTCGCGGAAAAATGGTTTCAACGAAGCCGGCCTGAGCACCGGCGGACCCTTCCCCTACTTCCCGAGCAACGGCGGCCTGCTCTACGCCGTGGCGCTGATGGCCGCCGGCTGGGAGACGGCTCCCTCAACCGACCCCGCCGCGACCGACAGCATGCCGCAACGCCACGCCCCCGGTTTCCCCGACGACGGCTCATGGACCGTGCGCTGGGAGAATTTGCAGAAAGCCCAATGATGAAACCGCCGCGTGAGGTCACGCAGCCAAGAAGCAAACATCGAACATCGAAGGTTTCCTGGCGCGGTTACCAATTGGGAGCGACGGCACTCCTGCCGCCGAAAACAAAATGAAAACAATCCGATGGAGCTTGGTGGTGACGCTGCTGTCACTGGCTTCCGCCCGCGCCGAGATCGTCAAGGCCGTGCTCGATGCGCGGCAGGGCGCACAGAACCTGATCAACGCCTCCGCCTGGCGCGGGTTCGCGGCCGGCTTTGAAACGCGCGATGGCGTCTGGGTCTGCGACAACGGCAGCGACGCGAAGGCGAAGCGCGGCGTCACGCAACACGTAGTGCTGAACCAGACCGCGCCGCAGCCGATCGTCGCCTCCGCCTGGAGCCGCGCGGCCGGCGTCACTGGCGGGCGCGACAGCAATTACGCGCTGTACCTCGACCTCGCCTATGCCGATGGCACGTCGCTCTGGGGACAGATCGCCAGCTTCGACGTCGGCACGCATGACTGGCAGCGGCGCGAGGTGACCGTGCTGCCGGAAAAGCCGGTGAAGTCGCTGACGTTCAACCTGCTGCTGCGTGGGCACGGCGGGCGCGCGGAATTCCGCGACGCCGAACTGCGCACCGTCGAGGCGCCCGCCGGCGCGTGCCTCTTCGATGGCGTGCCGGTGATCCCGAAGGCCGCGCCAGCCGAGGGCTTCCAGGTCCGTGATGTCGCCGCCGGTTCGGATTTCGTGCGACTCGACCATGAAGCGTTGGGGCTGAAGCTCGAAACCAAACGCAACGGCGAGTTCATCGAGGCGACGCTGCGCAACAGGACAGGCAAAGATCGTGCCGTGACGTTGATTTATGCCGTGCCGGTTTCGGGCGACGGCTGGCGCTGGCTCGCCGGACCGGGGCAGAGCGAAGCGACCGTGGCGGGCCGCGAATACATGGTGACGCACGGCACGCCCGCGGGCATGGGCCGGCTCTCGCGCTGGCCATTCGCCGCGATCAGCGACGGCAAACATGGTGCGGCACTGGGCATCGACATGGAGCAACCCGCCTTCTTCCGCGCAGGCTACAACGCCGGAACGCACGAACTGTTCCTCGCCTTCGACCTCGGCCTGACGCCGGAACAACCCAGCGCGCACCTCCGCTTCTGCCAGTTCGCGTTTGATCCGGCGTGGGAATTCCGGTCGGCGCTGGCGCGGTTCTACGAACTATTCCCGAGCCAGTTCCAACGGCGCGTGGCACAACAGGGTTTGTGGATGCCGTTCGCAAAGATCAGCAAGGTGGCGCAGTGGGAGGACTTCGGCTTCCGCTTCAAGGAAGGCAACGACGAAACAAAGTGGGATGACGCGCACGACATCCTGACCTTCCGCTACACCGAGCCGATGACGTGGTGGATGAAGATGCCCAAGGAACTGCCGCGCACGCTTGACGCCGCACTGGCCGAGGCAAAGAGGCTCGCGGCGCAGAGCAACACGGCCGCGCGCGCTTTCCTCGCCAGCGGCTTCCGCGACGATTCCGGCCGTACACCCGCGCGGCTGCTCGATACGCCGTGGTGCAACGGCGCGGTGTGGAGCATGAACTCGATGCCGGGCGTCGCCGGCGAAGTCACCGATTTCTCTCAGAAGTGGAACGCGAAGCTGCGCGAGCAGCTCTACGGCGCGGCACGCAAGGACGATCTCGATGGCGAGTATGTGGACTCGGCCGAATGCTACGTGACCGACGTGCTGAACTTCCGGCGCGACCACTTCGCCGCTGCGCAGACGCCGCTGACCTTCGCGCCCGGCTCGCACCAGCCGGCGCTGTTCCGCGGGTTGATGGTCTTCGAATATGTCCGCACCCTGGGCCGCGACGTACACGGCATGCACAAGCTGATGATGGCAAACTCCACACCGAGCAGCCTCTGCTGGCTGGCGCCGCAGCTCGACGTGCTCGGCACCGAGACCGATTGGAACCACGGCGGCCAGTGGCGGCCGATGAGCGCCGACGAACTGCTCTACCGCCGCGCGCTCTGCCGCGGCAAACCCTACTGTTTCCTGATGAACTCCGATTTCATCAAGCTGTCGCACGAGCTGGTCGAAAAATACATGCGGCGCTGCCTCGCCATCGGCATGTTCCCCGGCTTCTTCAGCGCCGACGCCTCGACGGGCGCCTACTTCACGCGGCCCGAGCTCTATGAGCGCGACCGCGACCTGTTTAAGAAGTATGTCCCGCTCTGCAAGCGCGTCGCCGAGGCCGGCTGGGAGCCGGTCACGCGGGCATGGTCCAGCGACGCCCAAGTGTTGGTCGAGCGCTTCGGCGAAAAACATCTGACCGTCTTCAACGCCGGTGCGGCGCCGTGCACGGTCACCATCACCCTCGACGCCGCGCCGGCCGCGACGAGCCGCGAGCTCATCTCCGGCGCACCCCTCACTTGGAAAGAGCGAACGATCACCCTGACGCTCGCCGCCGAAGACGTGCAGGTGCTCGAGTTGCGGTGAGGAAAGCGAGCACCGCAGGGGGGAAGGCTTCCCGTAGCCGCACTCGTGAGAGCGCGGTCCTGGCGTCGCGGGCCGCATGCTGACGAATGCGGCTACAAAGATGAAGCACTTCATGCAGGACGCGCGCCGCAAAATTCGCCTGTAACCGCCGGCATCGGCGCCTCGCCCGCGAGAGCCGTCCCCAGCAACACCGCACAGGCCATCAGCATCTTCATGGTACCAGCATAGCAACAGCGCCCCACCCCGCTCAACCCCGGTCTCGACTCGGCGCGCGGGAAAAAGTAAAAATCGCGCTATGAATTTCGCACCTTGCGCTCAACCTGTTCGGCCCAGCCCGATGCTCGCCTGCCCGGACTCCTGTGGGCGGGGGAATTCCCAAGCATGGGAAGCGCGCATACCTGTTTATTCCAAGGGTTGGCAGCCTCTGGCTTCCCGTCTCGCTGCGCTCGGCTGGAAAATCGCGGCGACGGCGCTGCTGCTGGTCAATGCGCAAGCGCTGGAGTTCACGAGCGGAGCGTGGCAGCTGACGTTCAACGACGGCGACGGCGCGCTGCAACGCATCGCCTGCGGTGGCCAGGAGGTCGTTGCTGGTGGTCCCGGGCCGGCGATCAGCTTCTCCATTGGACCGACGAACAAGATCGTGGCGCTGGAGAAAATGAATCTGCCGCGCAAGCTGCTCAAGCAGGCGCGGCCGGCGCCGGACACGCTCGAGCTGACGATCGCCGCCGGCTCCTTCGAGTGGATGGAGCGTTATCGCGCGTTCGCCGACCAACCACGGCTGGACCGCTCCCTGCGCCTGATCAATCGCGGCACCGAGACCGTCAAGCTGCGCGGCGTGAAATTCACCACGCCGGGCGTGAAGGCCGCGGGCGCGGGTTTCTATCGCTTCCCGGGCGTATGGCCCGCGGCGAATCATCGCTTCGCCGAGTTGCAGGCGGGCCGGGTGCAGCGCGGCCGCGGCTCGCTCGCGCCGGTGCTCGCGCAGCTCTCCAACGGCAAGACGCTGGCGTGGACAAGCTTCGCCGAGGACTCGCCATGGGTGGACGTCGCCGAAGGCACTGGCGCCATCGACGTGCGCCAGGGGCTTAATGCCGCCGGCTACCTGCGCCCGAACCAGCCGCAGGATTTTTCTTTCGTGACGTTGCAAGTGCTCGACGGCGATTACTGGGCGGCCTTGGCGCAGCTCGACCGCTGGATGGACGCGGTCGGCTTGAAGATTCCCGCGGATCGGCCCGCGTGGGTGACCGAGGCGATCTTCTATGCCTTCCACCCCGGCGGCACCACCGGTGGCGGCTGGAAGGATCTCGGCGGGTTTCAGGCGGCGACCGACCGGCTGCTGCCGACGCTGCCGCGACTCGGCGTGAATGCGGCCTGGATTCTGCCGGTCGAGTTTAAGGGCGCCTATTGGCCGATGGACTACTATCGCTTTGCCGATGGCCTGGGCGACGGGGCCCAGTTCCGCGCGCTCGTCGCCAAGGCGCACGCGCTCGGCTTCCGCGTGTGGCAGGACCTCGTGCCGCATGGCGGCGCGCCGGAAGCCGTGCACAACAAGGCGCATCCGGAATTCATGCTGCAGCTCGAGGACGGCTCGCACCTGAACTACTGGCTCAACGATTTCGCGCTGCCGTCGTGGCAGCATTACATCGCGGACGTCGCGACCTATTACGTGAAGGAGTACGGCGTGGATGGCTACCGCGTGGACGCCTGCTCCGGCAGCAAGGAGAACAACTGGAATCCGGCGGTCCCCTATGCGCGCGCCAGCCTGGCGAAGATGTGGGGCGGGCTGGAGATGCTGCGCGGCATCCGCGCGGCGGTGCGGAAGGCGAACCCGCAGTACGGCGCGATCCTCGGCGAGGTCGAGAGCACGCGGCACGAGGCGGTCACGGACGCGGTCTATGATTTCGGCTTCTGCTACAACCTCTGCCGCCAGTGGAACGTGCTGGACGCCGGGCCCTACGTCAGCGCGCTGCAGGCTTACCTGGAAGAGCAAAAGCTGTCCGAGCCGCGCGGCGTGCTCCGGCTGCGCCACGTCGAAAGCCACGACTCGCTGCGCGCGCAGGGCTGGTACGGCGTGCGCGGCATGCACGCGATGTACGCGTTGAGCGCATGGATCGACGGCATCCCGATGATCTACCAGGGCATGGAGGATGGCCACGGCTACGCGCTCGCGGAGATCAACCGCATCCGCCGCGAGCGGCCTGAACTCGCGCGCGGCGAGGCGTTCTATCGCGCGGTGCAGTGCGATGTGCCCGGCGTTTTCACCTGCCTGCGCAAGCTCGGCGACCGCACTAGCGTCGTCGTCGTCAACTTCAACCGCGAGCCGGTGCAGGCCCAGCTCGGCTGGCCCGGCGGCAAGGCCTCGCTCGCGCTCTCGGCGCTGGAATACACCGTCCTACCGAAAGCCGATGTGCGTGACGCCGCTAAGCCGACCGCATCCGCAGCGGGCGCGCCTCAGACCATCACCCTGCTCGCAACCGTGGCATGTACCGGCGCCGAGGCCTGGTTCGCCGACACGATCGAGGGCCGCCTGTACGACGCGTTCCTCGGCACGCGCGGCAACGGGCTGCTCGCCAGCGGGCGCATCTACTGGCGGCCGCAGGGCGGCGGCGCGCTCTGGCAGCATCAGCTGACCCCGCTGCACCCGACCGCGACGCGCCTCGGCTACAAGACCCGCGACGGCCTCTGGCATATCTACGAATTCAGCGGCGCGATCACGAACGAGCTGCGCATCGGCGAGCGCGCCGGCGAGCTGACCGGCCTGCATCTGCTCGGCGCGGAGGGCTTGACCGCACGCGTCAGCACGGCACAGCAATTGCCGCCGGAGCCGGACGTCGCCGCGGGCCTCGCGCTCGGCGGCGTGACGTTGCGCGTGGTCGGCGCCGAGCTCATCGTGTCGAATGCGCATTACACCGTGCAGCTGCACCGCCAGGGCGGCGTCATCCGCCAGCTGCGCACGGGCGCCAACGTGCTCGCCGAGGGACAGGATATCTACGGCGACCAGGAGTACTTCGCCATCCGCGACAGCTCGCGCGTGAATGCGGCCAGCGATGTCGAGAGCGCCGTGCGCCTGTGGACCGCCGACGACGGACTGCACCTGCGCTTCGAAGGCCAGTTGCGCGGCGACCAGCGTTTCGCCCTGATGCGGTATCCGGTGAGCTATCGCACCGAATACGTTTTCTCGGCTGCAGCGCAATTCAAACAGAGCTGGGCACTCTCTTCCGAGAAGGAAATCAAAGGCAAGAAGGCCTTCCTTGCCATGATCATCCGGCGGACGGACGCCGACCGATTCCGGTTCGAGCGCGATGGGCGCGTGGTGAGCGAGG
This sequence comes from uncultured Lentisphaerota bacterium, assembly GCA_903912445.1. Lineage (GTDB taxonomy): Bacteria > Verrucomicrobiota > Kiritimatiellia > CAIQIC01 > CAIQIC01 > DP16D-bin41. The sequence goes on from CAIWHP010000259.1 coordinate 45,848, forward strand.
GCCAGATGGAATCCGCCTCCGGCCGGCGCGGCCTGACCAAGGAAGCTCCCGACACCGTCCGGCTTTCCCGCGAGGGCAAACCCCTCTGGTCCCTGAGCGGCGTGCAGACGCCGGCCGGCGCCGACTGCCAGTGCTTCGTCAGCGGCCGGCAATTTTTCATCACCCTGCTCGACGGCAAGGCGCCGACGATGCAAGCCAAGCGCTGGTATGAGTTCCAGACAACATGGAGCGTGAAGTGATATGACAACAAACATTCCGATGATCGCCGGGGCGGTGACCCGGCCTACAGCCCTATCCGCCACCTGTCGACCGGGTCTCCGACCCGGCGCGGACAAACCGTTTCCAAGGGGTGGAAACTTGTCTTCATGTTTTTCCAAGGGTTGGAAAACCGCGATAGCTGCGCTGCTGCTGGGCGTGGCGGGCGCGGGCGAGGATCCGCTGGCGTGGCCGGCGATCCAGCGCGAGGCGAAGCCGTGGGCCTACTGGCACTGGATGGGCAGCGCGGTGGACAAAGCCAACCTGACCCGCGAGATCGAGCGCGCCCGCGACGCCGGCATGGGCGGGCTGCACATCATTCCGATCTACGGCGTCAAGGGTTGGGATGATCGTGAGATCCCCTATCTCTCGTCGCGCTGGCTGGAGATGCTCGACTGGTCGGTACGCGAGGCGGCGCGCTGCGGCATGGGCATGGACATGACACTCGGCTCCGGCTGGTGCTTCGGCGGTCCGCAGGTGACCGACGACGAGGCGAACGCGAAGGTGTCCATCAAGCAGGAGAAACTCAAGGGCGGCGCGCCGTGGACCGGCAAGTTCGACGCAACCTCGACACAGGCGCTGATGGCGTTTGGTCCCGATGGCGCCAAGTTGGATTTGCGCGAGAAGATTGTCAACGGCCGCGTGCAGTGGACGCCGGCGGCGGGCGAGTGGGTCGTGTACGCGGTCTCGCAGAAGCCCTCCGGCCAGAAGGTCAAGCGCCCGGCGCCCGGCGGCGAGGGCTGGATGTTGAATCCGTTTTACGCAACGGCGCTGGAGCATTATCTCCAGTGGTTCACCAAGGCGTTCGCCGGCTATCAGGGCGCGAAGCCGCGTGCGAACTACCAGGATTCCTACGAGTACCGCAGCGACTGGTCGCCGGACGTGCTCGCCGAGTTCGCGAAGCGGCGCGGCTACCGGCTGGAAGACCATCTGCCCGCGTTTGCGAAGAACGAGGGCGAGGAGGCGCGACGCATGCGCGCGGATTTCCACGCGACCATCTCCGACATGATGGTCGAAAGCTCGATGCCGCTGTGGATCGACTGGAGCAAGCAGCAGGGCCACCTCACCCGCTACGAGGCGCACGGCTCGGCTGCGAACTGGCTCGACCTCTACGCGCTCGCCGACATCCCGGAGACGGAGATGTTCGCGCGCGGCGACCGCGACCCGCTGAAGTCCGGCTTCGGCCCGAACTTCGAGGCGGGCGACCGCGACCCGCGCGTGTGCAAGTTCGCCTCCTCGGCCGCGCACGTCGCGGGCCGCAAGCTGGTGGCGGCGGAGACCTGCACCTGGATCGCGGAGCATTTCTGCGAGACCCTGGAGGAGACCAAGTGCTTCGCCGACCGCGTTTTCGTCAGCGGCATCAATCACATGTTCTATCACGGCACCTGCTACTCGCCCGACGAGGCCGGCTGGCCTGGCTGGCATTTCTACGCCTCGCTGGAAATGAATCCGCGCAACCCGATCTGGCACGACGTGCGCGCACTCAACACCTACATCGCGCGCTGCCAGTCGGTATTGCAAGCCGGTACGCCGGACAACGACGTGCTCCTCTACTGGCCACTCACAGACTTCTGGCACCACACGACGGCGGGCGCGGCACAGATGACCGTGCATGGCCGCGACTGGCTGAACCGCGAAGCCATCGGCGCGACCTCAGCACTGCTCTGGGAACGCGGCTACGGCTTTGACTTCGCCTCCGACCGTCAACTGATCGGCGCGGGCGCCGCGCAAGGCTGTGTGACGGTGCCCGGCGGAAATTATCGCGCGGTCGTCGTACCGCCGACCACGCACATGCCCCTCGAAACCTTGCGCGCGCTGCTCAAACTCGCGGAGAACGGCGGCACCGTGATCTTCCAGAAGCAACTGCCCGCCGATGTGCCCGGCTGGAAGGATGTCGAAGCTCGTCGCACGGAACTGAAACAGCTGCTGGGCGCGCTCACGTTGCAGCCCAAGGGCGAAAACCTGCACGTCGCCGCCCTCGGCAGCGGCCGCATGTTCGTCGGCGACTGCGAAGCCGCGCTCGCCGCCGCCGGCGTCGCGCGCGAGCCGGTGGTGGATCATCCGAGCGTGATGTTCATCCGGCGCAAGAACGAAACCGGCCACACCTACTTCATCGCCAACCAGGGCATGACGCCGATGGATGGCTGGTTCGCGCTCGGTGTGCGGGAGTGCCCGGCAGCGCTGCTCGACCCGCTCTCCGGTCGGGCCGGTTTTGCGCAAACCAAGAAAGCGACCGACGGCAGCGTATCGGTGCGCCTGCAAGTCGAGCCGGGCCACTCGATCATCATCCGCACCTTCGCCAACGACGTGCTGGCAAGCACGCCATGGAGCTATCGCGAGACCGCCGGCGAACCGCAGACCATCGCCGGCCCCTGGCAGGTGGAGTTCATCGCGACGCCCGCGCCCGGCGGCACCACACTGCCGAAGAAATTCGAGGCGGCGAAGCTGGAATCGTGGACCAAGAACGGCGATCCCGAAACGTTGAGCTTCGCAGGGACAGCGCGGTATACGACGAAGTTTGACTGGAAGCGAACATCCAACACCGAACATCCAACATCGAACATCGAACGGCTTTCGTTGGACTTGGGGGAAGTGTGCCACAGCGCAAAGGTGAAGCTGAATGGGCGCGAACTCGGCGCGCTGATCATGCACCCCTATCGCGTCGCGATTCCCGCCGACGTGCTGAAGGCGAGCGACAACGTGCTGGAGATCGAGGTGACCAACCTTGCCGCCAACCGTATCCGCGACCTGGATCGGCGCAAGGTGGAGTGGAGGATTTTCAAGGACATCAACTTCGTCAACATCGGCTACAAGCCCTTCGACGCCTCCCAGTGGCCGGTCTTCGACTCCGGCCTGCTCGGGCCGGTGACGCTCGCCCCTCTCAAACCATAAGGCCACCATGCGACGCAACGACAAAGCCATCACCGACCGCCAGCAAGTCGACGCGATCATCCGCGGCAGCCTCGTCTGCCGGCTTGCCGTTGTGGAGGCGGGCCAGCCCTACCTCGTACCACTCTCGTTCGGCTACGACGGCGCCGCCTTCTACTTCCACACCGCGCTCGAAGGCCGGAAGATCGCGGCCTTTCTCGCCGGCGGCGAGGTCTGCTTCGAATGCGAGCGCAACGTCGAGGTGCGCCGCCACCCGCACCTCGCCTGCAAGTGGAGCATGGATTACGAGAGCGTCATCGGCTACGGCACCCTCAGCGAGCTGACCGCGGACACCGACAAGCGCCACGCGCTGAACCTGATCATGCGGCAGTACTCCGAAGCAGACTGGGACTTCGACACCGCCGCGATGTCAAAAACCCGCGCGTGGAAGCTGACCATCACGTCGCTGACCGGGAAAGTCTCAAAGCCAAAATTGCCCTGATGTGGGAGCTCAGCCCTCTGCAGCGGCGGGCTATGACTGCCACCGGCGACCACAGGTCGCCGCTACAACATGGCCCCTGCCGGACAACCACCACCACGCTGCGCGCACGTTGCGGAGATCACAGGCTGCAGGGCCGGCGTGATTAACCGCAGCGCCGCTATTCACCTTTCAAAATCTGCCCCTTATCCGCTCCCGCGGACCCAAGGCTCCATTCTGTTGCTCTACATTCAAATATAACGGGATACATAGTGCCGAAAACTTCTTGCTGCATTCTCTATTCTAGAATATCGTATCCACATGCAAATGAAGCCACAGGACATATTGGTTGTGCTAAAGATCATGACTTCCGGATGGCCAGGTAGTTACGCCTTGATGGGCCTTCAGTTAGGGATGAGTCCTTCCATGGCGCACTCGGCGGTAAGCCGTGCCCGGCAGCAGGGGTTTTTGCATCCGTTGGATTACGCCCCTCATAGGGTTGCGCTCGCCGAATTCCTAATACATGGCGTCAAATATGTTTTCCCAGCCGAACTGGGCAACCCAACTCGCGGTATACCCACCAGCTACGCCGCCCCTCCCTTGAACCATGAATTTTCCTGCTCGCCGGAGGAACTGGTGCCTGTCTGGCCGGATCCCGACGGGACCATGCGCGGCTCAGCTGTGAAACCGTTGTACCATTCAGTCCCCAAGGCTGCGCGGGAGGACGCCCAACTCTATGAGTGGCTTGCGTTGGTGGATGCGCTGCGGACTGGGCGTGCGCGTGAACGTGAACTCGCAGCCAGAATTATAGGAAGCAGGTTGGATTATGCCTCGTTCCGTTAATCTCGATGATGTGGTTATGGTGGCTAAGAAGCTGGCCGCACTGGACACGAAAGTCGTTTTCACCGGCGGCTCAATCGTTTCCCTCCTGCTGGACAATCCCAAGTTGACGCCCATCCGGCCCACCAACGACGTTGACGTGATCGCCGAAATATTCACGCGCATCGAGTTCACCGATCTGGAAGAGCGCCTGCGCAAACTGCAACTCCACCATGACACCTCGGAAGGGGCGCCTGCTTGCCGCTGGCTGGCCGATGGCGTCAAAGTGGACATCATGCCGATGCGCGATCCTGCATCACTACAGAATCCGTGGTTTGAACTCGCCGTTCACACCGCACAACCGCGACAGGTCCGGGATTTAACTCTGTTGCTGGTGGCCGCCCCTTGTTTTCTGGCCATGAAAATTCTGGCTTCAACAACCGCGGCGAAAATGACTTCATGGGTAGCCACGATCTTGAAGATGTTTTGAGCATCGTGGATGGCCGCGCCGCCTTGTTGGACGAAGTGGCCCAAGCCGCTCCCAGCGCACGTAAATATGTGTGCGGCGAGTTTGCCCGCTTTCTGGCTGATACCCGTTTCCTGGAAAGCCTTCCCGGCCATCTACCCGCCGACGCGGCGAGCCAGCAACGGTTGCCGGGGTTGGAACAGAAACTCCAGGCGCTGGCTGACTTGCCTCAGGCGTGAACCAGTTCCCGACCTGAGAGAAGCGCGGGTTAATGTTATCCGAACCTTGGAAACCCGTGCCGCTCTCGTTCGGCTACGACGGCGCCGACCTCTACTTCCACACCGCGCTCGAAGGCCGGAAGATCGCGGCCTTTCTCGCCGGCGGCGAGGTCTGCTTCGAATGCGAGCGCAACGTCGAGGTGCGGCGCCACCCGCACCTCGCCTGCAAGTGGAGCATGGATTACGAAAGCGTCATCGGCTACGGCACCCTCAGCGAGCTGACCGCGGACACCGACAAGCGCCACGCGTTGAACCTGATCATGCGGCAGTACTCCGAAGAGGATTGGAATTTCGACACCGCAGCGATGACAAAAACCCGCGCGTGGAAGCTGACCATCAAATCCATGACCGGGAAGATCTCGAAGCCGAAGATAGCTTGAGTAGGTTGCTGTAGCGGCGGTCTATGACCGCCGTCGGCGACCACAGGTCGCCGCTGCAGCGTAGATTCACCACCGATAATAACGATACGGATCGTCTGTCGCGAGGGCACATCGAGGTAATAGCTCTTGAGCCAGGCCTGTGCGATCGGCACCGCGAAGCGTTCGCCCAGCGGCGTGCGAAAACCGGCGCCCAGATTCGCCAGCAGCCGCGCCGCGAGGGCGTCCGCCCGGCGTTTGCTCGTCCGCAGATAGGGCTTGGCCTTTTCGTCCATCGCCCACGGCGGGACCTGCCAGAGCACCACGCAACCTTTTCCGTGATGCACCACCCGCAGCGCGCCGTTCATCGACGGCTTCTCAGCCTCCGGGATGGCAAGCGCGTCGAACTGCATGCGGCCATGCCAATACCAGTCCGCATTGCACAGCCCGTTGAATTCCGGCGGCGGGCTGGCGATCCGCGTAAAGCAGGCGTTGGTCTTGACCGTTGCAACCGGTACGGGACACCAGGCCTGCAGTTCCGCGCCCGTCATCCCCAGGCACACCACGTTCAGGCCCGCGGCCACCGACTGGGCGAGCCCCTGTGGCGTGGTGGCGCCCGGCCCGGCCACCAGCAGCGTACCCGGTCCGTAGGCAACCGCCGCGCCGGCGGGTGCCGTCACCACGCCCAACTGCTGGAGCAAGTCCGCACAGGCGCCGCCGCCCGCGCAGACCGTCACGCGCCGCGGCTCGACCGACGCCTGGTCGAGATAGCGCAGCAGGTTCACGACCAACCGGTCGGCGACCGGGTCATGCGCCGTGCGCCCCGTCACGTCGAGTTGGCAGAAGATCGCACGGCCGCGGCCCATGATCGTCTCCAACAACGCGGTGTATTGCATATCGAACTCGCCATCGACCAGCGCGCGCCAGTCGCCGCGCGCCGGCTTCTCGATCAACACCGAGGCGACGTTGCCGCGGTTGCCGCAGCGCCAGACATGCGTGTTAGAAAACCCGCACCATTTCCACTGCGGATCATGGGGCTCGGCTTCCGGCAAGCCCTCCAGATGTTCGGGCAGCAGCGTCGCCGCGCCGGACCAGTCGCGGAAGCACGCCGCATCGAACCCCTGTGTGACCGGATGCGCAAACCGCGGGAACAACAGCCGCGAGCCGCGCTCGGCAATTCTGAAGCCCAACAAGCCCTCCAGCACCGCCGCGCGCTGCTCGAACACCAGGACCCGGCCGCCCTCCGCAAGTTTCGCCAGCCACGGCAGGCCCTTGGCATCCAGCGCCTCGCGTCCGATCACTACGGTCTCGTCTGCGCCCGGCACACGTCCACCATCGAATTTTGCGTAAGCGATGTGCAGCCGGTCAAAGAGCGCGGCGGTCAACCCGCGGGGATCGTAGAGCAACACCGGCTGCTTCGCTGTTGTGCCCGACGGCGGTGCCACAGCGCGCAGCGACACTTCATCCGTCTGCGTCACGCCGTTTTCAAAGACGAAGGCCGCCGTCAGCCGGAACTCCGTCCCATCGGCGGCCGCTTTCGGCAGCTCGCAGGCGACCGGCACCAAAACCTTGCCGCCGGCAGGCACCGTGGCGCTGCCGTGCTGCTCGCGCAACAGGGCGTCCTTCTGCCGGAGCTGCCAGGTCCATTTCACCGTCTGCGCACGCCGCTGATCGTTGAGCAGCACCAGGCTCTTCTGCACCAGCGCGCCCGGCGCGAACAGGTGGTCCTTCGCGGTGAAGGCGTCCGCAGGTCCGCCGATATACGCACAGTCCGGCTGGTTCCAGCGCAGCAGCGCCTGCCCCATCGCGCTGGGCCGGTAGGCCGCTGGCGCGCCCAGGTCCTCGATGAACTGTTTGCCGGGCAGGAAGCGGTCGGGCGCGATGCCCGGGCGTTTCAGATTCTTGAACGCCTCAGCGCAGGCGGTCGCCGCCGGGGCGGCCCCGACGCGCTCCCAGAAATCGCCCTGGTCCCACGGCAGCATGGCCGAGACGCCCCACGTCCGGTGTGCGCGCCAGTTGTCGCCGGCAAAATGCGCCTGCACCGCCGTGTAGTTCCGCTCCAGCTTGCGCAGCGGCTGGTTCAGCGTGCTCCAGGCAAACGGCTTCCCGCGCGCCCAGAGGGCCTCTTCATGGTCGAGCGCCTGCACCGCCGCCGCATCGTCACCGTAGGCGGCGTCGCCCCAGAACTGCGCCGCGAACTCCGCCGCCCACAGGCTTTGGAACGCCTCGCAGCGCCAGATGAATTGCGGCCCGCGATAGCTCGACCAGCTTGAGATGTGCGGCAGGCCCCACTCGACGAAGAACAGCGGCTTCACACCCTGCGTCGCCCAGTGCCCGGTCCAGTCGCTGCGCTCCTGCACCGGCGCCCAGTTCAGGTAGCAGTTGACCGTGTGCATGTCGCCGAGGTTGCCGGACTGGTGATGGTAGACCGGCCGTGTGGGGTCGAGCTCCTTGGCGATGGCCTCGGTGATGCGCGCCTGCTTGCGGTTGCGCGCCCACCAGGCGCTCTTGGATGAATCGAGCTCCGGGATCTGATAGACGCCGTCGATCTTCAGCGGGTTCTGGTCACCGTAATACCCCGTGGCGTTGTGGTTCATCGCATAGAAGAGCACCGCCGGGTGGTTGCGCGCCCGGCGCATGAGCCACGCCGTCTGCGCCCGGTAGCGCGCCGCCATCGCCGGCTCCTGCAGCTTGTTGCCAAAGTCCTTCATGTGCGGCAGCGAGAAGGCCATCAGCATGCCCGTCGCGTCGCAGGCCTCCAGCAGCCCGTCGAGGTAGCCCACCGAGCCGGGCGTGAAATCATAGTTGCCGCCAATGAGGGCGTTGAAGCCGAAGGCCTGCATGCGACGGCACAGCTCGCGCGCCGCGGAGCCGGTCGCCTTGTCCGCGCCGCCGTTGGCCGAGGTATTGTGCAGGGCGCGCAGATGGACCGGCGTGCCGTTCAGCAGGAAATCGCGCCCCGCAATCCGGATCTCGCGGAAGCCGAACGTCACCGGGGTCAGCGTATCGAGTTGCGCGCCCGCCGCCGAGGTCAGCGTCAGCGTGGCCGCGTAGAGGTTCTGCGGCGTGGCGACATCCCACAGCTTCGCGTCCGGCCACGGCGCCGTGAAACGCAGCACGCCGTTCGTATCGGGCTGCAGCGCCCCTGACGCGAAGGCGTGCGCGGGTTGGCCGCAGCCGGTCACGTCCGCG
>CAIWHP010000260.1 GCA_903912445.1 uncultured Lentisphaerota bacterium
CCCACGGCTCGAGCTGCGTCAGCTTTTTGGCGGCGAGGGCGCGGTAGCAGTCGGGCAGGTCGAATTTTTCCAGCACGCCCGGCGGCAGCAGCGCCAGCGGCCATTTGTAGTCGTCGCTCCCGGCGATGGCGCTGTAGGAGGCCAGCGCATTTTTGAGCGTGATCTGCGTCACGCTGTCCGCGAGCAGCGCGGCGCAGGCCGCGGGGAGCGCGCCCCAGCCGCGCCCGACGAGATGGATTTCCTTGTGGCCGCACGCGGCGAGCAGGTCGCACACCCGGAGCACATCGAAGGTGCGCTGCCCGAGGTAGGGCCGGTCGAGCATGATGGCGTGGGCGCTGTAGAAGAAGTCGCTGCCATAGGGTTGCAGAAACTGGTTCTTTCCGCAGGTGTCGGGCTGCGACTCGCCGATGCCGCGGACGTCGCAGGCGTAGAAGGCGGACTGCGGCTCGGCTTTCTGCAGCTCGGCGATCAGCGGCTCCTCGCGCAGCTCGGCGTCGGCCGACTGGTGTGCGATATAAAGGATCGCCCGCGCGATGCCGTGCGGCGGACGCGACACCAGCGACTCGCTGCCAAGCCGGTAGACCAGCGCCTGGATGCCCGGCTCGGTTTCCACCGCATAACACGCGGTGTGCTTCGCCGGATGCTTGCGGCCGGAGAGCGGGCGGAGGATGCGGTAGTCGGGCGCCTCGCCGCGCTCCGGAAGTTTCAGCACGTCGGCCACGGCGTGCCGCAGCGCGCGGCCGCCGACTTCGCCGCGCCGCGCCGCGAGCGCCTGCGCCTTTTCCTGGGTGAAGGAAAATATCGTGCGCGGCTTCAGCTCGGCGACCTGCCCGTGCGGCGTGCACCAGAGCGTCTCGTCCTTTTCAAGCGTCAGCTGCGGCTCGGTCTGCGCGTCGGAAATCTTCGTCGCGCGGTTGAACCAGCGGTACATCGCCTCGCGGTTTTCCTGCGAGTAGCCGTGCACGGTGGGACCCCGGAACAGGGCGACGTTGTCCTTGGCGCCGAGCAGCGCATACAGCCGCTGCAGCCGTTCGAACGCCTCCGTGCTGCCGCGCGTGTCGAAGAAATCCTTTTCCTGCGTCAGGATGATCACCGGCTTCGGTGCGAGCGCGGCGAGGAAGTCGGCGTGGTCGAGGCCGAGCGCCAGCGCGCGCGGCGGGCATTGTTCGGTGTCGGCCGGCAGCTCGTTTTCCAGGTTGCGGCGGAAGGTGGTGACGAAGCACGACGGTGCGGCCATGCTCCAGCGCTGGTCCACGCCGGCGAGCCACGTGCTCAGCGTGCCGCCGCCGGAATTGCCGGTGACGCCGATCTGGGTGGGATCGACCTCCGGGCGTGTCAGCAGATAGTCGAGCGCGCGGATGCCATCCCACGCGCGCCACGCGCCGAAAAATTCGCCGACAAGGTACTGCCGGTTGCCCACGTGCAGGTGCTCCGTGACGCTCGTGCCATGCCGCGGCTTGAGCTGCTCGTCGGTGTATTGCAGGCGCTCGCCCTGCCCGAACGGGTCATAGATCAGCGTCACGTAACCCATCCGCGCGAGGCCTTGCGCGAAGCCCTGGTAGGCCTCCGCGGCTTTGCCGTTCACGGAGTGGCCGCACGTGCCGACGACGCCGGGCAGCCGGCCGGTGCGGCCGCGCGGCACATAGAGGTTCGCCGTCACCGGCAGGCCCGGCCGGCTTTCGAAGATCACCTTCTCGATGGTGTAGGTGTCGCGCTCGACGCGGCCGGTGATGCGCGCGTTCAGCGGCGTCTTCTCCGGCCACGGGCCGAAGCTCTGCTGGATGTTCTCGCGGACGGCGCGCACGTAGGCGAGCGCGTCGCGCTTGCTGCGCAGCGCCGCGCGGCGCTGCTGGCCGAGCGCCTCCACCACGCGGACGCGGGCGACAAAGTATTCCTGCACCATCCGCGGGAAGCGGTTCAGCGGCACGAGCGCGTCAGGCGCTTTCTTCGCCACCGGCGCTGCTGCGGCGGCCGCCTGTGCCGGCAGCGCGCTGCCGACCGCGGCGCCGGCCGTCGCCAGTCCCAGTTGTTTGAACCATGCGCGGCGCGACCCAGCGAGGAGAGCGTTTTTCGTTTGCATGGTGCGCATTCTTCCCGTCTGTCGCCGAAAGACAAGCCCATTTGCAGCGGATTGTTTTGGCGTCCGGCATCTGCTATCAAAACACCATGAACGATGACTTTGATTTGCTGCCCTCGGATGCGACCCCGAACAACGACCCGGCGCCCGGCGCCACCGGCGGCCTCGTGGCGCCGGTCTTCGACGGCCAGGGCGGCTACGTCGAGATCCCCGACAGCAGTGATTACTCGCAGCCCACGCGCGGCGGCCTGACGGTCGAGGCGTGGATCCGGCCCGACTCGCTGGCGATGACGCGGGTCGAAGCCAGCGGCTATGTGCACTGGCTCGGCAAGGGCGAACTCCACCGGCAAGAATGGGTGGCACGCATGTATCAGGACGGCAACGACGAGGGCCGCGCCAACCGCATCAGCTTCTACGCCTTCAACCTCATGGGCGGACAGGGCAACGGCAGCTATTTCGAGGACCCGCTCACGGAGGGCGCGTGGCTCCATGTCGTCGGCCGGATCGATGCCGCAAGCACCTCCATCTTCCGCGACGGCAACCAGCGCGACACCGATGCGCTCTCCGGCTACAACACCGTCATCGTGCCCGAGCACGGCACGGCGCCCGTACGCATCGGCACGCGGGACCGGCAGAGCTTCTTCCAAGGAGCGATCAGCCGCGTGGCCATCTACGGCGCACCGCTCTCCGCCGCCGCCCTCCGCGACCACGCTCAGGCGGGCGGGAGTTCCGGCTACGACGCGCTGATCCTCGGCGAGCCCGATCTGGTCGGATACTGGAAGCTCGATGACACGGCCGGCAACGTCGCGGCCGATGCCATCGGCCGCAATGACGGCAGCTATGTCGGCGGCGTCACGCTCGCCGCCGCCACGTGGAACCCCAGCTGACCGACGGAGTTTTTCCCTCGCCTAGAAAACGGGTGCGCGGTCTATTCCCGAAGCTGGGGAATACCGCTGCGGCATTGACGCTCTGGAGGCGCTTGGCTATGGTGCGCGCACAGTTGGGAGCAACCTCATGAAGATTACGAAGGCCGTCATCACCGCCGCGGGCCGCGACCAGCGCACGCTGCCGCTGCACATGCTGGTGGATCGCGACGGCGCCAAGAAAACCGCGCTGCAGATCATCCTCGAGGAGGCGCTCGCCGCCGGCATCGAGGAGATCGGGCTGGTCATCGCTCCCGGCGACCAGCCGGCGTTCCGTCAGGCGGCGGGCGCGCACGCCGGCCGCCTGACGTTCATCGAGCAGGCCGAGCCGCGCGGCTATGGCCATGCGCTGCTGTGCGCGCGCGACTTCACCGCCGCGCAGCCATTCCTGCATCTCGTCAGCGACCATCTCTACGTCAGCACCCAGCCGCAGCGCTGCGCCCAGCAGCTCGTCGCGACGGCGGCGGCGGAAAACTGCGCGGTCAGCGCGGTGCAGGCGACGCGCGAGAGCATGCTGCCCTACTACGGCGCGGTCGGTGGCCGGCGCGTGCCCAAAAGCCAAGATCTATACCAGATTGAAATCGTCCGCGAAAAACCGACGCCGACGCAGGCCGAGCAGGAGCTGATTGTGCCGGGGCTGCGCGCGGGCCGCTACCTCTGCTTCTTCGGGATGCACGTGCTGACGCCGGGCATCATGCCGCTGCTCGAGGTGCAGCTCGCGGCCGCGGCAGGCAAGGGCATCGCGCTCTCGCCGGCGCTGGCGGAGCTGGCCGCGCGCGAGCGCTACCTCGCGCTGGAAGCCGCCGGCCGCCGCTTCAACCTCGGCCTCAAGTACGGCATGCTGCACGCCCAGCTCGCGCTCGCCCTCGAGGGCGCCGACCGCGAGGAAGTCCTCGCCCAACTCGTCGAGCTGCTCGCGCAGCGGCAGAAATAGAACCGCAACTGGCCGCTGATGGAAGTGAAGAAGATTACGATTACGAATTAAGATCAGGATTAAGCGTGAAGAACCTTGTCGAAATCATCACGGCCACCGATCCCGCGGTACGCAATCTCTCGCTGGAGGCAGCGGGCGCGGGAGCTTCACTTGGCGACTGGATGGAGCAGATCCGGCTGCTCGACGCGTTTCGCCGGACCAGCCCGAACCTCTACGAGCGGGTGCGCGCGCTGTTCTTCCTCTACGCGATCCACCGTTTCCACCTGCCGCGCTGCCGCGACCTGCAGCCCTCGGGCCGGATGCCGTTCATCGGCTACGAGCACCTGCTCGACCGCCGCTATGAGGAGGCCGTGGAAATCTTTCTGCGCGTCGTCGCCGCCGAGGGGCCGAGCGATACGCTGGCGAGCGCGCTGGCGGCGGCCTATCACGGGCTCGCGTTCCAGACGCTGGTCAGCCAGGTGCGCCGCAGCGTCAAGAGCGTGCGCGGCAACCAGTGGATGTTCCGCACGGGCCACCCGGAGGATCAGCCGCTGCGCATCCGCCCGGAGCTGTGCGTGCGGCCCGCGCCGGGCGCGCCGTTCCCGGTGCTGCGCGAGCAGACGCCCGTGCGCATGGACCTGAGCCATTCCGCCTGGAGCGACATCTTTTTCCTCGGCATGGACTATCCCGAGGGCGCGCGCGTCCTCAACGTCTCGATCGACCTCGGCGTGCGCGGCCGCGACGCCGCGCCGCGGCCGCCGATCGAGGTCTACCTGCGCGTCATCGACCAGCCCGTGCTGCGGCTGGTCAGCGTGGACCTCGGCGCGAATGCCGACGTGACCAGCCTCGCGGAGGTGTTCGATTTCGCGCGCGACTACCTCGGCCTGCTCAAGGCGGCGGTGATTGCGTCGGGCCTCGTGCCGCCGGGCCTCGAGGGTTCCGGCCAGGAGCTGACCGATCTGCTGGCGCGCGTCGTCGGGCCCGGGCTCGGCCTGGAAATCGTCAGCTGCGTCAACGACATCCCGAAGGGCTCGCGGCTCGCGGTCTCGACGAACCTGCTGGCGGGGTTGATTTCCGTCATCATGCGCGCGACCGGGCAGGCGGCGGCGCTGACCGGCGAGTTGAGCGAGGGCGAGCGGCGGCTGGTCGCGGCGCGCGCGATCCTCGGCGAGTGGCTCGCCGGCTCCGGCGGCGGCTGGCAGGATTCCGGCGGGCTCTGGCCGGCGATGAAGCTGATCTGCGGCGTGCCCGCCGCCGAGGGCGACCCCGAGTTCGGCATCAGCCGCGGCCGGCTGCTGCCGCAGCACCGCATCCTCACCGAGCAGGACGCCTCCACCGCCACGCGCGAAAAGCTGCAGCAGAGCCTCGTGCTCGTCCACGGCGGCATGGCGCAGAACGTCGGGCCGATCCTGGAGATGGTGACGGAAAAATACCTGCTGCGTTCCGCCGCCGAGTGGCAGGGCCGGCAGGAGGCCGTGCGCGTGCTCGACCGCATCCTCGCGGCGCTGCGCGCCGGCGATATCCGCGCGGTCGGCCGCACGACGACGGAAAACTTTGAAGGCCCGCTCCAGGCGATCATCCCATGGGCGAGCAATTTCTACACCGAGACTCTGATCGAGCGCGTGCGCGCGAAATTCGGCGACAGGTTCTGGGGCTTCTGGATGCTCGGCGGCATGAGCGGCGGCGGCATGGGTTTCATCTTCGATCCCGCGCAGCGTGCCGCCGGCCAGGACGCGCTCGCCGACATCATGCGTTCCGCGAAGCGCGAGCTGGAGCACGCGCTGCCGTTCGCCATGGAGCCGGTCGTCTATGACTTTGCGATCAATCCGCACGGCACGTTTGCCACGTTGTTCGCCGGCACCGATGCGCTCATGCCCGCGGGCTACTACGCGCGCATGGCGCCGCAGTGGCTGCGCGCCGACCCGCGCAGCCTGCCGAATTCCGTCCGCCTGGAGCTCGACCGTTTCGGCGCCGCGTGCCGCGTCCGCCCGGAATTGAGCGGCATGGTCGAGGTGCTTTTCGAGCGTCTCTTCCCGCGGCCCAAGGGCGATATGCGCGAGGCGCGCTCGCTCACGGCGCTGCTGGAGCAGTGCGGCTTCGACGCCGAGTTGCACGAGCAGGTCCGCGCCGACCTCAAGAACGGCCGGCTCGGCCTGGCGCAGAACCGCCTGCCGCCGAACACGAAGATCGAGGATGTCCAGCCCGGCGACGTGACCGACGTGACCCGGGGCCTCGACGCCGCGTGCGCCCAACTCGGGCGTGAAGCGCTCGCGCGCGGCGCGGTCGCGGTCGTCTCGCTGGCCGCCGGCGCGGGCAGCCGCTGGACGCAGGGCGCGGGCGTGGTCAAGGCGTTGCATCCGTTCTGCCGGCTCGGCGGCAAGCACCGCAGCTTCGTCGAGGTCCACCTCGCCAAGAGCCGCCGCGTCGGCCGCGAGGCGGGCACGCCGCTGCCGCACCTCTTCACCACCAGCTACCTGACGCACGAGCCGATCCGCGAATATCTGGAGCTGCGCAAGAATTACGGCTATGGCGGCCCACTGCTGCTTTCGCCTGGCCGCGCGATCGGGCTGCGCCTCATCCCGATGGTGCGCGACCTGCGGTTTGCGTGGGAAGAGATGCCGCAGCAGCGGCTCGACGAGCAGGCGCAAAAGGTGCGCGACAGCCTGCGCACCGCGCTCATCGGCTGGGCGCTCGGCGCCGGCGAGGGCGGCGACTACACCGACAACCTCCCGCTCCAGTGCCTGCATCCCGTGGGCCACTGGTTCGAAATTCCCAACCTGTTGCGCAACGGCACGCTCGCGCGCCTGTTGGCCGAGCGCCCGCAGCTCGAATGGCTGTTCCTGCACAACATCGACACCGTCGGCGCCGACGTGGATGCCGCCGTGCTCGGCGCGCACATCCAGAGTGACGCATGCTTGAGCTTCGAGGTCATCACGCGGCGCATCGAGGACCGCGGGGGCGGCCTCGCGCGCGTGGATGGCCGCGTCCGCCTCGTCGAGGGCCTCGCCATGCCGCGCGAGGAGCTGGAGTTCAACCTCTCGTACTACAACACGATGAGCACCTGGATCAGCATCCCCAAGCTGCTCGCCGTGTTCGGCCTCGCGCGCAGTGACCTGGGCGACGAGGCCAAGGTCGCCGCCGCCATCCGCGCCGTCGCCGCCCGCATGCCCACCTACATCACGCTCAAGGACGTGAAGAAGCGCTGGGGCCACGGGCAGGAGGACATCTTCCCGGTCGCGCAGTTCGAGAAGCTGTGGAGCGACATGACCGCGTTGCCGGAGGTCGACTGCCGCTTCCTCGTCGTCCCGCGCACCCGCGGCCAGCAGCTCAAGGAGCAGGCCCAGCTCGACGGCTGGCTCCGCGACGGCGGCGCCGCCAGCGTCGAACAGCTCTGCGCGTGGTCATAGCGCAGCATGTTCACGGATGGGAGCGGCCTGACCCGCCGCCCAGCTCCACCCGACGGGGAGGGGCGCTGCTTTTGGGGTGGTTGCGACGCCATGAATATGCTAGCAATCGCCTTTGGAGGAGGGTTTGCATGCTGAATTTATGCCTTCAGCAGCGGTCGCTTGGGGTCCCCAGTATGCCCAAGGAATATCTTGGATAGCTTGGCACGCCCATGAAAACCGCCCTTCTTCGCATCCTGCTGCCCTACGTGGTTTTTGCCTCATTATGGATCCTGCTGTCCGATTGGCTGTTGGGTGCCATGCTGGCCGATCCGGCGCTGGTCACCCAGTGGTCGATGTATAAAGGCCTCGCTTTCGTCCTGATCACCACCCTGCTGCTATACGCGCTGTTGCGCCGCGAGCTGGGCGCGCGGCAGCGCGCCGAGGAAACCGGTCGTCAGAACCAAAGCCTGCTGTCCGCCGTCAGCGAGGGCTCATCCGATGCCGTCTTCGTAAAGGACGCCCAAGGCCACTATCTGATCGTGAACACCGCCGCCCTCCACATGATGGACACGACACGAGAAGAAGTCCTGGGCAAGGATGACACCGAGCTGTTTCCGGCAGACGAAGCCAGCCGCTTGATGGCGGACGACCACCGGATCATGGGGCTGGGTATTACCCAAACCTACGAGGAGCGTCTGTCCTTGGGCGGACAGGCGGTTTTTTTTCACACCACGAAAGGCCCCGTACGCAATGCGCAGGACAAGGTTATCGGTCTCTTCGGCATCGCCCATGACATCACCGCACGCAAGCGAAGCGAGAACGAACTGCATCGAATCAACCGCACCCTCAAGACCCTCAGCGAGTGCAACCATGCCCTCGTGCGCGCCACCAGCGAAACGGAACTGTTCGAGGCCATTTGCCGTATCGTCACCGAGCACGGCGGCTACCGGATGGCCTGGGTGGGTTTCGCCGAAAACGATGAAAAGAAAAGCGTCCGTCCTGTGGCCCAGGCCGGATTCGAGGCCGGCTACCTATTCACGGTGGACATCTCTTGGGCCGACGTGGAACGCGGACGCGGCCCAACCGGCACGGCCATCCGGACCGGCCTGCCCGTCATTTCCCGGAACATCACGACCGACCCCGCCTTGGCTCCGTGGCGCGAGGCCGCCATCCGGCGTGGTTACGCCTCGTCCATCGCCTTGCCCCTGATGGTCGACGGCCGGGCCGTGGGTGCCTTCACACTGTACGCGGCGGAACCGGAAGCCTTCGATACCGCGGAAGTGGCGTTGCTGGGCGAACTGGCTGAAGATCTCGCCTATGGTCTCGCGGCACTCCGTACGCAGCTCGAGCGCGACCGGCTGTTCAATCTGTCGTTGGACCTGATGTGTGTGGCGGGCTTCGATGGTTATCTGAAGCAAGTCAACCCGGCGTGGACCCAAACGCTGGGTTGGTCCGAAGCCGAACTGCTGGGCCGGGTCTGGCTGGAGTTTGTCCATCCCGACGATCTCGCCGTCACGCGCCAGGCCGGGGTCGAACTGGTCGCAGGCCGACGCGTCATCGGTTTCGAGAATCGGTACCAGCACAAGGATGGTTCCTACCGCTGGCTTTCGTGGAATTCCTTCCCGCTTGCCGACGCCGGCATGATTTTCGCCGTGGTCCGCGATATCACCGCCCACAAACAGGCGGTGGTTGCGCTGCAAGAAAGCGAAACGCGCTTCCGTTCCTTGGTCGAGGCCGCCCCGGAAGGTATTTTCATCCAGAGCGAAAACCGCTTCGTCTATGTCAACGAGGCCATGTTCCGACTCTTCGGGGCAGCGCGGGGCGACGATCTGCTGGGCATGCACATTCTGGAGCGGATCGCCCCGGAATATCGCGAAGCGGTTCGGAATCGCATCCAATTTCAACTCGAGACCGGAAAGGCCCTGCCGCTGATGGACCAGGAATACCTGCGCCTCGATGGCTCGCGGATTTGGACCGAGACCACCGCGATCGCCACCAAGCACCAAGGCCGTGACGCGCGCCTGGTCTTCGTCCGCGACATCACCGCACGCAAACAGGCCGAAGCCGCGCGGGAGCTGCTGCAGGCCCAACTGCTCCAAGCGCAGAAGATGGAATCGCTGGGACGGCTGGCGGGCGGCGTGGCCCACGACTTCAATAATCAGCTACAGGCCATCCTGGGGTTCGCCGAGCTGCTGCAGCCCGACCTCCAGGCCAGCCAGCGCGAGAACTTGGAGGAAATCGGGCGGGCCGCCCAACGGGCCGCCGACCTGACCCGGCAGCTGCTGGCTTTCAGCCGAAAACAGATGTTCACCCCCCGGGTTCTCAACGTGAACGAAGTCGTCACCGGCGCCCAAAAAATGCTCCACCGCTTGCTGGGTGAGGATATCCGCATCGAGGCGCAACTGGCCTTGCCGCTCAAGGCCATCCACGCCGACCCGGGCCAGATTGAGCAGGTGATCGTAAACCTGGCTGTCAACGCGCGCGATGCCATGCCCGCGGGCGGCCGGCTGACCATCAGCACCGCCGGCCTGGCCTTGGATGCACAGGACGCCAAGGCGGATCCCGAAGCGCGGCCCGGCGAGTTTGTGTGCCTCGCCGTGTCGGACACCGGCACCGGGATCAGCCAAGAAATCCTGAACAAGATCTTCGAACCATTTTTTACCACCAAGGGGCCGGGCAAGGGCACCGGGCTGGGGCTCGCCGTGATCTACGGCATTGTCAAGCAGCACAACGGCTGGATTCACGTCGATAGCGTCGTCGGGCAAGGCACCACGTTCAAAATTTACCTGCCGGTCTATGGCGGCAAGGAATCCACAGAAAACGTGCCGGTGGTAGCCGCAGGTGAGGGCAACCTGGGGCACGGCGAGCGCATTCTGCTGGTCGAGGACGAGCCCGGCGTGCGCACCATTGCAATCCGCGTGCTGGAGCAGGCGGGCTATGTCATTGTGGCGGCCGCCAACGCCGCCGAGGCACGCGCCGCGTTTGAACAGCATGCGGGCCACTTTGCCCTGATCTTCAGCGATGTGGTCCTGCCCGATCAGAACGGCATCCTGCTCTCCGAGGAATTGCTGGACCGCCAGCCCGGACTGCCGGTGTTGCTGTGCAGCGGCTATACCGACGAACGCTCCTGCTGGTCGGCCATCGAGAAAAAGGGCTTTCGCTTCATAGGCAAGCCCTATCCCTCGGCCACGCTGCTGGCCACCATCCGTCAGATACTGGATACGCATCCGCCCGGCGGCCAGCCGTGAGCCGCCCCCGGGAACGCGGCCTGTTTTTGCAGGGCGCGGGCTTGACTTCCGATGCACGGCGCGGCTACATGACGCGCGACATAATAAAGGAACACCCATGAGCGCACTGCCCGAAAAATTCGACAACGTCACCGCAGTCTGCAAGGCCAACATCTACTTCGACGGCAAGGTCGTCAGCCACACGATCCAGTTTGCCGACGGCAGCCGCAAGACGCTCGGCCTGATCTATCCCGGCGAGTTCAAGTTCAACACCGGCGCGCCAGAGAAGATGGAAATGGTCGCCGGCGCCTGCCGCATCAAGCTCGCGGGCGAGACCGCGTGGCACGACGTCGCCGCCGGCACCTTCTTCCGCGTGCCCGGCAAGAGCTACTTCGAGATCGCCGTCGCCGCGGGCGTCGCCGAATACATCTGCTCCTTCGAGTGACGCGCGCCGCGCTTTCCAAGCATTGCCTGCCCCGAGTTTGGTCGGGGGGGGGGGCGGCGGGAAGCGGTGGTTTTTCCAAGCATTGGAAAGTTTCGCGCTGGCTTTTTCCAAGGCTTGGAAAAAGCGGGTGGTTTGTTTTCCAAGGCTTGGAAATCGGCGCGCGGTGCGGCGCGGTGGCGGAGAAATTTCTTTCGTCCTTACGGGACTTGCGCGTTGGCGTGGTCGCTTTCCCGGCGCTAAAGCGTCGGGCTGCTTTCGTGGCGTCCCTGACGGGACGCGAGCGGCTACGCCGCCAGAAACCTCACGCGGAGCGTGAGGTCTACTTTGCAGTCATCGCCATAGTAGTCCTCTCGCTCCGCGAGAGGTTCTTGTTCAGCAACCTTCCTGCTTTCTTCCGCTGCTCACCCCAGTGCGGCGAGTTGGGCGAGGAGGGTGGGGCGCGGGGTGGCGGCGCCGGCGTTGAGGTGCTGTTCGATCAGCTCGATGCGCTTGGCGAGGCCGAAGCCGTGGGCGACCTGGATCGCGAGGCCCGGGCGCGCGTTGGCCTCGAGCACGACGGGCAGGCCGGAGGCGTCGAGGACAAAATCCACGCCGACATAGCCGAGGCCGAGCACCTCGGCGAGCTGCGTGGCGGAGGCGATGATCGTGTCCCAGGAGGGCATGCGGCGACCGGCGAGCTGCGCGCCGGTGTCGGGATGCGCGGCGATGGTGCGGCCGAGGTGGACGCCGCCGAAGGTTTCGCCGGTCACGAGGTGGATGGCCGTGGCGACGGCGCCCTGGTGCAGGTTCGCGCGCCCGCGGCTCTGGCGCGTGGGCAGCCGCACCATGGCCATCACGGGCACGCTGCGGTAGAGGATGACGCGGATGTCGGGCGTGCCGCCCACGGCCAGGTCGGCGAAGATCGGGTGCCGGACGATGCGCTGCTCGACGATCGCATGGTCGTCCTGCCCGCCGAGCGAGTAGAGGCCGGAGAGAATGGCGGAGAGGTGATAGCGGAGGTCGTCGAGGCTCCATTCCTCATCGCTGGAGCTGAGCCAGTGCGCGCCCCGCCGGCCGGCGATGACGATGATGCCGCGTCCCTCGCAGCCGGAGGCGGGCTTGATGACGAACTCGTTGTGCGCGGTGACGAGCGCGGCGAACTGCTGGATGTCGCCCTGCCGCGCGATGACGGCGAGGGTGCGCGGGACGCTGATGCCGCGCTGTTCGCAGAGCCGCTTGGTCTGCAGCTTGTCGTCCACGCTGGGAAAGTTGGCGCGCGGATTGTGCGGCAGCACCAGGTCGAGGTTGCGGCGGTTGATGCCGAACACGCCGGCGCGCCGCAGCTCGCCGGGCCACGCCCAGCCGCGCTTCATGGCGGCCCCGCAGGGTGGGCCGGCGGCACCGTCAGGTCGCGGAAGCGCCAGAGCTCGGTGAGGCGGTAGCCGGTGTACCGGCCGATCAGGATCAGCACGGCGATGGTGACGAGATGGATCTCGGGATAGGCCAGCAGGAAATGGCCGACGGTGTTCCACCGCAGGACGAGGTAGCAGCAGCAGGCGACGAGCAGCGTCAGCAGGAAGTGCTGGAACGCGATGCGCATGCCGTCCTCCTCCATGTTGATGAAGAAGCGCTCGATCGTCATGGTCAGGATGACCAGCGGCAGCAGCACGGCCTGCGGCGTCGGCGTCAGGCGGGCGTAGTCGAGCAGCGAGATACTGAAGGCCAGGCAGAGGACGACCAGCGTCAGGATCACGCTCAGCCGCGGAACCACCAGCAGCTTGAGCCGCTCGATCAGGCTGCGGCTGGCCAGGCCGAGCACCATCACGATCGCGAAGACAAAGAGGCCGGTGCGCCAGTCGGCATAGACGAAGCTCAGCGCCAACAGCGTCGGCGTGAAGGTGCCGAACGTGCCCAGGCCCACCACGGTGCGGAAGAAGGCCGTCACCAGCGCGCCCAGCGGGATCAGGAGGATCAAGGCCATGACCTGGTGCGTTTCCAGCGGCAACCGCGAAAGGTCGAGGATTTCCCAGACGGTCCGGCGGCCGGTCGCCAGCACGCCCGGCGGCGGCGGCAGCGCCTCGAGGGAGAAGCCCGTCTTCACCTCGCGGATGGCCGTGCCCCACGCCAGTTCCGTGGCGTCGCGGCGCACCGGGACAAAGCTGGGCGGCAGCGCGCCCGCGTAGTCGCGCTCGGGATCGTAGGGCTGCCACTTCTTCTCCTGCAGGATTTCTGTCCAGACGATGGGCCGGGCGTCGTCGTCCGCTTCCAGCTCGAAGCCCGCCACGATGCGCGCCGGGATGTGGGCGGCGCGGCAGAGCGCGACCAGCGCCCGCGCCTTGCCGCCCGGCGGCGCGGATTTTTGGGCCAGGATCGTGTCGACATCGCCGGGATCGTCCTCCGCGCCTTCTGCGATCTCGTCGGCACAGAAGCGGAACAACGTTGCGACCAGGTTGGTGGCCGCCGCGCGGGCCTGCAGGGGGGCCAGCGAGCTGCTGACCAGCGCCGTCGCCGCGCCGTCCGCATTGGTCTGCGCGCCCACGCCAGCCGGCGCGCCCCAGACCCGCCAGCTGGATTCCGGGCTGACGTGGATATCGAACTGCGCCTTGACGCGCAGCGCGCCCTCGCGATCGGCCACAAGATCGATTTCGCGCGGGTTGCGCGCGCCGGCCAGGTGCCGCGCCGGCGTCAGGCCGCGGTGGTACATCTCCTGGCGGAAGACGCGGCTCCGCCCCGAGTCCAGCGGGCCGGCCAGGTGCAGCCGGGCACCGCGTTTCTCCGCGTAGAAGTCCACGCTGTAACGGACGCGCCACAGGCTGTCGCCGTGGGTCAGGCGCACCTGCTGCCGCAGCTGCGCGCGCCACAGCGCGCCGCTCACGCCGAGCAGCGCGAGCAGCAAAGCGACCCACAGGCTGGCCCGTCTGGCATTCACGATAAAGAAACTGCACGCCTCACGCTTGGCGCCCCTGGCAGGACTCGAACCTGCGACCCTGGGATTAGAAATCCCATGCTCTATCCAACTGAGCTACAGGGGCATGTTATTCGTAAATAACGTTATACGATACTAGTCCTTGCGCGTTTAAGATCGTAAAAACCATTTTGCTACGTATATTGCTACAAAAACAGCTTGCGAAGCCCGTCTTATGCGCGTACGATACATGGCGCAACGAGAGGCAACGGACATGGAAGGGCAATATCATGGCTAAGGTCTTCAAACGGGGAAAATACTACTACTTCCGCCTGTCAGTCAATGGCCACGACACCTGGAAGAGCACCCACAAAACAAACGCTGAAGAAGCGCGCGCCGTCGCCAGTGCCATGGCCGACGCGCACGGCGGCCGGGGTGAAGTGGAAGCTTTCTTCCAAGCCCTGATGGAACGGATTGCCGCGTTGCCCGAAACTGACCGGCTAGAAGTTCGTCAACGGCTGGCGCGCCGCTTGACGATGACGCAGCACACGCTATCGCTTGCCGATGCTTGGCAAGCATGGTGCGATTCGCCGGCAAAGGGCAACCCTGGCAATCTGACGGTAATGCGCTATGAGGGACACTGGCAACGCTTTCAAAAGTGGGCAACGGGACGCAAGCTGGAATTTCTGCATGAGGTCACGCCGAGCGATGCCGACGAATACTCACGCGACCTGTGGCGCGACAAGGTATCCCCACGCACATTCAACGCTCACATCATTTTCCTGCGTGCGATGTTCGCCACGTTGAAGAGCCCGGCAGGGTTGCTGGAAAATCCGTGGGCAGCCATCAAGGCGATGGAAAAGCGGACCCAAGGGCGCGTTAATTTCACGCCCGAAGAACTTGTTACGCTATGTCGCAAGGCCACCGGGGCCATGCGCTGCATGCTCGGCGTGGGCTTGTACACCGGCTTGCGGCAGGGCGACGTGGTAAATCTGAAGTGGGCCAGCATTCGTCCCGGAAAGATTGAACTGATGCCGCGCAAGACCGCGCGCAAGGGTAAGACGGTTACAATCCCGCTGCACCCGGTGTTGGACGCGCTGCTACAGGAACGACGCGCGCAAGTCGCCGGTGAGTACGTTTTCCCCGAAGAGGCCGCGCTCTATGCCCGCGAAGCGACCGCAGTTTCCAAGCAATTCCAAACGTTCCTAGAGGGTTGCGGCATAGTGACCACAGAGGCCAAGGGCGAACACCGGCAACGCGCGATTGTCCGCAAGGGGTTCCACAGCCTACGGCATTCGTTTGTGAGCCTCTGCGCCATCAACCGCGTCCCGCAAGTGGCCATCCAAGACCTGGTCGGGCACGGAAGCCCGGCCATGACCGCGCTATATTCACACGCAGATTTTGAGCAGAAGCAGGCGGCGATTGCTTCCCTTCCCTCGCTGGCATTTGAGGGTAAAATATGAAATCCAGCCAGACCAATCCGCGACATAAAGCCCACACGAAGCAATGTGCAGCGGCGGAAGCGGTGGGGCATCAACGGCAGCTTACATGGGTCATGGAGGAACGGCAGGTGTTCGTCGCCTACTGTGCCCGCCTGGCAGAAATTCAGGATCAGCGTCTGAAATGGCTGAAAGACAATGGAGGCTCTAGGCGAGAAATCACGACCACGGTGCAAGCCCATGCGCGTGCAACGCAGACCTTGAAGAAGGCGAAAGCAGCAGAATGGAAAGCAAGGCGGCGACTCTGGTCCGCTCAAAATAAAGAGGTGGGATGTTTCCAGCCTCAGCAGGAAACCACGGTGATGAACCATGAATTGGAATCGGCCGGGAATCAGGTCGCGCAACGGAATGCGGAGCAACAGGCGGGTGAGCTGGCAGACACAGCATCTTCCCTTATCAATCGCTGCCACCAGCTATATGGGCGTGGGGTTAAAATAGGTGCAAAGACCTTACGCCGCGTGGTGGCAGTAGCGGATGCGCTCATACTGCTTCGTGACGTAGCTCAGGCCAGCGAGCCACGCGAACTGGCGGATGTGGCCAGACAATGCGTATTTTGGACGATTCGAATCCGGCGCGGAAGTGGTGTCGATGATGAAGCGGCAGCATGGGTGCAGAAAAATGTTGGCGCGGCGCTTCCCAAAGCTGTCCGCGATTCCCGATCTCCTCTCGCTCAATTATTAGTTGAACTGGTGTTCACTGGCGTACAGGTGCCCGCGTGGGAAGTTGAAACCCCTGCCGCCCGTCTGATCTACCTTAATGCATCTGATGTGCGGGCGAAACATCCCGGTATCAAGCCGGAGCCATGTCTATACCTTATCCCACCACTGGCCCTGCCAGACCACCCAAACTCCTGTGAACCGCGCACATGGAATCTCACCCCGGCAGAAGTTGCGCGAGTCAAAGCCAAGGTCCTAGAAATCTTCAAGAGCAATGCAGGACGAGCCTTACTTGCGGATCGCTTACAGGAAAACCCTGGCTATTGGCGCGCCTTGAAAAACACGAGAACGCTTCACCTGGGACTTGTAAGGCGGAAACTCGACGGCTTCTTTGCACGCTTGACGCCCCCCCGCTCAAAATAATCACCTTTCTGCCCGTGGAAGTCCCCGGTTTCTGGTGACGAATTATCCAATTTCGTCACCACCGTCCTGCATGGCAGCGCACATGGTTCACCTTTAGGCTACCCCCAGCCACCAAAGGTGAATTTATGAAACCGAACGAAGAAAACGTCGAGGCTTTGCTGGGTAAGCTGTACAAGGCTCCATTAAGCAAGCGCCGTGCGGCCATGCGCGCCGCCGCACGCGAATTGGACGGCAAGCCCACCGCGTTACTGTGCGACCAAGCAGAGGCATCACGACTCTTGAGCACCAGCCGGTTCACCATCTGGCGCATGGCGCGCGAAGGCCAGCTTCATCCGGTCACCATCAGGGGTTGCGTCCGTTACAAAATTGCGGAGCTGGAAAAACTGGCTGGGGGAGTCGAAGCATGAATGCATCTTTGTCATGCACCTGGGATCCCCGCACGGCATCGGTCACGTCAAAGCCGCTGGCATGTGGTATGGGGGACGCGATATGAACGCCCCTGAATTTGCTGCTAAAGTCGGCGCGAATAAATCCAGCAATGGATGGATGGCGAAATGTCCGGCACATAAGGACCAGAACCCCAGCCTTTCAATCGCTGAAGGCCAGGACGGTCGCGTCCTACTGAAGTGCCACGCTGGATGCAGAGTCGAGGACATTCTGGCGAAGCTCGACATACCCATCTGTGAACTCTTCCCGCCGGCTGATGCAAAGCCGGTCCTGCAACGGCGTGAAGTTGCGACCTACGACTATACCGATGAAACCGGGAAGCTTCTTTTTCAAGCGGTTCGGTATGAACCGAAGGATTTCCGTCAGCGCCGACCTGATGGGAATGGCGGTTGGTTCTATAACCTTCAGGGCGTTCGGCGAGTTCTTTTCCACTTACCGGATGTGATTGCAGCCATCCGCGACGGCGGCACGGTTTTCGTGGTCGAGGGCGAACGGGATGCGATCTCGGTTGCCGAATACGACCTCGTTGCAACCTGTAATCCGATGGGCGCGGGGAAATGGTGCAACGACTATACCGCCATGCTGACCGGCGCTGAACAGGTGGTCATCATCGCGGACAAGGACGAACCGGGCCGGAAGCATGCCACCGCGGTCGCCACCGCTCTGCACGGCGTCGTCAAACTGCTAAAGGTTGTCGAATTGCCCGACTGGAAAGGCAAGTCGGTCAAGGACTTCACTGATTTCATTGATGCAGGCGCAAAGCTGTTGGATTTCCTCGTAGTCATCGGGGCCACGCCAGCGTGGACGCCGCCCTCGCTCACGGTCACGAAGGTTGACCCCAACGGCGAGGTTGATGGGGCTTGGTCACGCCTCATACTCTTCGACGAACCAGCGTCTAACCCGCAGTTCCCGGTCGAGGTATACCCGGCGGTATTTTCCGACTTCGCTCGTGAAGTTGCGGCCATGCGCCAAGTCCCGATTGATCTGCCTGCTACGCTCGTCCTTGGCAGTTTGTCGATTGCGTGCGCAGGCCGTGTCCGGGTGAAGGTGGGCAACACATTCGAGGAACCCACCAACCTTTATATTCTTCCGCTACTGCCACCCGGAGAACGGAAATCTGGCACATTTAGCGACTGCCTCGCACCCATCACCATCTTCGAGGTGAAGCTTGGGAAGGAATCCCAGGCGAAAAGGGCACAGCTGGCAGAGCAACGCGAATGCGATGCAGCGAGATTGCTTGAACTGCGGCGAAAAGCGGCCCGACTTGATGAACCTGAAGCGCGGCACGCGCTGGAAGCCGAGGCCAAGGAGTTGGCAGCCAACCTGGCAGACGTTCCGCCGATACCGCGGCTGCTGTGTGGTGATGTGACGCCGGAAAAGCTGGTAACCCTGATCGCTGAAAATAGCGGACGCATGGCGCAGGTTGATGCGGAAGGCGGTGTCTTTTTCAACATGATCGGCGGCCAGTATTCGAAATCAGGGGCGGGCAATTTCGAAGTCTACCTGAAGGCTCATGCTGGCGACCCAATCCGCGTGGATCGAACTTCCCGCGCTGGGGAATTCATCGAGCATCCTGCGCTTACTCTGGTGCTGACCGGCCAACCCGACTTGCTGCGAAACATGGCGAATCGAGAGACCTTGCGCGGCCGCGGCCTTCTGGCTCGATTTCTGTATTCGCTCCCTGAAAGCCAAGTGGGGTTCCGCTTAGCTCAGGATCGCACGATGGACAACAAGACGCGTGATGATTACGCAACCATGGTGGCCAGCTTATTGGCCGATGATACGACGCGCCTGCTGTGGATTGAAGGCGACGCATGGAAGGTGTGGCAGCAACAAGCCGATGCGTTGGAACTCGACTTGCGACCTGACGGGTCCTTGTTCGCGTTGCGCGATTGGGCGGGCAAGCTGGCTGGTGCCGTTGCACGAACCGCCGCCCTTCTACACATGGCTGGGAATCCGAAAAATGACACGATCCCGGCAGATACGGTTGCCGGCGCTTGGCGCATCGGCAATTATTTCCGAGCCCATGCACTGGCCGCTTTTTCCCTCATGGACGGCGACCCACGCCTTGCCCTTGCGCGTCGCCTGCTGGCCTGGATTCGTCGGCATCGCTGCGAACACTTTACCTTGGCGGAAGTCTTTGCCGACCTGCGTCGCGGTGAAGGCGTTGCCGTGTCTGACGACCTGTTGCCGGCGGTCGCGGTATTGGAGGATCGGCACTACGTTCGCTCACAGCCCCCGCAGGAACATAAGGTCGGGCGGAAACCATCGCCGGCTTACACGGTCAACCCGGCGACCCATGAGGCCGGTCAACAACCGAAGGGGCATTAACCGGATTAAATGGATATTCCGCCATAAGGCGTCTGGGGAGATCTTCTTCTTCAGTTTTCTACAGGGACAGGCTAGCCATCACTCAAATAATATCCGATTAATCCATTAATCCTGTGCCGGTCGCAGTTGGGCGGCAACTACAGGGACTGGCGTGCTCTTATGGAAAAAACTGAAATCGTAGCCACACTGGACCCTCTATAATGCAGCTGAGAAATGGGTTTAGCCAGGCGTGCGCGCGATCAATGTTGAAGGCGAGAACGACAGGTCGTCGAATCTAGCGCGTGATTTGGCAGCGGAGGAAAAATCCATGAATACTACGTCACACGTTCCGTCACTGATGCCGTCGGAGTTTGAGGATCAAATCTGGCGGGAGTTCCAGCGCGAACCGACTGGTAGTAATCCGTTTGACGAGGAACTGGAAAAATACGGTCCTGATCCGGTGATGCCTGGCGATCCCATTACGTGCGATGGGTGCGACGACTACGTGGAGGCTGCCGACACCGAGCAGGACGATGCCGGCAATGTGCTGTGCCCGGCCTGTCGCTGCCGGCACGAGGAACGCAAAGCTACTGCTGCACACACAAGCTGAAGGCGGCAAGGCCATCGGATGGCCGATCCGGTGACCTTGTCCCGGCCATCTGAAATCCTCGGGAATTCATCAAGCACACTGATGACATACCGGAAATCGTCCCGCCGCCCTGTAGCAAAAGCTGTAGCAAGAAAGAGCCGGCGAGTGCGTACCTGCTCGTAGCGGCGGGCCGGAAGGCAGCATCACAGGGGCAAAGCATGAGGAGAATGTCGTCCTCGGGCAGGGGGGGAGGGGGGCGCGAGCGCGTGGCGATGCCCTGCGTTACCGATGGAACGCTCTCTGAAAATATTCCACAATGTTAGCCCTTCAGCGGATCGCTCTCGATTTCTCTTGGCCCCTCCAGCCTGCTGGCCGTATAAAGTGCTCAGGGATTTTTCGTGAACAACAACCTTGGCTACATCAAGTCGTGGGGAGCCGACCTTGAGCGGCGGCAGGCAGGCTGCGACTCTAGGCCGACAGGGAACACACATGGATCAAGCTACCCACAATAAGATCGTCTCCTTTATCTGGGGCATTGCCGACGATGTGCTCCGCGACCTCTTCAAACGCGGCAAATATCCCGATGTGATCCTGCCCATGTGCATCATACGGCGGATCGATGCCGTACTTGAACCGACCAAGAAAGCTGTCCTTGAGGCCAAGACGATGCTGGACAAGGCGGGCATCACCGAACAAGGACCTGGCCTCTGCGACGCCGCCGGGCACGCGTTCTACAATACGTCCGCGTTCACCCTGCGTGATCTGAAGTCCCGCACCAGCCAGCAAACGCTCAAGACCGATTTCGAGGCGTACCTCGACGGATTTTCGCCGAATATCCAAGACATTCTGGAGAACTTCAAATTCCGCAACCAAATCTCCACCCTCTCCAAGTCGGACTCGCTGGCCACGCTCATCGAAAAGTTCCTCGACTCCGAAATCAACCTCGGCCCCAAACCGATCCGCAACAGCGATGGCTCGGTTAGGCTGCCGGGTATGGACAACCACTCCATGGGCACGGTGTTCGAAGAGTTGGTCCGCAAGTTCAACGAGGAAAACAATGAGGAGGCCGGCGAACACTGGACGCCACGCGATGCCGTCAAGCTGATGGCTAATCTCATCTTCCTGCCCATAGCCGGCGGCATCCAATCCGGTTCCTATCGCCTCTATGACGCCGCCTGCGGTACAGGCGGAATGTTGACGCTGGCAGAGGCCACGTTAAAAGAACTCGCCACAAAGGATGGTAAAGCAGTCAACACCCATCTCTACGGCCAGGAAATCAACCCCGAAACCTACGCCATTTGCAAATCCGATATGCTCATCAAAGGCGAGGGCAAAAGCGCCGACCATATTGTTGGTGGTGCAGAATGGTCCACGCTGGCGCACGACGCTTTCCCCGGTCAAGATTTCGATTTCATGCTTTCCAATCCGCCCTACGGTAAAAGTTGGAAGAAAGACTTGGAAAGCATGGGGGGCAAGGACGGGATGCATGATTCACGTTTCAAGGTCATGCACCAAGGCAAGGAACTCTCGCTCGTCACCCGCTCCAGCGATGGCCAGATGCTCTTTCTCGCCAACATGACGTCGAAGATGGAACCCGACACGGTTTTGGGCAGCCGCATCGCCGAGGTTCACAACGGTTCATCCCTCTTCACTGGCGACGCTGGCCAAGGCGAGAGCAACATCCGCCGCTGGATCATCGAAAACGACTGGCTGGAAGCCATCGTCGCCCTGCCGTTGAACCTCTTCTACAACACGGGCATCGCCACCTATATCTGGGTGCTCTCTAACCGCAAACCGGAACATCGCCGGGGTCAAGTGCAACTCATTGACGCCACGCAATGGTTCAAACCACTTCGCAAAAACCTTGGCAAGAAAAACTGCGAACTTGCACCCGACGATATTCAGCGCATCTGCGATGCCTACCTCGCGTTCAAAGAGACACCGCAGTCCAAACTTTTCCCCAACGGCGCGTTCGGCTACTGGAAGGTCACCGTCGAGCGCCCGCTCCGCTTGCATAGCCAATTTTCTCTGAAAGCCATCGAGTCGCTTCGCTTCGCCTCCGGCGACGAAGACCTGCGCGCCCCGCTCTACGACGATTTCGGAGACAAGCTGGTTGAGGATTTTGCCAGCCTCGCCGCCGCATTGGAAAAACGCCTCGCCGAATGGGGTAGTGACGACGAAGAAGAGGACGGCGAAGAAGGTACCCAGAAGGGGTTGCCCGAAAAGAAGAAGAAACGGCTCCTCGATCCGCGAACTTGGGATCGCGATGCCAGGCTGGTGGAATGCGCGACCACGCTGCGACGGGAACTCGGCGGCGACCTCTTTGAAGATCACAACCTTTTCCGCGACCGCGTGGACAATGCTGTGCAGAAACTCGATCTCAAACTCTCCGCCGCCGACCTCAAACTGCTCTTGCGTGCCGTAAGTTGGCGCGTTGAAACAGCGCCGCCCGTCATCGCAAAGGTGTACAAGCCCGGCAAGGCCAAGGCCGCCCCGCTCCACGGTCTCTATGAATGCGGAAGGACTTCAGCAAAAGCGCCGCCGCCGGTCGTCGAGTATGAGCCCGACTCAGACCTGCGAGATACCGAGCAAGTCCCGTTGCTCGAACCCGGTGGCATCGAAGCCTTCATCCGCCGCGAAGTGCTGCCCTACACGCCCGACGCTTGGATTAAAGCCGACGCTACCAAGATCGGCTACGAAATCAGCTTTACCCGACAGTTTTACCAGCCCCAGCCGCTGCGCACATTGGAAGAAATTCGCGCCGATATCCTCGCGGTGGAAAAGGAAGCCGAAGGATTGCTAGATGAACTTCTCCAAGAAGGTGGAAAATGAGCCGAAAACTCGACCGGCTTGTGTTAACCCGACCAATCAAAAGCTTGTTTGCGTTAAGTATAATTAGGTTTACTTTACACAAGAATAAGTTGCTACAACCACACTTAATGCAATAAATAATACTATGAAACCATTTGAACCAGAATCGCTTCCGCCGATAGACCTCGATTTGCTGGCGCTGATGCCTTCGGTCGGAAAGGCCAATCGTGCCATTGCCACGCTGGAAGGACTGTTCTACGGCATCCCGAACCCAAATGTCCTGCTTTCCCCCATCACCACGCAGGAAGCCGTGCTTTCTTCCAAAATTGAAGGCACACAGGCGGACTTTGAAGACGTTTTGAAATTTGAAGCGGGTGAATCTCCTGCCGAACCGTCACGGCGGGAAGACATCCATGAAATCATTAACTACCGCAAGGCTCTTCGTCTGTCTGAAAGTCTGCTCAAAGATCGACCCTTCTGCCTGAACTCACTCCTGAAGCTCCATGAGGTGCTCATGGATAGCGTCCGTGGATATGACAAGGCACGGGGACGATTTCGCACCATACAAAACTGGATTGGCACTCAAGGTAGCCCAATTGAGCAGGCCACTTTTGTGCCCCCGTCGCCACTGCACCTGCAAGAGCACCTCAATCGTTGGGAAGCCTACTGGCATGCAGACGCCCCGGACACGCTGGTTCAACTCGCAATTGTTCACGCACAATTTGAGATTCTCCATCCATTCATCGATGGCAACGGCCGCCTTGGGCGCATGGTCATCCCGCTTTTCCTTTTCGAGAAAAAAATCCTGAGCCGGCCTTGCTTCTATCTTTCTGCCTTCTTTGAAGCCCGTCGCGAGGACTACATCGTTCGTCTTCGCGAGCTTGGTCAGCCTGGCAGTTGGACACGGTGGTGCGCCTTCTTCATCGAAGGCGTCGCCATTCAG
>CAIWHP010000261.1 GCA_903912445.1 uncultured Lentisphaerota bacterium
CGTTCCGGCTGTCCTGGTTTCCTCATTCGTCAGCTGTCATGGGTCATTGGCAGGAGGAACCCGGAAGTTGACCACGGAGCACACCGAGCACACGGATAAGAAGACGAGGGCTCACTGCTCCGTGTGATCAGTGTGATCCGTGGTGGCCCGCTCCGTTCCGGCTGTCCTGATCTTCTCATTCGTCAGCTGTCATGGGTCATTGGCAGGAGGAATCTGGAAATTGACCACGGAGCACACCGAGCACACGGATACGAAAGCGCGGGCTAGCTGCTCCGTGTGATCAGTGTGATCCGTGGTGGCCCGCTCCGTTCTGGCTTTCCTGATTTCCTCATTCACTCCGCCTGATGCCTTGGCAGAAATCTGGCCTGGGGGCCAAATAGGGCTTGAGGATAGGGCAGAAGAGTCTAAAACCTGCCCAGCGTGTCACATCTTGGAGCGAGTTTATGTCGCGTCAAAAAATATGGCTGTTGAGCATGGCTGCCGTGCTGCTTGGTGGAGCCGTCATGGTTTGGCATTGGATGGGTTCGGCGCCGGTGGCCAAGGTGGTTGCGGACAGGGGGGCGCAGCAAAAAGCGCCCCGCGCCGGGGCCTCCACCAAAGACGGACGGGTGCAGGCCGCCGACCTGGCCCGCTGGTCCCAGGCGGCGACCGCCACCAAGCCGTCCGCGGCGGCGCAAGCCGGCGGGGAGCGCGGCTTCAGCCTCGGCCGGAGCATGCTGGACGGCATCCGGCAGCGGGTGACGGCGAAGTTCTCTGACCTGAAAGTGCGGCTGCGCCTGACCGACCAGCAAATACAACAGGCCTTGCAAATGATCGAGGAGCGCCTGACCCAGGCGGCCCCGCTGGTGGATAAAATCTTTGACGGCAAGGACAGCAAGGAAATCAACGTGGCGCTGGCGGCCCTCTATGATGGCGCCCAGGCCGACCTGCAGCAGATGCTCTCCGCCGAGCAGTGGGCCGAGTATCAGAAGGCCCAGGCGGAGGAGCGTCAAACCCAGGCCGACCACATGGCCGCCGCCGATCTCGATCGGCTGAAGGCCTCCCTGCAGCTGACCGACCAGCAGGCCGAAACGGCCTACGCCGCCCTGTACCAATCCTCGCTCGATTTTCTCCAGCAGACCCAGAGCGGCCTCCGTCCGCCGGCGGATCTGTCCCAATTTGTGCAACAGACCGCCCAAGCCAAGGTAGACGGGCTCCGCCCGGTGCTCACCGCCGAGCAGTTCGAAAAGTACGACGCCGGCGTAAAAAAATACGTGCAGGGCGTCCAGGGTTTCTTGAACGCGCCCGGCAATCCTTAGCCCCAAGGCTGCGCTGATTCGATACCCGCGCGCCCACATTGTGGTGGGCCATTGCTCCGGCCGCCGCCGGAGCGGGGCGGAGAAGATTGACCACGGATCACACCGAGCACACCGATAGGAGGAGCGGGTTCGCTGCTCCGTGTGATCTGTGTGATCCGTGGTGGCCCGCTCTGTCTGCTTGGCGTCTTCGCAGAACATCTGTGTCATCTGTGTAATCTGTGGATGATCTTTCTTCGTGCTTGGTGCCTGCGTGCTCCTTCAAAGCGAAGGATTTTCAACTTGGTGGTGAATACTTTCAGGGATTGAAGCGCTTTCCACAGGGCACAGAGCCAAAAGCCGGAAGTTCACCACGGATCACACCGATCACACGGAAAAGGGCAGCAAGCCGCTGCTCCGTGTGATCGGTGTGATCCGTGGTGGTCTGCTCTGCCAGCCTTCGTTGTCAGCCAGCAGCCGGACGGCCTGGCCGAGGCACCCGTTCGATTTTAGGATTGCACCACCACCACCGGCCCGCTACGTTCGACTCACTGAGGTGCAACATGGGCGTGAATATTGAAGTGCGGCAGAACATCAGCGTGGTGCAGTTGAGCGGCACGCTGACGAGCGCGAACTCGAACAGCCTCACGGCGCAGTTCGGCGCGTGGCTGGACCGGAAGAACCCCGTGAAGTGCGTGCTGGACCTCTCCAAGCTGGAGATCCTCGACAGCTCCGGCATCGGCAGCATGGTCACCTGCCTCCACAAGGCCAAGAAGCTCGAAGGCGAGCTCTGCCTCGCGGCCGCGCAGGGCCGCACCGCCACCGTCCTCGCCATCGCGCGGCTCGACCTGATCTTCAAGACCTTCCCCACCGTGGATGCCGCCGTCGCCGCGCTCGCCGGCTGAGCGCTGCGCCAGGCTGTCGGAACGCGCAGTTCACAAAACCCGGCAAGCCGTGGCGCTCATTCCACCGCTTTTCCTTGGGCTCACCGCATTTCCCGCGCAACAACGGCGGCGTGACACGCCGCCCTCCAGCGTGGACATACGCTTCAACCTAAGCGGACGAGCAACGCGCGAAGCAGGCTGCCTTTGAGTGCGGCGGCTGGCCTGTCCCGCCTGCAGCGGGGACGCCGCTTTCTCTGTGGCGCGGCTTGACGCGCCGTATCCCGCGGGGCGTGTCGCTGTTTCGTGCCGGATAGATTCACGAACACCAGCCGGTCAAGCCCGGCCGGCACAAAGCGGCAGCGAGCTGCCGCACTCCAAAAACCGACTTCGCCGGACGTAACCCGATAAGGCTCAACGTGGAGGGCGTAGCGTCGCCGCGCTCGCCGGCTGAGCAGCCCCGCGCAACCATTAAACCGTGCTGGCTCGTCCTCGTCGTCGTCGTCCTCGACAGATCCCGTCAAGGCAGAGCGAGGACGAGGACGAAGGACGAGAACGAGGACGATTATGCGGGGGGCGGTTGGACACGCCGCGTGTCTCGGGGCTTGGCGGAGGCCGGCGCGGGCCTCATTCGGCGAGCAGCAGCTTTTCCACCCGCGCGATCTTGATGATCTGCGAGACGGCGCTGCCGAAGCCGCCGCATTGCCAGGTGAGGCCCTGCGTCGTCACGGCTTTCCGGATGCCGACGAGGAAGCCCAGCGCGGCGCTGTCGATGAAGCGCGTCGCCGCGCCATCGATGACCACGGCCTGCACTTCGCGGCTGGCGTCCTGCCAGGCCGCGTCCCACTTGGCGCGCCACGCGGGCAGGTTTGCCGCGGTCAGCTCGCGGGGCAGCACAAAGACGAGGCGGCCGGGCTGGTCGCGCGAGATTTTTCCGTCGGCGAGGGCGGCGTGCAGGGTGCGGATCGTGTGCTCGAGCTGGTCGGGCGCGTCGGCGAGCTCGAGGTAGCGGTCGAGCCGGCAGAGGTCCACGAGCCGGCGCGCGTGGCCGCCAAGGCCCGCGAGCAGGAGGCGGGCGTCGCGGGCGCGGCGCAGCCGGCTCAGGGTGAGCAGCGCGCCGAGCTCGAGGCTGGTGAGCCAGCGGACGCCGGTCATGTTGAGCACGACGGAGCGCGCGCCGGCCTCGGCGTCGAGCTTTTGCGTCCAGGTCTGCGCGGCGCCGGCATCGAGCAGGCCCGGCCAGCGGACGGCCAAGGCCAGGTCGCTGATGTTTTCCAAGCCCCGGAAAATCGGCACGGTCTTCTTGCCAAGCTTTGGAAAACGCGCGCGCAGCCAGAGCAGGCGGGCGCTGACGCGGGCGAGGAACACCAGGTTCTTGGCATAGCGGCGGAAGAGGCGCTTGGGGTTGGTGAACATCCGCCACAGCCACTCGAAGCCGATCTGCTGGACGAACTTCGGGGCGCGCGTCTGGGCGCCGCCGAGGAAGTCAAGCTTGCCGCCGACACCGACGGCCAGCGGGACCTTCCACTGCCGGACGTGCATGTTCGCCCACTTCTCCTGCTTCGGCGCGCCGAAGGCGACCAGCAACAGGTCGGGCTTGCTGGCCTCGAGCCGGGCGAGGATCGCGGCGTGGTCCATGTTGACGATATCGGCCAGCGGCGGCGAGTAGCAGCCGGCGGTCTTGAGCCCGGGGAAGCGGCGGGTGAGTTCGGCGGCGGCCTTTTCCGCGACGCCCGGCGCGCCGCCGAGGTAGAAGATGCTGAAGCCCTCGTCGCGGCACATGCCGGCGAGCAGCGGCACGAGGTCGCTGCCGGTGACGCGCTCGCGCAGCGGCGGGCCGAAGAGCTTGGACATCCAGACGATCGGCATGCCGTCGGCGATGACGAGGCTGGCCTCGAGCAGGATGCGCTGCAGCTCCGGGTCGCTCCACGCCTGCATGACGAAATCGATGTTGGCCGTGGCCATGTAGGCCGGCACGCGCCAGCGGATCCGCTCGCGCGCCCAAGCGACGGTCTCGGCGAAGGTCACGTCGTGAAACGGGATGCCCATCAGCACGAATTTTTGCGGATCGGAGTTCATGGGCGTTGGGCTTGCGCGCACAGTTGCCCGACGACGGCGGCGAGCCGCGCCTCGTCAGCGGCCACCGCATAGGGCGTCGAGAGTTGCAGCATGACCCAGGTGCTGACTTCCGCCCGCACCGCGCGGTCGGACAAGGCGTGGAAGATGCGCCAGAAGTAGGAGGAGGTCCAGTGTTGGCCGTCGGTGTAGAAGTAGTAGACCACCCGGCGGTCGGCGTCCTTTTCCACGAGCATGCGCTGCACGCGCAGGCCGCGCTCCGGCAGGGTGTGGCCGCCCTGCTCTAGGATGCGCCAGCCTTGCGCGGTGTAGCAGATCTGCGGCGGATGCTGGACGCGCCAGTCGGTCCGGCTCTGGACGGCGGCCAGCCAGACGCATTGCGTGCCCAGGTCGTAGCGGCGCTGGAGGATGGCCCCGCCTTCGGGCGCGAGCAGCTCGACCTCGAAGGCGGACAGCGGCAGGTCCACGGCGGGCCGCCCGCCGAGCTCCGCCGGCAGGCGGTCGAGCGTGTAGCCGGCGGCGAGGCGCACCTCGCGCGCCGTCAGGGCAAACCGCAGCCCCAGCGCGACGAGGAGCAGGAGGATCAGGCGGAGGTGGATGTTCTTCGCCACTGGAGCGCCTCCGAGATGAGAATGAGCAGGGCCACCGCGAGCAGGAAGACCAGCAGCCCCGAGAAGGTGTGCAGCGCGCCCATCGCGACCTCGCGGCCGCGGTAGTGGCCGAGCAGCACGATCACCATGTTCCGCACCGCGTTGGCCACGATCGCCACCGGCGGGATCAGCAGCAGGATCACGGCGCGCTCACGCCAGCGCGGGTGCAGGAAGAACGCGAGGACGAGGCCGGTCATCAGCAGCGCCGACAGCGTCTTGAGGCCGGAGCACGGGCTTTCGATGGCCACCTGAAATTGCGACGTGGCGATCAGCGTGCCCTCCACCGTCACATCCAGGCCGCCGAGGTGCAGCAGCGCGGCGGTCAGCTTGACCGAGAGCACGCGCAGCGGGAAGCCGGCGAAGATTTCCAACGGGTAGTTCAGCGGCAGCATCAGCAGCAGGAAGCCGAGCGGGAAGGCCAGGGTCCGCAGCGCGGCGCCGCCCCAGAGGGCCCAGACCAGGCCGGCGAGGGTGAGGACGAGCGCGACGCCGCCGAGCAGCTTGAAATCCATCAGCAGCGCCGCCAGCAACAGGCCCGCGCCCGCGGCCACCAGCCACAGCCCGGCGCCGGCCGGGGCGTGGGGTGCCGCGGCCAGGTCACGCCGCCGGCTGAACACCATGACGGCCGCGATGAAGGGCACCAGCACGCCGTGCGCGTCATAGATGGAGGTGCTCCAGATGTGCGCCAGCCAGCCGAGCACCGGCGCGAACAGCGCCAGCGCAAAGAACCACGCCACCAGCGCCGGCGCGCGCGACGCGGCAGGGGCGGGGGCCTGGGCTGGAGCGGCGTCGGAAATCATCGGGGCGTTTTCTTGCGGCCCCGATACAGGCGCAGCGCCACGTAACCGCCGGCCACACCCACGCCGCCGATGGCCATCAGGAGCAGCGCCGGCTCCGGTGCCGCGGGCGGACGCCGGTCATCGTCGTGCTTGCGACTGTTGGCGGTCATCAGGCTGTCTTGGGCCAGCGCGGACAGCGCGAGCCCCATGCTGAGGCACACCACGCGCACCTGTTGTCTAATCTTCATGTGATGGCTTTCTCCCCGCGGGTTGAGTTCGGATCTGCACAAGCTGGCACCCGCGCGCCCGCCGACCGGAGCCCGTGCCTGGCGACAGGAACCTCTGGGCGGCTGTTTCGCTTGGTCATCATGTAAAAATCCTTAGCACAAAAACCGGGCGGAGGGCAAGCGCGTCAGCGGCGGCGGCGGACCGCGTGGAAGGCGACAAAGCCGCCGACCAGGGCCAGGCCGCTGGACAACATCAGAATCTGCGCCGGCTCCGGCGCCGCCGGCGGGCGCGCGTCGTCATCGTAGGGCGAAGCCGGCGGCGGACGGACCACGGCCAAGGCGGCCGACACCGACCACAAGAAAACCGCTGCACAAGCAGCGCTGCGCAACCCCTTTTTCCGTCCCTTTATGTTCATGCCAGCCCCCACCCAAAACGATGTATGGGGGTAAAAGGAGCAGTTTACATGCCGGAACCGGCGTTATTTCTGGGGGACGAGCGGGCAGCGGCCGAGGGCCGCGCGCAGATCCATTTCGCGGATCGGCTTGCGCAGGTAGTCGTTCATGCCGGCGGCGATGCACTTGTCCCGGTCGCCGACGAGCGCGCTGGCGGTGAGGGCGATGATGTAGGGCTGGCGGTCGGCCGGGAAGTCGGAGCGGATCTGCCGGGTCGCCTGCAGCCCGTCGAGGACCGGCATCTGCAGGTCCATGAGGACCAGGTCGTAGAACTGCTGCTTCAGCGCCGTCAGCACGTCGGCGCCCGTGGAGGCGATGGTGGCCTGGTAGCCCATGCGCTCGAGCATGCGGATGGCCACCTTCTGGTTCACGGGATTATCCTCGGCCAGCAGGATGCGGAGCGGGTGCTGGTGCGCCAAGGGGCCGGCGGGGATGCCGGTGCCGGCCTCGGCCTGGGCGTTGCCGGGGGCCAGCACCCGCGAAAAGATATCAAACAGGTTCGAGGCCGAGACCGGCCGGCTGATCTGCGCCGTGACCTGCAGCGGCGCCACATCCGGCGCCATGGCGCCCCGCTGGTCGGCCGGGCGCAGGAGCAGCAGCGCGCCGCTGTTGGCCAGCTGCCAGCGATGCAGCGCGGCCACCTGCTCCGGCCGCGCGGCGCGCAGCAAGTATTCGTCCAGCAGGATGGCTTCCGGCGCCGGCTGCTGCCGCAGGAGGAGCGCGTCGATCAGCTCGAGCGTCGTGCCGCCCTCGATCGGCTTCATCTCCCACGAGGTGAGCAGCGCCGCCAGCCGGCTGCGCGTCGCGTCGTCGGGGTCCAGCAGCAGGATGCGCCGGCCGTAGACGGCGGAGTGCGTGGCGGGGCCGGCCGGCGAGCCGGCCGGCGGCACGTGCACGCGCACCGTGAAATGGAACGTCGAGCCGCGGCCGGGCTCGCTCTCCACCCACATCCGCCCGCCCATCAGCTCCGTCAGCTGCTTGCTGATCGCCAGGCCCAGGCCGGTGCCGCCATATTGCCGCGTCGTCGAGGCATCCACCTGGCTGAACGAGCGGAACAGCCGGTTCATCTTTTCCTTGGGGATGCCGATGCCCGTATCGCTGATGGAGAAGTGCAGCTCGCCGTTGTGGTGGTCGAGGTCGCAGAACGCCACGTGGATGCGCACCTCGCCGCGCTCGGTGAACTTGATCGCATTGCTCAGCAGGTTGGAGAGGATCTGCCGCAGCCGGATCTCGTCGCCCGCCACCTGCGGCGGCGTCCGCGATTCGATCTCCCAAAACAGCGCCAGCTCCTTGCCGCTCGCCTGCCGCTGGATCAGGTTCAGCGCGTGGATGACCAGGTCGCGCAGCCGGAACGGGCGGCTCTCCAGCTCCAGCTTGCCGGATTCGATCTTGGAGAAATCGAGGATGTCGTTGATCACGGCGAGCAGCGTCTCGCCGCTGGTCTTGATCGTGTTTGCCAGGTCGCGCTGCTCCGCGTCCAGCTCCGTGTCGAGCAGCACATCGGTCAGGCCGATGACGCCGTTCATCGGCGTCCGCAGCTCGTGGCTCATGTTCGCGAGAAACTCGCTCTTCGCCTGGGCCGCATGCTCCGCCGTCTGCCGGGCCTCCACCAGCTCCAGCTCGATGCGCCGGCGCGTGACCAGCTCCTCCTCCAGCACGCGCTGCTGGGCGCGCAG
The DNA here is from genome assembly GCA_903912445.1 of uncultured Lentisphaerota bacterium. Lineage (GTDB taxonomy): Bacteria > Verrucomicrobiota > Kiritimatiellia > CAIQIC01 > CAIQIC01 > DP16D-bin41. The sequence continues at coordinate 8,017 of CAIWHP010000261.1, forward strand.
CGCCAGCTCGTTGTTCCGGATGCGCAACAGCGCGCTGACCTGCGCGAGCAGCTCGTCATTCTCGAACGGCTTGCAGATGTAGCTGTCGGCCCCGCTCTGGAGGCCGCTGACGCGGTTCTCCGAGTCGGTGAGCACCGCGGACACCATCAGGACGGGGATGCGGTCGGTCGCGGGCTGGGCCTTCAGCTTGCGGCACGTCTCAAAGCCATCCATCTCCGGCATCAGCGCATCGAGCAGGATCAGGTCCGGCGCTGAGTCTGCCGCGCGCGCGAGCGCCTCGCTGCCGCTGGCCGCCTCGACCACACGGGCCCCGGGAAACTGGTAACGCAGCAGCCGCGCCAGGAAGGTGCGCCCCTCCTCGCGGTCGTCCACGACCAGAAAAGCCGGTGTCGCCTCGGCTGTTGTTGCGGTCCCCATAATAGCCCTTAAAAGCAAAGGCGAATCTAGTACATCCCGGCCGCGACGCAAGTCTGGAGTTTGGCCGCGCCTTTTCCCCGCAGGCCCGCGGGCCCCGCGGCGCACCGTCCCTGCCGGCGGCGGGACCGCCCCGGGCAAGGCGCCAACCGCGCGACGCCCCCATCCCGGGGCCGGTCGCGCGCAGGCCTGCAGCACGGCCCCGGATTCCAGGATTGCATTCTGGCCTGCGGGTGATACAAAGGGCCGGGCAGTGAATCCCGCCCCGCCCGTTTTTCACGGAGAAAGAGAACATGGAAACAGCAACGAGTACCAGCGTACCGACGACCAATGGCAGGAAGGCCTCCACCCACAAAATCATCAACGACCTCGTCCAGCTTCAGGAATTGCTGGCGGCGCGCGCGCAACAGGTCGCCACCAACCCGCAGGCGCGTTTGGAGCAGCTTGAGCAGTCCATCCAGACCCTGTTCCAGTCCCTGCCGCCGGACATCGCCGGCCGCTTCAAGCGCATCGAGGAGCGCGGCCCGCTCGCGATCGTGCCGATCGCCAACGGCATCTGCAGCGCGTGCGGCATGTCGCTGCCGGTCAGCCTGGTCCACACCGTGCACGCGGCCGAGAGCCTCTACCAGTGCCCGAGCTGCGGGCGCATGATCTACTACCGCGAGGCGTTCGCGCGGCGCGTCCGCCAGCCGGCCGCCCGGCGCGGCGAGCCGCCGAAGACCGGCATCGAGCGCTTCTCGTCGCAGGAGCTGATGATCCCGCAGCTGGTCTCCGGCGAGCGCGACGACGTGATCCGCGAGCTGTGCATGAAGCTGGAGCACGAGGGCTTCGTGGACGACGGTAACAAGCTCTACGAGGAGGCGCTCAAGCGCGAGGCGATTGTCGGCACCGCGGTCGAGAACACCCTCGCCTTCCCGCACGTCCGCGGCGTCGAGGGCGGCGGCCTGACGCTCGCGCTGGGCCTGTCGGCCAAGGGCGTGAAGTTCGGCAACGGCGCCAAGGGCACGAGCAAGATCATCTTCTTCATGGCCATCCCGACCGCGGCCAGCGCGTTCTACCTCAAGCTCCTCTCCGGCCTCGCGCGCACCTTCGAGAAGGAAGAGAACCGCAAGAAGCTGATGGAGGCGACCACGCCGGAGAAGCTGTGGAAGACGCTGCTCAAGCTCACCAAGACCACGATCCAGTGAGCCCGGTGGCGCGGCGCGCGGCCCTCGCCGCCGCCGCGCTCGTCTCCGCGGTCATGCTGCTGTTCCTGTGCGGCCCCTTCCGTGGCCAGATCACCGGGTTTTTCCGCATCGGCGATGTCCGCCCGCCCGCGCCCGCGCTGGCCGGCCGCGCGTTCATCTACCCCCACCAGGCCGGGTACGACGGGCAGTACTACCTCGCGCTCGCCCTCGATCCCGCGCTGCGCAATCCCGGGACGCTCGAGGCGCTCGATCACCCGGCCTACCGCAGCCGCCGCATCCTGCTGCCGCTGCTCGGCTTTGCGCTCGGCCTCGGCCAGCCCGCGCTGATTCCCTGGGTGCTGACGTTGATCAATGCCGCGGCCCTGCTTGCGCTCGTCTGGCTGGCAGCACGTTGGCTGCAAGCCGGCGGCCGCAGCGGCTGGCTGGGCCTGCTCGTGCTCGCGCTGCCCGGCGCGTGGGAGGCGCTCGCGCTGACCACCACCGACCTGCTGTGCAGCGCGCTCGTCCTCGCCACGCTCCTCGCCCTGCGCCGCCAGCGGCCCGCGGCCGCCGCCGTGACGCTGGCGCTCGCCGCGCTGACGCGCGAGACGGCGCTGCTCTACTGGGTGGCCATCCTCGCCGCGCTGCTGTGCGCGCGCCAGTGGCGCAGCCTGCCCTGGCTGCTGCCCGCCGGCCTCCCCGCGGCCGCATGGAACTTCTACCTGCTGCATCACGTGCCCTCCGGCGAGGGCGGCAACGTGGTCCAGATCCTGTTTGGCCTGCCCGGCGCCGGCTGGCTCCAGCGGATCCGCTGGTGCGCGGAAGTCGGGCTCACCGGGAAAAACCTGTTCGAGCTGTTCGTCTTTGTGTCGTTGCTGGCCGTGCTCGCGGTGCTCGCCTGGAACCTGTGGCGGGCCCGCGCCAATCGCGCCGCGTGGCCCGCCGCCGCCATCGCGCTGCTGCTCGGCGGGATGTTCCTCTGCGCCCAGCCGTTCCTGCTCCGCTACCACATGGACTACAGCCGCGTGTTTCTGGACCTGGGCGTGCTGCTCGTCTTGAGCCTGGGCTGGCCGCGCACCGCGCGCGCGCCGACGCTGGCGGTGCTGGCGCTGCTCGGCCTCTCCGCGGGCGCCTTCATCCTCCACTACGCCTTCGGCAAGGGCTGAAGCGCGCGCTGGTTCCTAGCTCCCGGCCATGCTCCGTCGTATCCGCTCTTCTGTAGCGGCGACCTGTGGTCGCCGTCGGCGGTCACAGACCGCCGCTACAGCAAGCCGCTTGCGCTTCTTCTGTGGACGGGGCTTCCCAGGCCTGCGGTTTCGTTTGGCTGGGGTTCGCGGGGCGGGAAAGCCCTGCCCACAAGAGAAGTTGCTATTGGTCGCGTTCTGACGGACCGCCGCTACAGGGAACAAACCCGGCGGATGATCTCGGCGGCGCGGACAAGGTCACCCTCGCTGTGCGCGCGGGTGACCGACAGCCGCAGGCGCGCGGTGCCTTCCGGCACGGTCGGCGGGCGGATGGCGATGGCGAGCAGCCCCGCCGCGCGCAGCTCTTCCGCGAGCGCCAAGGCGCGCGCGTTCGCGCCCACCTGGACCGGGATGATCTGGCTCGCCGACTGCATCACATCGAGCCCGGCGGCGCGCAGCCGGCCGCGGAAGGCCGCGGCACGCCGGAGCAGCTCCGCGCCCCAGCCAGGGTTTTTCTCCAATACGTCCAGTGCGCCGAGCGCCGCGCCCACCGCGGCGGGCGGCGGAGCGGTCGTGTAGATGAAGGCGCGGGCGCGGTTGACCAGCAGCGCCCGCATCGCTGCCGAGCACGCAACGAATCCGCCGTAGCCACCGAGGGCCTTGCTCAGGGTGCCCATCGAAAGATTGACGGCCGCCTCCAGCTTGTGCTCGCGGATCAGCCCGCTGCCGCCGGGGCCGCAGACGCCGGTGGCGTGGGCCTCGTCCACCAGCAGCAGCGCGCCGTGTTGCTGCGCGACCGCCGCGAGCTCCGGCAGTGGCGCGAGGTCGCCATCCATGCTGAACACCGACTCGGTGACGACCAGCTTGCGGCCCGCGCCGGATGCTTTTTGCAGCAGTTCGTCGAGGTGCTGCGGGTCGTTGTGGCGGAAGCGGCAGAGTGCGGCGCGCGAGAGGACCGCGGCGTCCATCAGGCTCGCATGCGCGAGGCGGTCGGCAAAGACCGTATCGCCGCGCCCGACCAGCGCGCCGAGGATGCCGAGGTTGGCCAGGTAGCCGCTGCCGAAGAGCAGCGCGGCGGGGTAGCCTTTGAGCCGCGCAAGCCGCGCCTCGAGCTCCTCGTGCAGCGGCAGCGTGCCGCTGACCAGCCGCGACGCCGTCGCGCCGGCGCCGGCCGCGCGCAGCGTGCGCTCCGCGGCGGCGATCACGTCCGGATGATGCGCCAGGTCCAGGTAGTCGTTGCTGGAAAAATTAAGCAGACCCGGCGGCGGCACCGCGGCGCGGCGGAAGCGCTGCGCCTGCCGCAGCGTCTCCAGTTCTTCTTCAATCCATTGTTCGCGGGAATCCATGCCGCGCCGAGCCTAAACGTTTCCCTTGGTTTTCCAAGCCTTGGAAAAACCGCGCGCCGGGTTTCCAAGGCTTGGAAAAACCCGGGTGGGTGGTGGGGCCGGGCGCAGAAATTCTCGCCCTCAGTCGCCATCACTTGGTTCCGCCTCAATCGCCTGCGGGCCGGTTTCCGGCGGGAGCGACGGTCAGGTTGGATGCGCGGCGAGATAGGCGGCGAAGGCGGCGGCCGTGGGCAGCTGGGGCAGCACGGTGGCAAAATCGCGGCGATGCTCGAGGGCGCCCTTCAGCGCGGCGTCCAGGCCAACGTGGCCGATGAGGATCGCGCCGCAGAGCCGGCTTTCCAGAAAGGCAAACCGCAGATAGTGGTTGTCCCCCTGCTGCTCCAGCACCTGCGCCGCCGGGGCATCGAACTGGCCGATGCTGAAGACGTGCAGGGCGAGGACCTTGAGCACGTTCGAGCGCGGGAGGCCGCCGAACGCGCTGCGCTGGCCGGCGGCGTTCAGGCCGGCGAGCGTGCCTTGGAACTGCGCCGCGGGCCAGAGGCCGTAGAGCACGTTCCGGTGCTCGGCACAATCGCCGGCGGCAAAAATGTCGGGATGCGAGGTCGTCAGCCAGTCGTCCACCACGACGCCCTGCTCCGTGCGCAGGCCGGCGGCGGTGGCCAGCGCCAGGTTGGCACGGATGCCGGTGGTCACCAGGACGAGGTCCGCCGGCAGCTCGCTTCCGTCTTCCAGTAGCACGCCGAGGGCCTGTCCGGCGCGGGTGATCGCGCGCACCTTGGCCCCGGTATGCAGGCGGATGCCGAGCGCGGCAACGTGGCGGCCGAGGAGTTCGCCGCCCGCCTGCGTGAGCTGGCGCGGCATCAGCCAGCCGTCGCCGGCGAGCAGGTCCACCTGCACGCCCTGCCGGGCCAGCGCCCCCGCGGTCTCCAGGCCCAGAATGCCGCCGCCGATGCAGAGGCAGCGCAGGCCGGGCCGCAGCTGGCGGAGGACCGCGCGCGAATCGGCGAACGTGCGGATGGCGTACACACCAGCCAACTCCACGCCCGGCCAAGGCGGCAGGAAGGCCTGGGCCCCGACCGCGAGGACCAGTTTCTCGAACGGCAGGGTTTCTCCATTGGAACAGGTGACCTCGTGGCGGTCGGGGGCCAGCGCGGTCGCCGTGACGCCGGTCAGCAGGCGGATGCGCTGCTGCTCGTACCAGCTCGCCGGGTGCAGCGGCAGGGCGTCTTCCTGGATTTCGCCGTCGAGCAGGCGCGTGAGGTTCAGCCGCCAGTAGGGCCGCTCCGGCTCGCCGGACAGCAGCGTGATCTCGGCCGCGGGGGCCACCTGGCGGGCGGCTTCCGCGGCCGCGACGCCGGCGATGCCGCCGCCGAGCACGACGAGGCGCCGCACCGGCTGCGCGGTATCGGACGCCGCCGCCAACGGGGCGACCGGCTCCGCACAGGGCGCGAAGTCGGCGGCCGGGGCGGCGCAGACCGGGCACTCGGCCGGCGGCTCCGGCCCCTCGTGGATGTAACCGCAGACTTCGCAACGCCACGCTTTGACGGCTGGGGAAGACATAGGCCGTGGCGGATCAGGAGACTACGAGGAAGCGCGCCTTCGGCACGCCGCAGACCGGGCATTTGTCGGGCGCGTCCCCGATGACGGTATGGCCACAGACGGGGCAGACATGGATGGGTGCGCCGGCGAGATCCTTGCCGGCCTGGAGCGCGGCGAGCGCCTGGCTATAGAGCCCGTGGTGCGTCTGTTCGACGGCCATCGCGCCCTTGAAGGAAATCAGCGCGGCCTTGTTGCCTTCCCGCTCGGCTTCGGCCACGAAGCCCGGATACATCTGCGTGAATTCATAGCTCTCGCCCTCGATCGCCTCGGCCAGGTTTTCGGCGGTGGTCTTGACGCCGCCCAGCACGCGCAGATGGTTGTGGGCGTGGACCGTCTCGGCCTCCGCCGTCGCGCGGAACAGCTTGGCGACCTGCGGGAAGCCTTCGGCGTCCGCCTTCTTGGCAAACGCGAGATATTTGCGATTGGCCTGGCTCTCGCCGGCGAACGCGGCCTTGAGATTCTCCGTCGTGGACATGGTTGGTTCCCTTTCTTTGATGTTTTCTTGCTACGAGCAGGCAGGGTAATGAAAACCCCGGTTCAATGCAAGGCGGAGCCGCGGTTCCTGCGGGGTCCGGACCCCACCCCGGCGCTGCCGCCGCCCCGCGCCGACCGGCCCGGGGAAAGCCGTCCCGGGCGCCTTTTCCGCCGCTTGCGATTTTCCGGGGCATCGGCCATACTGCGCCTCGCGGAAGGAACCGAAGTATGCGTATTGTCAAATGCGGCTGGGGGTTGATCATCGGGCTGCTGCTCGCGGGCGTCGTGCCGGGGGCGATCTGCCATGCTTGCGGGCTGCCGCAGGCGGCGTGGACGCTCTATGCGACCGGCGGCGTGCTCAGCGCCTTCATGGTCTATTTTTTTCGCGACCCGGACCGCACCGCCAAGGGCGATGATTCGCTGCTCGTCGCCGGCGCCGATGGCCTGATCCGCAACGTCGAGGTGCTGCGCGAGGAGCACTATCTCAAGGCCGATGCCGTCCGCATCAGCATCTTCCTTTCGCCGCTGGATGTGCATGTCAACCGCATCCCGATGGGCGGCACGGTGAAACAGCTCGCCTACGAACCGGGCGCGCACCTGGGCACCTATCTGAACTCCGCCTCGGAACACAACGAACACAGCTCGATCCTGGTCGAGGGCCACGGGACGAAGGTGCTGGTCAAGCAGATCGTCGGCCCGATCGTGCGGCGCGTGGTCTACTGGCTGGTGGAGGAACAGAAGCTGGTCCGCGGCGAGCGCATCGGCATGATGAAGTTTGGCTCGCGGCTGGACACCTATTTCGTGCAGGCCGACGTGGACGTGCTGGTGAAGAAGGGCGACCGCGTGCGCGCCGGCGAGACGGTGATCGCCCAGCTCCGCAAAGGCAAGGCATGAAGATCAACCAACGCGCCATCCTGCCCGTTGCGTTGACGCTTGGCGCGATGTGCGCGGGCTTTGCCAGCATCGTGATGAGCGCGCACAACGAATATGTCTGGGCGGCGCGCCTGATCATCCTGTCCATGATTCTCGACGGCCTCGATGGCGCGCTGGCGCGCCTGCTCAAGGGCACGAGCAGCTTTGGCGCGGAGCTGGACACCTTCGTGGACATGACCAGCTTCGGCATTGCGCCGGCGCTGCTCGCCTATGAGGCGTGCTGGCACCACTTCGGCGTCTGGGGCAAGGTGCTCGCCGGCTTCATGGTGCTCTCCGGCGCCAGCCGTCTCTCGCGCTTCCGCATCATTGACCCGCTCCGCGGCCAAGGCGGCTTTTTGGGCCTGCCCATTACGTGCGCCGGCGGCTTCGTGACGTGCATCGTGTTCGTGGCCCATTCCGGCGCGGTCCAGGAATGGGGCTGGACCTGGTTCAGCCTCACGCAAGGGCCGGTGGCCTGGTGCGTCTGGATCGCCACGGCGCTCATGCTGGTCTTGCAGGTTTCGCACATCCGCTACACCAAGGCCTCGAAGCACCCGGTGGTCTTCCTCGCCGGCATCGCCCTGGTGATCGCGCTGTTCTTCAACGTCCACCTGCTGGCGACCGTCGCGGCGCTCGCGGGCTGCGCGGTCGGCGTCTATTTTGCCTTCCTGAGTCCGTTCCTCCACCCGCCCGGCGCCAAACCGGCGCCGGACGACCAGCCGCCGGAGCAGCCGGCGACGAACGACTGACGTTTCTTTCCCCACGAGGTGTGCGCATGGCCGGTGAATATGTCTTCCAACTTGATCGTCTGACCAAACAATACGACCGCGTCAACGTGCTCAACGAGATCACCCTCTCGTTCTTCTACGGCTCGAAGATCGGCGTCATCGGCGGCAACGGGTCCGGCAAGTCCACCCTGCTGCGCATCCTCGCGGGGCAGGACACGGACTTCATGGGCACGGCGCTGATCGCGCGCAACGCCCGCATCGGCCACCTGACGCAGGAGCCGCAGCTCGACCCCACCAAGACCGTCGCCGGCAACGTCGAGGAAGGCGTCGCCGCGGCCAAGGCGGTCCTGGCGCGCTACGACGAGGTCTGCGACCTGCTCGGCGCGCAGCCCGCCGCCGACCTCGCGGACAAGCTCAACGACGAGCTGGGCCGCATCCAGGACAAAATCGACGCGCAGGACCTGTGGAGCCTCGACCACAACGTCGAGATGGCGATGGAGGCCCTGCGCCTGCCGCCGGCCGACGCCGACGTGACCAAGCTCTCCGGCGGCGAGCGCCGGCGCGTGGCGCTCTGCCGGCTGCTGATCTCGAACCCGGACGTGCTGCTGCTCGACGAGCCGACCAACCATCTCGACGCCGACTCGGTCGCGTGGCTGGAGACCTACCTCAAGAAATTCACCGGCACGCTGGTGGTCGTCACCCACGACCGCTACTTCCTCAACAACGTCACCGAATGGATCCTCGAGCTCGAGGGTGGCGCGGCGTTCCCCTACAAGGGCAACTACGAGAAGTGGCTCGAGCAGAAGCAGGCGCTGCTGGCGGCACAGAGCAAGCAGGCCGCCCAGCGCAACAAGCTGCTCAACCAGGAACTGCAGTGGATGCGGCTGAACCCCACCGGCCGGCAGGCCAAGAGCAAGGCCCGTCTCAAACGCTACGACGAGCTGGCGGCGCAGCAGGTGGATACGCGCGAGGAAACCCTCGAGATCCAGATTCCGCCCGGCCCGCGGCTCGGCGACCTCGTCGTGCGCGCCAAGCAGCTGAGCAAGGAGTTCGGCGAGCGCGTCCTGTTCGAGGATGTCGAGTTCGACCTGCCGCGCGGCGGCATCGTCGGCGTCATCGGCGGCAACGGCTCCGGCAAGACCACGCTGCTCAAGATGATCATGGGCAAGGAGCAGGCGACCGAGGGCGAGCTGAAGGTCGGCGAGACCGTGGCGCTGGCCTACGTGGACCAGAGCCGCGACACGCTCGACTCCAACAACACCGTCTATGAGGAGATCACCGGCGGCCGGGAGAACCTCGACCTTGGCGGCAAGCCGATGAACGGCCGGGCCTACTGCGGCCGCTTCAACTTCCGCGGGAGCGACCAGCAGAAGAAGGTCGGCAAGCTCTCTGGCGGCGAACGCAACCGCGTCCACCTCGCCAAGCTCCTGCGCGGCGGCGGCAACCTGCTGCTGCTCGACGAGCCGACCAACGACCTCGACGTGACCACCCTGCGCGCGCTGGAGGAGGGCCTGTCGAACTTCGGCGGCTGCGCCGTGGTCGTCAGCCATGACCGCTGGTTCCTCGACCGCGTGGCGACCCACATCCTCGCCTTCGAGGGCGACAGCAAGGTGACGTGGTTCGAGGGCAACTACGAGGCCTACCACGAGCAGCGCCGCCGCCTGCTCGGCGACGCCGCCGACCAGCCCCACCGCGTCAGCTTCCGCCCGATCCACCACGGCGGTTAGTTGGCCTTCCAGGGGAGTCACAACGTGAGGCAACATGACTCGTGGCTATGCTTAGTCCTGATGACGAGCGTCGTCGCCGTGAACCTCGCTTTGTCTTCCTGCACGCGTGTCTGCTCAACCAGCGAACAGCAGCTTTATATTCCGGCGTATGACTCCAAGAAGACCGCGAAGACCAAGGTCAGATTGGCGTTTGAGAAATTTGAAAAAATGGCGCCACGTTATCAGATGGTTGTTACCAATTGGAACCCAACCTTTATCGCGTGCGGAGCCATTACCAATCTTGACATAAAATCTCCCAGCGCGACCGCCGCGGGCGTGGGCTGCCGGTATTTTGGCAGTGCTGGCGAGAATTGGATTGAGGTTGAGTTCTACTGTTTTGAGTCAAGCCGCGCCGCCCACGAATACCTGATGAAAATATATTCTGACACGCCAACAGGTGGGCCACTCCTGGCAGACGAAACCACGGATTCTCAGGAGCGAATCGGTTTCCGGTGCTTTTGGTGGAAGAGGACGGTGGCCGAAGCCGTCGAGTTTATTTGCAACAATGTTTATGTATCGGTTGCGGTAAAGGTGTGCGCGTGGAGGCTCTGGCGCGTGATTTGGAGCGGCAAATTCTCGGGCGTTCCGGGGCCATATTACCTTCCAGGTAAGACACCGCTAGTCTCACCTCGCCGCGTCAGCTTCCGTCCGATCCAGCATGGTTGAGGAGTGTTGCGGGCCAGCGCTGGAGATCGTGCTTGTCCGCCACCTGCCAGCAAGACTAGATTCCCTCTGGCAAGAAGGAGTGGTGCATGTTGTCGGGAGCCAAACGCTACATCGCGATCGGTTTTACCGTCATGGTGACGGGTTCAAGTTCCGTATTCGGATACGGCATGCCGCATGTGAAGCTGGGCGAGGTGTGCAGCAATGCCGAGCTGATCGTCGTGGGCCGCATCACGGCGGTCAAGGCGACCGACAAAACCTTGCGGCTGACCCGTGTGCTGGTGAAGGGACAGGATTTGGTGCTGGCGACCGGCGAAAAGATTCCACAAGAAGCCAAGCTCAAACAGGATTATGTGCTGGGCGCCCAGCACGCCACCTTCGCGGTGCAGCGCGTCTTGAAGGGGACCTTCCCGGCGAAAGAGTTGCTGCTGGAACTGCCCTGCCTCAAACAAGGGGAACATGGCGCGATGACTTTTTCGATGAAGCTCGAAAGGGTGCCACGCCAGGCGCCCGTGATGCTTTGCCTCTGTGCCCACAAGGAAACGCCCGGTCTGTTCACACTGGCCAATGCCTACCGCTCGGCCATCGCCATCGCCGATGTCCCCGCCGTTGCCAAGCTGGTGGATGACGCGGCGCTCCCCGGCACGCCGCATCAACAGGCGGGCGCCTTGCTGGCCGCCTCGCTGGAGGAATTTTCCAAGGCCGATAAATTTGCTCGCGCCTTGTCGGACCTGATCAATCTGCAGGGCCGCGCGGCCAGTCCCGCGCTCCAGAACTTATTGGACACCAGCCAAGATGCCATCGTACGTGGCAAAGTCCTGACCGCGCTCGTGGAGATCGGCGATTATGCGCACCTGGCGGACGCGGTGAAATTCCTGCTGGCGGAAGGCACCACCACCGATGCGGTGCTGGGGGGAAAACGGACCTTGATGACCCGCATGTCCATGGTGACCGACACCAATCTGATCGTTAAGCTCTACGGTCCCTTGTTGCGGCATCCGGATGCGTGGGTGCGCGCGGAGGCAACTTGTGCTTTCAGGGAAATCAGATACCGCACGCTTGTTCCTGTGTTCGTCAAAGGCTTGGACGACCCGGACCGCCGTGTTCGTTACCACAGCATGATCGCTTTGGCGTTTGCCCTGAATCAATTTGAGTTGGGCTGGGCGCCGGATACAGAACTTTTTGAGAATAACGAACGCGAATATCTGACGCGCTGGAAAACGTGGTGGCAAACAACCGGGCAGGCCCAATTCACCCAACCACCGCCTGCCGCCAGTACTGCGACCAATCATCCCTGATCGCGCGCCGCCGCCGACCAGCCCCACCGCATCAGCTTCCGCCCGATCCACCACGGCTGAAAAGAAAAAGCTCTTGACGGATGGCCAGCTTATGATTAAGGCTGTCTAGCTGGCTTGCGGGTATGGAGGACAATATGAAGCTGTATTCGACGGTGGTGGTTGTGCTGGCCGTTTCACTGCTGCTAGGGGGGGGGGGCGCAAGCCTTTGATGTCACGATTTCCGCGAACCCGCCTAAAGATTTCTATTACGTTGATATTGTTTCGGCTCCAAGATTGACTTTGCCGCTCACGGCAACGCCCAACGACCCCGACGCGCCAACCCACGATGAGACCACCGCGCCACCTGGTCTCTTCTCATTCTTCTGGTCAGGCGATGGAGTCCAGCAAGCGAACGCGGCTACAACGACGTTAATCAAACAATTCGGCACGGATGAGCTTGGGAAAACAAACACGATCCCAGTTGGTTGTTCAATTACCAATCAGACGACTGGCAATACAGGACAAGGCTCATTAGACGTAAATATTATCACCGTTAAATGTCCTTCACTTGCAGTGATAATACCAAGTATTGAGGGGAATATAGTCTCATCGAAACAAGCCGTAGGGTTGCGACTTCAATCATATATAGTCAGTGGATTGAATCAGCCTGAAATCTATGAACCAGCAAATGCCACAGTAACCTGGGAGGAAACAGGAACGGTTACTAAACCCCTTGATAATGCATCAAGTCAGTGGTCTATAATATGGGAAGCCCCCGACACACATCGTTGCAATTATGTAATTCGCGCCCTTATTCATACAGACGGATGCACCGATGTTTCCGCCCCTGTAAAATATCAAACATGGAATAGCATTGCTGAATCCTTATACCAAGAGTACAAAATTCAGCTTAATGATTTCACTGGACAGCTCTCGCAGCAAAACAATCTACTGACGGAACTTCAGAATAATGGGCAAGAGCTAAACAACTTAGTTGACTATTATAAAGAAGAATGTGATTCAGCACAGGCTGCGTTAAATGCTTTGCGCACCAAGATCGATCTTTATAAGGACCTTTCGACTATTCAAGATGTTATTTCATTGCTTATCCCGATATTTAAAGGTGTTGGGCTTCTTGAAGCATTATATGAAACTATATTGACGGGGGCTATAACGGATAATTTTGATGATTTCTTAGGGTCGGTATATGAGAGGATGAGTCATGTAGTTGCGGAAATTCAAAGAGATTATACACAATATTACAACCAGCTAAAAGAGTGCAAGGCAGGAGAAAAAAGTGCAAAGAGTAAAATAAGCGACTTGGCTGTAAAAATAAAAGACGTGAATGAAAACATCATGGCTTTAGGAATCTGCGAATAATGGAGGAATTATGAAGGTCAGAAGTTTTTGTACTATACATGCATTTTATACGCCACAAATTGTTTGCTTTTTTATAGCGCTCAACTCTCAAGTTGTTTATCCGCAGCATCAGGAAGCAAATAGCGCGCAATTATCTAAAGGTGTACCCGATCTTTTATCCAGAGCGGATAAACTATATTCTCGATATTTAATGACAACAAATGGTGATATGAGAATTATTTTGGATGAAGCAATTCGGCTTTACAATAGCGCATATCTATATGATACAAATAATCTTGAGATCAAAATCAAGCTTCTTCACGCCCAGGAGAGGAGCTTCACATCCGTTAAACCAGAAAAAGCATTGCCGGAGTTGATGTCAATAAAAAATGAATATGACAGCCTATGCAGTAGCCCGGCGTTAACAAAACTTCAGCTGAATACAATTCGTTTTTATAGTAGATTGTTAACGGATCGTATAAAGGTCTGTGAAAAATCTGTAAAATTAAATAGAATTATTGAATCGCAGACGTCAAATGATAAGAAGGGGGCAGGGATTGATCTGGGGAATGATCGTCGAGATGAACTAAAGAAAATGGAATCTTTATATTCGGGTAACACAAATGATGCTCAGCATGCTTTATCCTTTGTAAAGTCCCTCGTTGCCGCATTTGCAACAACGAAAGATGAGCGATACGGAGGGAAAATAGCCGATATTTGTGGGTTATTCATCGAGAAAAATCAACGCAAAGCAAGTTTTCGGGCATTGCTCGGCCATTATCTAATTGTACGAAAAAAATATCCGCAGGGGCTAGAATTACTCTCAGAAGCAGTGGATGAAAATTGCAACGATGAAATTGTCTCTGAAGTCGTACTTGATTGTGCAAGTGCACGAAATATGCTGATTAAGGCAAATATACGTGATAAGAACGGGAAAATTTTTCAGGATGAAATTGTTAAACTAAATCCGATCATTCCTCTGGCCATGAAAGTGGCGACCAATGATTTACTGCTTACAAAAAGTTTAATGAAAACAAATGCGATTCTAGCATGGCCTCTGGTGAAATAGGTTGGCATGGATTCTCGGTTTAAAACGATTGCCGTTAGCTGTTTAGTTGTCTTCAATGTTTGGGAAGCAACCGCCCGTCTCGATCAAGAAGTTGACTTCTCACATGAAGTTTCGCATATCAATTCAAAAGCAGCTGTTTCATCCAATGCACGAATACTATGTCTCGCTCGTACAACGAACGAAAGATATTGGATTGGGACCGAAGACGGCGGTGTGTTTCGGTGGGATGGCCGTGATACTGAAAAGGGCTGGCGAAAATTCACCACGAAGGATGGCTTGGTTGGCAACACCATCTGGGCGCTGGCGTGCGATCATGAGGGCCGCATCTGGGCAGGGTTGCAGTCGAAGGGCGTCGCGGTCTTCAACGGCAAGGAATGGCGGAACTATGACGCGCTATCCGGCCCGCTGGGCGAGCGCGTGCACAGCATCGCAACGGCGCCAGATGGTACCGTTTGGATGGCGACGAGCCTCGGCCTGTCGCGCTACTCGGAACCGACGCGGCAATGGAATTATTTCACGCGTAGTAACGGGTTGCCGTCCGATCAAATATTGTCGCTGGCATTCAATGCGCGCGGCGCGCTGTTTGCCGCGACCGCCTGTGACGGCATCACGTTTTCCGCCGCCGCCGGGAAGTGGCAGACCATTGGCGGGCCGCCGACGCTGCCTTTGCAGCCGCGTGGCGTGGGTTTGCCCACGTCGCAGATAAACGCTGTGCTGGTGGCGCGCTGCGGCACGGTCTTTGCCGCAACCACGACCGGGCTGGCGTGGAGCCTTGACGGTGGAGTGCATTGGGAGTTTTTGCGCGGCGCAGACTATGCGGCCAAGGTTCAAGGGCTTGCGCTGCCTCCCAAGGGTTGGAAGAAACCAACCAAGGAAAGTTTGAAGGAACTATTGCCGGAAGATTACATCACCTGTCTGGCCGAGGACGATACAGGGCATGTTTGGGTCGGCTTCCGCAAGAAAGGTATCGTCGTGCTCGACCCACGCGCGCCTACAAATATTTTGCAGCGTATCTCCTTGGACGTGTCCCCTCAGGGCAAGCGACCCGAGCCCGTCATGGTGCAGTGCCTCCTGGCTGACGGCGCAGGCGGGATGTTCATCGGAACCTACGGGCATGGACTTTGGCGTGCCCAACCTGCCGGTCAAGTTTTGTCAACGACCGCGTCCGTCATCAAACAGCCACCGAAGCAGCAGGTCTTGCCTCCTCTGCCGGCACCCGCGCAACCCTCTAAACTGGAAGATTTGCAGAAAACTGTCGACCGCTTGGAGGCAGCCCCCGAGGTTCCAGTGCGGGCCGCTTATCTCGGCGAGGATTGGAACACCCATGGCGACTGGGCCGGTTATTACGGCAATCAAGGCAATGAGCTGTTTGCCGCGTGTGCTGCTTTCAGCCAATCCTTCCAATGGAACAACAAGTATCAATTTCGCAGTGTGATCGGCCCTCATCATAAAACCAACGATTTGTTACGTGGCTGGATTCACTGGGCCAAGACGAGAAATACCGAAGCGCTCTTCAATCCCCGCCTGGCCTATCGGCGCCAAGCGGAGTGGGACGATCACGGCGAAGCCTATCCGCTGACCCACGAAGGGCCGGACATTTGGACCCAAGTCGTGGTGCCCGCCGGAATTCATCGGTTGAGTCTGTATTTTTTCAATAAAGACGGCGAAAGCGGCAACAATCGTTTCCGGGATTATCTGCTTGAACTGCGTTCGGGAACGACCAACGCCATCTGCGCGCTTGATCAGCCGGTTCTGGCGAAATGCCGCGTTCGCAATTTCAAAGGTGGCGGTGTCTATGAGCGTTTTATTGTGCGCGGGCCTGGCGTCTATGCCTTCCACCTCTCGCGCAACTATAGTTTCAACACGATCGTTTCAGGGGTGTTTGCCGATAAACTCGTCGGCAAACTGGAAATTGACGAGACCGGCGCACTGCCCTGCATGGGCGGAGTTGATGTGGGGGGCAGACAAGCGGCGCTTGGTTTGGAACAATGGATTTCGGCGGGCGGCACGCTGACGCCAGCCGACGTCCAAAGTCGCCAAGCGTTGGAACGCGTGAACGCGCTCTGGTCAAATCAGTTGGCTTTGCCGTGGCAGCTTCCGTTGCGCGTGTGGTTGTGCCGTGCGGCTGCGGCGGAGGGCGCGTCGGCTGCGGTCTGCGCGAAAATCAGAGCCGAGCTGCCGCTATGGACCGCTGAAGATCGCATGTTGTATGCGGGGCAGATTGCCATGGCGATCAAAGCCAATGAGCATTTCGTCGCGTTACAGAAACAGCGGCAATTAGCCGCCAATCATCCCTGATACCGCCGCCGACCAGCCCCACCGCGTCAGCTTCCGCCCGATCCACCACGGCGGATAACGATCCACGCGCCGTGCGGTTGCGCAGCGTAATTTTTTTAGACGCAAAGTCGCCAAGGCCAGCAGAAGGCGCAAAGGCAAAGACTGTTGAGCAGAAAATCGTTGTGCCTCCTGTGCACCCGGCTCTCCTTTTGCGGCGCGGCCTTCTTCCTCCGGGTGACCGCTTACTTCCGTCCGCATTCTTCTCCGGGCTTGACGGTCGGTCCCCTGCCTCTGCTTCCGTGAAATTCCGTGGCTTCTTTGCTCCCTTCTCCGCGACCTCCGCCGGCCTCTGTGTCCTCGGTGGTAAACTCTTTTTCCGGCCTTGGCGGTGCAAACTGCCTGCCCGGGGCGGGCGGGCGCCGTCTCCCGCGTTGAATCCGCCACGGGCGCGGTTATACTCCGCGCCGCAACAACCAGCAGGAGAACCATCATGCTCGTGGACAGAATGAATGCGGCGATGCTCAAGGCGCTGGTCGAGACCGTGCCGGTCGAGATCACGGTGATCGATGCCAACGACGAGGTGGTCGGCTGGAACCAGCACGACAAGCGGCTGTTCCACCGCCCGTGGAGCTCGATGGGCCTCAATTTCCGCAATTGTCATCCCGAAAAAAGCCTGCACATGGTCGAGCAGATCGTCGCCGAGATGAAGGCCGGCACGCGCGAGAAGGCGAGCTTCTGGATCGATCTCGCCGTGCCCTACGACACGGCGAAGAAGCACAAGATCCTCATCGAGTTCTTCGCGCTGCGCGACGACGCCGGCAAGTACATCGGCTGCATGGAATGCACGCAGGATGTCGAGACCGCGCGCAACCTCGAAGGCCAAAAAACGCTGCTGAGCTGAGAAGGGCGGGACGAGGGGCGGGGGCCGAGGGTGGACGAACATCGAACTCCGAACATCCAACAACGAACAGCGAAGTGAAGAGGCCGGTGTGAGGCGGCCGGTCGGCAGCGTCCATCTTCCAGCGTCCCAGCAGGACGCCACGAAAGTAGCCCGGTGCTTTAGCGCCGGGATTTGTCCGCCAAGAACACAAAGTCCCGCAGGGACGAAAGAACGCGGGCTTCCAAGGTTGGGGAAAGTTGCTGCGAAGCTGTGCCACGGAGAGCAAACATGACGAACCATCATCCGGTTTACGGGGACGGGCGCAGGCTCGTCGCCCATGCTTGGAAACAGAGCGCCGCCGCCGTGAGCAGCGCCTGCCTGTTGCTGGCCGGCGCGCTGGCGGCGGAGCCAGCGCGGCTGGAGCTGCGCAACGAACGGCTGACGGTGGCGCTGGGGCAGGCGGAGCGCGGCGCGATCGTCTCGCTGCGCGCCCATGGCGGCGAGGAATTGGCCGTCACACCCCAAACGCCGCTGCTGTTTGCCCTGACCTTTTCCAAAAAGGCTGCGACGCCCGGCGAGAAATTCACCCTGACCAGCCGCGACGCGAAAAGTTTTCATGCCGATGCGCAGCCGCAGGGGCTCACGCTGACCTACGACGGCCTCTCGAACTGGCCGGTGCGCGTGACCTGTACCGCGAAGACGGCGGCGAACGATCCGCAGGTCCGCTGGCGCATCGCCGTGCAGACACCGGAAGACCTGGTGCTGGAGGCCGTGCGCTTTCCCATCGTCACGCTGCGCGCGCCGCTGGGCGGTTCCACGAACGATAACGCGGCGGTACTCGGCTCGACCAAGGGCGGCATCATCCGCCAGCCGGCGATGATGAAACCCGGCTCCAGCGCCAGCATCGCCCAGCCGGGCAACATGGCGGCGCAGTTCGGCTGCTACTACGCGGCGCGCGGCGGCTTTTTCACCGCCGCCTTCGATGGCCGCGGCTACCCGAAGCAACTCCTTCTGACGCGCACGGGCAACGGCGTCGAGTTCAGCTGGTATCGGCCCTGCTTCGCGAGCGGCACGCTGGCGCAGGAGTACGACGTGGCCCTGACCACGTTCGCCGGCGCGGGCGGCGCGCCGGCCGACTGGCGCGACGCGGCCGACCTCTATAAGACGTGGGCGCTGACGCAGCCGTGGTGCGCCACCACCTACGACAAGCGCGCCGACATCCCGGCGTGGATGAAAGCCGGGCCGGCGATGGTGCGCTTTTCGCGCGAGTGGCTCACGGAGCCGGCGCGCATCGAACGCTGGCTGGCGGAATACTGGCAGAAGTATTTCCCCGCCGCGCCGCTGATCATGGCGTTCTGGGGCTGGGAGAAAGTCGGCAACTGGGTGACGCCGGATTATTTCCCGGTGTTCCCCAGCGACGAGCAGTTCACACAGCTGGTGGCCCGTGCGCGCGCTGCCGGGGCGCACGCGTTTCCGTGGCCGTCGGGCTATCACTGGACGCTGACCTACCAGAAACGCGCCGACTGCAGCTTCGCGTGGGACGACCGCAAGCGCTTCGACGAGACGGCCCGCGCGCATGCCGTGCAGACGCGCGACGGCAAGCTCTACCTGCGTACGCCGAGCTGGCTCCAGGGTGGCGACACCACCTGCCTGTGCGGCGGCGATCCATGGACGCTGCGCTGGTGGAACGAGGACATCTGCGTGCCGCTGGCCAGGCGCGGCTGCGAGATGATCCAGGTGGACCAGGTCGTTGGCGGCGGTTATCCGCCCTGCTTCGACCGCACGCATCCGCATCCGCCGGGACCGGGCGTGTGGCAGACCGAAATGTTCACGCGCCAGCTGCAGACGATGTACGCCGCGATGAAGAACATCCAGCCCGACACCGTCGTGTGCTTCGAGGAACCGAACGAGCAGTTCAACCACCTCGTCGGCATCCAGGACTACCGCGACTGCGAAGCGTCGCAGGGGTGGGCCTCGGTCTTCAACTATCTCTACCACGAGTTTCTGCCGCCGTTCCAAAGCAACCCGCGCGGGAACGACCTGGTGATGATGGCCCACTGCCTCGTGGATGGACAGATGCCGCACATGGTGCCCTCGGGCCGCGACCTCGCGGAACCGGTGTTGGTCAACGGTGGTCTCGAGCCGCACGCCGGCAGTCGCCACGCGGTGCCGGGCTGGGACCAGGTCCACGGCTATCAGGGCCAGAACTGGACCGGAACCGCCCACAGCGACGCGCTCGAAAAGCATGGCGGCGCCCACAGCCTCCGCCTGGAAAACACCAACCAGACCGATGTCGTGCAGGTTTCGCAGAACGTCGCGGTGAACGCCGGCGGGCTGGTCGTGGGGAAGAAGTACCGCCTCGGTGCGTGGCTCAAGACCGGGCACATGGCCAAGCCGAGCGCGCTCGGTTTCGGCTTCCTCGCGCCCGGTTTGAAAAGTTTGGGCAACGGCGGACGCCTGCCGTTCCCGGTCGCCGGCGCGGGCTGGACACACGCCACGGCGGACTGCACCGTGCCCGCCGGCGCCGAAACGCTGCGCCTCATGATCCACGTCTCCGGCACCGCCCAGGCGTGGGCCGACGAGGTGAGCCTGGACGAAATCCTGCCGGACGGCAGCCTCCAGCCCGTCCGCCATACACCCAACTCGCCCGACGCGCGCCTCATGCAGCGCTGGGTCGCGCTCTATCACGGCGAGGGCCGGCCCTGGCTGGAGTTCGGCCGGCTGCTGCACCCGCCCAAGTTGACCTGCGCCACCCACACCTACCAGGCGCTCAGCCGGCGGGGCGACAAATACACGCACACCGAGCGCACCCTGCCCGCGGTCTTACACAACGCCTTCCGCGCGCCTGATGGCACCGAGGCCGTCGTGCTGGCCAACCCGACGCTCCAGCCGCAACACGTCACCCTTGAGTGGCACGGCCAAGCGCTGCCGCTCGACCTGCCGCCCGCCGGCGCCCTGCTCATCAAGTAACCCTTGACCCCGCGGCGCGATAGCTTCTGCCCCGGCTTGAGTGGCTGCTGTAGCGGCGGCCTATGGCCGCCGACGGCGACCGCAGGTCGCCGCTACAGAAGATTTTCGTGCGCCCGGGCGTGCAAGCTTCCGCCCACAAATACAGCGTTTCAATACTCCCTTTCGCGCAATTGCATCTTGACCCTGCGCGGCGCAAACCTACACTGCCGCTCCGTGAGCCCGTCGAAGCCAGCCGACTCCGTATGCATTTTCCAAGGATTGGAAATATTTTCCGTGTTTTTTCCAGGGATTGGAAAAAACAAGGCCGCCAGTTTCCAAGCTTTGGAAAAATCCTCTGCTGGTTTTCCAAGCCTTGGAAAAATCCCCGGCTGGTTTTCCAAGCCTTGGAAACTGGCGGCGCTTGCTGCGGTCTTGCTCGCCGGCGCGGCGGGCGCGGGCGAGCCGCTGGTGGTCACGACGGGCCAGCTGGAGCTGGAATTCCGCGACGGCTGGCTGGCGCGCTGGAAAAACAAGCTGACCGACGAGGAAATCCGCTTCGGCACCGGCACACCGATCCCGGAGGCGGCGACGGCCGCCTTCGTGAAGGCCGATGACGCGACCGCCGCGCTGACCTTGGCGGGTCCGGCGGTCTGGGGCTTGCGCGTGCCGCTCGCGCAGGCGGCCGCGCTGCATGCCGAGGCCGGGCCGCTGCCGCAGCGCTATGTGTTGATCCAAGCCAAGTCCAGCGGGTTGCTGCTGCAGCTCGATGACCCCAAGCTGGCCTGCCGCGCGGCGCTGGAGCGCGACGATGCGCGCCGCGAGAGCCGGCTGACCTTCCGCGCCACCACGGCCGAGCCGGCGCCGGTGCGCTGGCTGATCAAACAGTATGTCGGCGGCGCGAACTGGGGCGCGCAGCACCGGCTGGATTATCTGCAGCGCGTCCAACCCTGCGTGCCGCCGGAGAAGCGGCCGACGGCCTGGCTGCAGAGCGTCGTGCTCGTCGTCCCCGAACCCCCGTGGTGCCAGCCGGTGGGCACGGCGGGCGTCGGCTGGAAACAGAGCCTGGAGATCCACCACGAGTGGCTGGAGAATCTGCTGCGCGTGGTGGACGCGGACAAGCTGCTGTTCTGCACGCGCAACTGGGGCGCGGAGTTCGGCGCGCCGGCGCCCTACGCGGCGCTGATGTCCGGGCGCGCCCGGCGGGCGGGTTTCCACGTCATGCTGAGGCTGCTGCCGCTGGCCAACCGCCAGCAGCGGTTCGAGGCGCAGCGCTTCGCGAACGAGGCCTTCCGCCACGCCAAGGTTGGCGAGATCCTGGCCGCCGTCCGCGCGATGGATGCCGACGCCGTGCTGCTGGAGGGGCTGCCGGAAGGCGCGCCCGCCGACGAGCGCGAATTCTTCCGGCTGCTCCGGGCCGAGTTCGACCAGAGCGGGCTGACGGCGGTGGCCATCGCCGTCGCAGGCGAGCCATCGGAGGCCGCGCTGCCGTATGTGGACCTCGCCGGCGGCGGGCTGACCCTGCGCACCCTGACGCGCGGCGGGCCGGAGCTGGACGCCGCGGCCGGCCCCACGCCGGGCACAATCCGGGAAGCCCTGCTGCGGAACACGGTCTTCCAGTCGCCGTTCGCGCTGGACGCGCTGCTGAACGACGAGAACCGGCAGATGTTCGGGCTGCGGCCGGACGCCGC
>CAIWHP010000262.1 GCA_903912445.1 uncultured Lentisphaerota bacterium
GCCTCACTCGCGCCGGTCTGGCACAAGCTGAACGCGGGCGAGGCGAAACTGGACGTGACGGCACTCGACGCACAGGGTGGGGTGGTTGGTCAGCCGCAGACGCGCGCGTTCCATCGCGCGGCGGTGATCGCCAGGGAATATTCTGCGCCCGCCATGTCGTGGCGCGAGAGTGCGCGCACCGCGCTGGACAAGCTCGTGCATTCGCCCGGCCTGCGCTGCTGGTTCACCACCGGCGAGCCGGACGAGGAAACCCATCTCTACCGCTATCCCTCGAAGATTGTCGGCGCGGCCGCTTCGGTGCTCGCCACCTACGCGGCGCAGACGCCGCCGCCCGCCGATGCGGCCGAGGCGCTCAAGGCGGCGCGGCGCGCGGCGGATTATCTGCTCGCGATGAGCGAGCCGCCGGACTCGGTGTGGGCGTTCCATCCGCCGACCTATCACCCGACGCGCTACCGCGAGCGCCTCAAGGGGCACATGCAGCCGGGCCGCTACATGACGCTGTGCGGCGCGGAGACCGGGCAGTACTACCTCGACGTCTTCGCGGCGACGAGGGACGCGAAGTATCGCGATGCCGCCGTGCATATCGCCGAGACCTATGCCAAGCGGCAGTTGCCGGAAGGCAGCTGGCTCCAGTTCGTCACGGCGAAGGACGGGAAGCCAGTGACGGACAATGTGCTCGTCCCGACGCTCGTCGTGGGTTTCCTAGACCGGCTGGCGCAGGTGACCGGCGAGACGCGCTTCGACGCCATGCGCGCGCAGGCGGTCGCGTGGATCGAGAAGAATCCTGTTGAGACGTGGAACTGGCAGGGACAGTTCGAGGACGTGAAGCCGCTGCCGCCCTACCAGAACCTGACGAAGCACGACGCATGCGATTTCGCCATCCATCTGTTCCAGGCGGCCACGCAGACTGCGGAGCAGAAGGCGCTCGCGCTCGGCTTGCTGCGGTTCTCCGAGGACCAGTTCGTCATCTGGGACAAGCCGCCGACGGTTTCGCCCAAGGACCAGAACGCGGACGGCAAGGCTGGCGTGAAGGCCAGGACCTGGCTGCTGCCGTGCGTGCTTGAGCAGTACCGCTGCTATGCGCCGGTCTGCGCAAGTTCAGCGAAGCTCATCCGCACCTTTCTTGCCGCCTATGACGCGACGCGCGATCCGCTGCATCTGGAAAAAGCCAAGGCGCTCGCCGGCACGCTGACGCGCGCGCAGTCGAATGCGAAGGCGCCGGGCCGCTACCAGACGTGGCTCATGCAGAACCCCGGCCCGATGTGGTTCAACTGCGAACTCGCCGCGATCCGCGCGATGGAAGAACTTGCGAAAGTGGATCAATCTAATGGAGCCGGGAAATGAAACTAACTGCACTTGCTGTTTTGTTGCTGGGCGCGCTGCCCGTGGCGCAGGCGGGTTTCGTCACTGTGGAAAAAGAGGCGGGCGTCTGGTGGTTCAAGTCGCCGGAGGGCAAGCCGTTCGTTTCCCTCGGCATCAACCACGTGGAGCCGGTCTACTGGCAGACGCCGCTCAACGCGGCGTTCGTTGCGGAGACGTACGGGTCGGAAATATTTGCGGCGGACGGCACTTTGCGGGAAGGCACTCCGGCGGCGACGAAGTGGGGACAGCGCGTGGCGAAGAATCTCGATGCGTGGGGCATGAACACGCTCGGCTTCCACAATCCACTGTCGAAGGGCCTCCAGTCGGGGGGCGCGGGCTGCTACGTCATCGAGTTGGATCTGCACGTCCCGTGGGGCTGGAACATGCCACGCTCACAACTGGCGCGCGCCTTCAAGCGCGACCCGCTCGATGTCTTCGGCGATGAGTTTGCCGCCGCGGTCGAGGCGAACGCACTGGCCGTCGTGAAGCTCTACGCCAACGATCCGCGCGTGCTGGGCTATGCCTACACCGATGGCCCGCCGTGGACGGTGGACGACGATGCCGGCGACGCCGCGTTCCAAAAACTTTCCGCCGCCGGGAAGAAACTTCATCCGTGGGTGCTCGCGCTGATGTCGTTGCCCGCGACCGCCAAGGGCAAGCAGGCGTGGCTGGCGCTGATGAAGGAGCGCTATCCCGCGCCCGACAAAGCTGGCGCGACCTATGCGCTGACGATCACGGGCTGGGACGCACTCGCCGCCAACACCGCGTGGACGAAGCTCGGCGACGCCGCGCGCGCCGTGGAAGATAGCCAGGCGTTTCTGCTGAAGATCATGCAGCAGTGGTACGCGGTGCGGAAAGCGGGCCTCCGCAAGTACGATGCGAACCATCTCATCCTCGGCGACAAGCTGAACATGAACCGGGACTCGCGTCACCCGGCCGAGCTGACGCAGAGCCTGCACGTCATGAAGCCGCACGTGGACGTGATCAACATCCAGTACTACGGCTTCTTCGACAAGCAGCGCGAGGCGCTGGCGCTGCTCCATCGCGAGTCGCAACTGCCGATCCTCAACGGCGACACCACCTTCACGCCGTACTGGAAAGATCCCGGCGCGGATACGGCCGACTACTACAAGCAGCTCGGCCAGGATTACGCCGGCGAAATCACCAAGCTGTTCGCGCTGCCCTATTTCATCGGCTGGCATCACTGCGGCTATATGCGCGGTCTGCGTCCACCCTATGCGGCGGCGCTCAAGCGCGGCGATAAGCCTGCCGCCGACGTTTTCGTGAAAGGCCGGCACACGCTGCGCGAAGGCTTCATCTCCGTGACCGAGGAGCCCATCGAGCCGCTGCTCACGCCGCTGATTGCCGCGTGGAAAAAATGTGAAACCGTGCATCGCGCAGCGGGAGCAGCCGACGGAATAAAATGATCACAGGAGAACAGAGCTGGTGGCGTGTTTTTCCAAGGCTTGGAAAAATCGGTGCTTCCTGTTTCCAATCCTTGGGAAAATCTTTCAGCGCTTCTGCGATGCTTGTCGAGGTGGAAAAAATGGTATGGATGCGCACCTGAAGTATTTCCTTGGCCAGAAAAGAACCGTGAGACGGCATGGCAGGCTGACCATGGCAGCACACGGTTTGGCGGTTCTTAGCGTTGCCCTGTTTGCTTTAGCCGCCGAAGACCCATCCGTAACGCTGCCCAAGAAGCATGCCGTGTTCTCGGCCCCTCCACTTTCCGCGATCAAGCCGCAGGGCTGGCTGCGCAAATGGCTGGAGACGCAATACGCGGGGCTGACGGGTCATGTGGAGGAGTTGAAGGGCCGCAGTTTCGAAGAGGTGGTCTGGGGGAACGAAAGCCTCTTCACTTCTGAGGACAAAAGTCTCCGGTTCGGCGTACAGGCGCAACTGCACGAGGCCCTGATGTGGTTCGCCCTTTTGTATGACGACCCGGCGCTGCTCGCCAAGGTGAAGGAGCGCTACGACTGGACGTTGAACCATCCCGATCAGGACGGGCTGCTCGGCCCGCGGTTGATCAAGCGGCCGAATCCGATGTCGGTCTTTCTGCGCGGTGCGCTGCCGTATTATGCCGAGACGCGCGACCCGAAGATGTTGGAGCGCATCACCGCCCACTTTCTTGCGAGCAAAAAGCGGGCTGGCGACAAGCCGTGGACGCTGGAGTGGAACTCGTTCTGGGGAATTGAGACGCTGTGCTGGCTGTATCTCCATACGGGTGACAAACGGATACTCGATCTGGCGCTGGAATGCGCGGACGCGCAGTTGGTCAGCGAGTTGGTGGACAAGCTGAATCAGAAGCCGGTCCTGGATCACATCCATAGCTACAAGAACAAGACTGCGGGCGCGCATGGGGTCAGAACCTCCATGATGATCACGGTCATGACCGCGCTCTACCAGGCCACCGGGGACAAAAAATACCTGACGGCGGCTGAAACTGCCTACAAGGGCATTGATCAAAGCAGCCTGCTGGTGGATGGCTGTCCCAGCGCGCGCGAGCATATCGCCGGCAACGCCTCCTGGGAATTGCACGAGGCCTGCGCGATCAACTATTCGTCGGGGGCGTTCAGCTACCTCCTGCAGACCACGGGCGATGCGAAGTGGGCGGACCGGATCGAGCGGGTCTGCCTGAATGCCGGACCGGGAGCGGTGACCAAGGACTTCAAGCAGGTCCAGTATTTCTCCAGCCCCAACCAGGTCGTCGCCCAGAACACGGCCAAAATCGGTGGGTTCCCTGGGCTCTACCTCACCTTTGATAGCGGCCGCTTCAACTGGTGCTGCGCCGCCACGGTCAACCGGATCATGCCGAGTTATATCGGCACGATGTGGCTGAAGGGGCCCGCCGGCGCCGTGGTCGCGGCGCTCTACGGGCCGGGCAACGTCACGATGAAGGCTGGCAAGGAGCAGGTTCTGGTCACCCTTGCCGAGAAGACCGCTTTTCCGTTTTCAGAAGACATCGCCTTCGAGGTGCAAGCCGGGAAGCCGGTTCGCTTTCCGTTGTGGTTGCGAATCCCGGGGTGGTGCGAGGGGGCCGAGATCCGGGTCAACGGCGAAAAGCAGAATATCGAAACCAAGCCGGCGAGCTTTGCGAAACTGGAGCGCGAGTTCCTGCCCGGCGACAGGGTGACGCTGCACCTGCCGATGAAAGTGAAAGCAACGACATGGCCGGACAACGGGATCGCGTTCGAACGCGGGCCGCTCGTGTATTCCCTGCGCGTGGAAGCCGAAAAGCGGCCGATGGATCCAATCGTCTTTTCCGTTGAGGAAAAGGACAAACGTCCGAAGAAGACGATGTCGATGGCGGAGGCACCGCTGGGCAAAGAGTTCCCGCAGTTGGAGCTGCTCCCGAAGAGCCCGTGGGCCTACGCGCTGGATGGCACTCCCGGCAAGGCGGCTGAAGTGGTGGAAGTGGTGCGCGGAAAGATGACCGACACGCCGTGGTCGGATGATGGCCCCGCGCCGGTGGAGCTGAAGGTCCCCGCCCGCCGGGTCGCAAACTGGAACCTGATCACCGAATCCATCAAGGACCGCGTGGAACTCAAGCCCGGGCAGGCGCTCACCCCCGACCTGCCCGACCCTGCGACGATGAAGCTCGGCGCGAAAGAGACGATCACCCTTGTGCCCCTGGGTTGCACGTGTCTGCGGTTGACGGTCTTTCCGCTGGTGCCGGCGGCGTCCATCCCGGTGGCTGCTTCGCAAAAAGTCAAAGACGGCGTGGCTCAACCGCTCCGACCCATTGCCGTGGCGGTCAGCAATGCGATGAACTTTCTGAAGATGGCGGATGGTGGTTATGTGCCCGGACGTATTGAGGGCGAATTGGCCGCCTATTTCACGGATGCGTTCATGAGTGTGGATGGAACCCGCTCGACCCGGAACATCATCTATCCGGGCCGGTTGCATGGCTACTTCATCCGGACCTTTCTGAGCTATTACACCTATACCGGCGACCGCGAGTGGCTCTTACGCGCGCGCGACCTGGCCGATTGGAACATTGCCCACTCCACTCCGGCCGGCACACTGTATCCCGACCTGGCCTACGCGACGTTCGAGAAAGGCAGGCCCGCGGGCCATAAGGACAAGGACTGCATCCAGCCTGACAAGGCCGCCTTCATGGGCGCGAGTTACCTGCTGCTGTATGAAGGCACCGGTGAGGCGCGGTATTTGGAAGCTGCGCGCAAGGTCGCCGGGGCGCTGGTGGCACGTCAGCGCGAGGACGGCAGCTGGCCGTTCCGTGTCGTGCCGGAAAATGGCGCTATCCGCCAGGATCGCGGCGGCGCCCCGGTGAACTTCGTCGAATTTTTCGGGCGGATGCTGCGGCACGAAAACAAGGCCGTCTATGGCCAGGCCCGCGACAAGGCGCTGGCCTATATGATTGCCCGGAATGTCGAACGGGCTGTGTGGAGCACCTACCACGAGGATGTCGGGCTTACGCAGGGCACCCATCTTTCCGCGGAACCGATGACGCTCACGGCCGATTTTTTATTCCGCCATGCGGCGACCCATCCGGAATATCTCGCGATGGGACAGCGGGTCCTCAAGCAGATGGAAGCCAAGCTGGTGCACACCGAGGGCCATGGGGCGGCGCCGGCCCCGGCCGTGGCCGAGCAGAGCGGCTTCGAGCACATCATGTCTGGGCACACGGCGCGTTATGGCGCGGCCCTCGCCCACCTCTGTCGCGTTACGCAGGACGAGGCGCTCAAACGTCGCGCGCTCTCCACCCTGCATGGCGTGATCTATATGCAGACCGGGACGGGCATCTTCCGGACCTTCTTCTATGACACCCAAAAGAAGACATCCCAAACCAATGCCGACCGCATCTGGTTTTCCCAGCATCTCTATGCCGTCTATCACCTGCTCGACGCCATGGGTGTCTTCCCCGCTTTGGCGCCGGACGGACAGGATCACATCCTCGATGCTTCGGTCGGGCTGCGCGACGTGTCGTATGCGCCCGGCTCCGTTCGCTACATCGCGCCGCTCGCGGCGCAGGTCCGGGCCAAGCTCGGCTGCACCCCGCAAGCGGTCACGCTCGGCATGGAAAAACTGCGCGCCCTTGGCAAACCGCCGGCAGAGGACCAGCGCGGCTGGTTTTTTGATCCGGCAACCAGCCTGCTGACCCTGTGCCACGAGGCCGGCAGCGTGAGCATTGTGACGCAAGACGGGAAGGAGCATCCGTGAAGACAGCAATCCGGCAGCCGCAACGCACTTTTCCAAGGCTTGGAAAAACAGAGCGATTCTTCTCCAAGGCTTGGAAAAGTTTTCCCGTTTTCCTGCTCGCCGGCAGCTTGCTTTTTCCAATGCTTGGAAAAAGCGAGGGTTCCGGTTTTCAAGCCTTGGAAAAGTCCCGGCCCCTCGACTCCGCTCAGGGCAGGCCGAACATCGTGTTCATCCTCGCCGACGATCTCGGGTGGAACGGGCTGGGGTGTCAGGGGAACAAGGCTGTCGACACGCCGAACATCGATCGTCTGGCGGCGCAGGGCATGCGCTTCACCCGCGCCTACGCGGAGCCGCAATGCTCGCCCACGCGCGCCGCGTTCTTGAGCGGCCAGTGGGGCGCGCGGACGGGCGTCCATAAAGTCATCGGCGAAAAAGATCCGCTGTTTGCGCCGCTCGTACCGGCGCCGATGAGCGAACTCCCGCCGCAGACCGGCAACCTCGCGGTGATGCTGCGCAAGGCCGGCTACGCCACCGGCTTGAGCGGCAAGTGGCATGTGGCCAACAACGCCTTCGCCGCGCCCTTGAAAAAACGCCCCGGCTACTTTGACGCCTATGGCTTCGACTTCGTGGGCGATTGCCTGAAGATCAAAAACGCGGAGCCGGACAAATCCGTGGATGCCATCACCAACGACATGCTGGACTTCATCGCGCAGCACAAGCACCACCCGTTTTTCGCCTTCGTCGCGCACTACTCGCCGCACGCGCCGCTGCAGGCGCCGCGGGCGCTCGTCGAGAAATATGTGGCCAAGGGGTTCAAGAAGAGCAGCACGCCGGTCGGCAGGTTCAGCGAAATACCCACCGCCGATTACTACGCGATGATCGAACACCTGGACACCGGCGTGGGCCGCTTGCTGGCGAAATTGGACGAGCTCGGCCTCGCGACCAACACGGTCGTCATCTTCAGCAGCGACAATGGCGGGATGAATCGGGTGGCCAACATGTCGCCGAAGCGGATGGCCAAGGGCGCGTCCTACGAAGGCGGCATCAGCGTGCCGCTGGTGGTGCGCTGGCCGGGGCATGTGCAGGCCGGGAGCACGTGCGACACGCCCACGCACCCCGTGGATTGGTATCCGACGTTCGCCGCCTTGGCGGGCGGCGCGGCGCCCGCCGGCCACAAGCTCGATGGCGAAAGTCTGCGCCCGTTGCTGGAGCAATCCGGCGTGCTCAAGCGCACCGCGCTTTTCTGGCATGTGCCCAGTTACACGGCCAACTATGGCCGGACGCCATGCAGCTTTGTGTTGCAGGATGGCTGGAAGCTGATCCACTACTTCGGCGATTTTCTGGATGTGACCGGCCAGACACCACCGGACAGGAACGTCCCCTTCGGGAAGCTGGTGCCCGGTCCGCGCACCGAACTGTATAACCTCAAGGAAGATCCCTCCGAGACGCATGACCTCGCGGCTGTCCAGCCGGCAAAGGCGAAAGAACTTCAGGTCCTACTGGAGGCATGGTGGAAGGACACAGGCGCAAAATTTCCGACGAAGAATCCCAAATATGATGCCGCCAAGTGGTGGGCCAGCCCGCGCGCCGAGGCGGAATAACCATGCGAGCATCAACACAGCACACACGAAGAAGCGCAACCATGAGTAACCTGCGATCTGATTCTCTGAGACTGGCCATTCTTGTCGCGGCCGTCGCCTTGCTTTTTCCAATGCTTGGAAAAAGTCAGGGTTCCGGTTTCCAGCCGAACGGAGCGAGACAGGCTGCCCTTGGCAGCCAATCCCTGGAAAAGAAGCAGCCCAACATTGTCGTCATCCTGACCGATGACCTCGGCTTCTCGGACATCGGCTGCTATGGCTCCGAGATTGCGACGCCGAATCTCGACAAGCTGGCCAAGGAGGGCGTGCGCTTCACTCAGTTCTACAACACGGCGAAGTGCCACTCGTCGCGCGTCAGTTTGATGGCGGGCCGCTGGTGCCGGCAGGCGGGCAACACGACGTTGCATGGTGCGGTGACGGTGCCGGAGGTGCTCGGTGGCGCGGGCTACTTCACGGCGATGACGGGCAAGTGGCATCTGGACCAGCAGCCGACCGACTTTGGGTTCCAGCGCTACTTTGGTCATCTCTCCGGCGCGACGAGCTATTACAAAGGCGACAACACTTTTCGCCTCAACGGCCATTCGTGGAGCGTGCCGGACAAGGGTTTCTATACCACCGTGGCCAATGTGGATTTTGCGCTGAAGTTTCTGAACGACGCGCGCGCGACAAAACAGCCGTGGTTCCTCTACATCGCTTTCAACGCGCCGCACGGCGCGCTCCAGCCGCTGGAGGCCGACTACAGGAAATATCTGGGCAAGTATGACGCCGGCTGGGATGTGATGCGCGCCGCGCGCGTGGCGAAGCAGAAGGAGTTGGGCCTGTTCGGCGCGGGCGTCGAGCCGAGCCCGCGGCCGGAGCACATCCCGGCGTGGGACGCGCTGACGCCGGAGCTGCGTGCGTGGGAGGCGCGGCGCATGGCGGCCTACGCGGGGTTGATCGATCGCGTGGACCAGGAACTGGGCCGGCTCTTCGCCGATCTGCAAAAGCACGGCGAGTTCGAGAACACGCTGGTCATCTTCCTCTCCGACAACGGCGCGTGTCCCTACGACCGCCGCACGGTTGGGCGGGAGTTGGAGCCCTATGATCCCAACTCGTCGTGGAGCGACAGCACCGGCTGGGCATGGGCGCGCAATGCGCCGTTCCGCTACTACAAGCAGAACCAGTTCGAGGGCGGCATCGCGACGCCGGCGATTTTCCATTGGCCCGCCGGGCTGAAGACCAAACCCGGCGCGCTCGTGGACTCGCCCGCGCATTTGGTGGATGTGCTGCCGACGCTCGCGGAGATCAGCGGCGCGAAAATTCCCGCGACGTGGCCGGGCCGCGAACCCTCGCCGCTTGCCGGCATCTCGCTCAAGCCAATTTTCGACGGCCAGTCTGTCACTTCGCGTCCGCCGATCCATCTGCTGTTCAGCAGCGACCGCGGCCTGCGCGATGGTGACTGGAAACTGGTCAGTTTTCAGAGCGAGCCATGGGAACTCTATAACCTCGCGCAGGATCGCACCGAGTTGCACAACGTCGCCGCGCAGCATCCGGCCATAGTGCAGAGGATGGTGCAGCAATGGACCGAGATGGCGAAGAACGTGCTCCACGCGCCGGCCAAGGAGTACAGCCCGGTGGCCAAGACACCCGCGCTGCCGCACAAGCATGGACAATGGACCGACTACGCAGCGCTCGACGCCAGTTCCGCGCGCCACGATGCGGCGAAGCAGAAGAAGCGCGCCAAGAGAACCGAGGCGAAGGCGGATGCTCCGCGTAGTACTGGCAGCGGCATCCGTGCCCGGGTGGATACCAAGCTGACCATCGAGGGCGGCGAACTCGTACTCGCGTGCAGCGGCAATGATTCCGGGCTGGCTTTCGATGCGCTGCCCGATATCAAGGCGAACGGTCCCTATCAACTGACTTTCAGTGTGAAGAGCCAGGCTGGAGGCAGCGGCGAAATCTTCTGGACCACCGATCCCAAGCTCAAGCTGACCCAGGGGAAGCAGCAGGCGTTCGACGTGCGCCACGATGACCAGTGGCAGCAGATTACCCTGAAGATAGGCACGGCGGATAAGTTGCACGCGCTGCGGCTCGATCCCTGTTCCGCCCCTGGCGCGGTGCGCATCAAGGAACTCAAACTGCTCGACGCCGCGGGCCAGGTGTTGCACGCTTGGCCGACGCACTGAAAACTGAAATGACAGCCGATGGGCAGCGCGGACCCGTCTTGCCGCTTCGGCCCTGACGAAAGAGAGAAAAACATGATGCTGAAAAAAATACTGGGAACCGGTTTGCTTGTCGGTTTGACAGGGTGCGCTTTCTTGGCGCAGGACGCCAGGCAGACCTCAGGGGAAGCTTCAACACCAGAAGCGTTCCAAGGAGGGGTCGATCATTTTGAACAGGCCGCCTTCCGGACGCCCGCCAACACCTATCGCTCGGTGCCTTTCTATTCGCTGAACGATGACCTCAACCCGGCCGAGGTGGATCGACAACTCCACCTGTTCAAAGAAGGTGGGTTTGGCGGCACGTTCCTGCACAGCCGCATCGGCCTGCTCACCGAGTACTTGAGCGAAACGTGGTTCAACGTCATGGCCGCAGGTGTGAAGAGCTCTCAGGAACTCGGTATTGATGCCTGGTTCTACGACGAGGACAAATGGCCCAGCGGTTTTGCGGGCGGTATCGTGCCGCTCAAGAACCCGGCCTTTCAGGCGCGCTCGCTCCTGCGTGTGAAGAAAGACCAAACCATCAAAGTGCCGGACACGGTGCTGTTCGAGGATGCAGCCCATAAGTACGTCTGCCACGTGAATCCCTTGGGTGATGCGTGGTTCAACGGCACTTCCTGGGTGGACTTGATGAATCCCGACATGGTCAAGGCGTTCATTGATTGCAGTTATGTGCCCTACGTGCAAAAGTTCGCCGGCCAGCCGCATGTGCTCGGCATTTTCACCGACGAACCGCAGATCAGCCCGCGCCCGAAAATTGACCATCAGGGGGCCGTCAGTTTCTCGCCGGTCATCCCCGCGGCCTTCAAGGCGCGCACGGGTTATGACCTTGCTCCCAACCTGCCGTCGCTCTTTGCCGAAGTTGGTGAGTGGCGCAAGGTGCGGCTGGATTACTATCGGACGGTCGCCGCCTGCTTCGAACAAGCCTTCAGCAAACAGATCGGTGACTATTGTGCCACCAACCGGTTCGTCTGGACCGGCCACTATAACGGCGAGGACGCGCCCGTGATCAACATGCGGAACGAGGGCAACCTCATGCAGCAGTTGCGCCACATGCAGATGCCGGGCATTGACGCGCTCGGCCTGCACTACAACACGATCCACTGCGGCAAAGTTATGACCTCCGTCGCCAACCAATACGGGCGGACGCGCCGCTTGAGCGAGCTCTTCGGCATCAGCGGCCACAATATGACCTTCGAGGACCGCATGTGGATCACGAGTTGGCATACGTTGATGGGCATAAACTTCATGTGCCCGCACCTGTCCCTCTACAGTATGAAGGGCGAGCGCAAACGCGACTATCCGCCGACCATCAGCTATCAACAGCCCTATTGGCGCTACAACAAGAGCTTCGAGGATTACTCGGCGCGGCTGTGCTATTTCGCGACCGCGGGGCAATCCACGCCTGAAATCTGTGTGCTTAGCCCCATCGAATCGGACTACATCGAGGAGGCCCAGAAGCTTTCCAGCAAACGCGACGCGGCCTTGGCCCAACTGCTCGGCACCCTCATGCGTACCCACCGCAATTTCGATCTGGGCGATGAACAGATCATTTCCGAAATCGGTGTCGCCAAGAATGGGCGTTTCGAAATCGGCAAGATGGCCTATCGTATCGTGGTGGTGCCGCAGTTGCTGACCATCCGCGCCTCGACACTTGCGCGCCTCAAAGCTTTTGCCGCGCAAGGTGGTGTCGTCTTGGTTGCCGAGGAGTATCCCACGCTCGTGGATGGCGCCGAAAACGCCGCTGAGCTGGCGGCGCTCAAGAGCTATGCGTCGCTGGTGAAGGGCGACGGCTGGCTCGACGTGTTGAACAGGAAAGTGCCACCGGCCTTTACGCTCTCCGGTGCAAAGAACGAAGAGGTCTGGACGCATCTGCGCACGGTCGAAAACGGCACGACGCTGCAACTTTCGAACACGTCCCGGCGCGAAAACCGTGCGCTGATGCTTCGGATCGGCGACCGCACCGCCGCTGTTGCGCTCTGGAATCCAGTCAATGGCCAGTGTCTGCGGCTGAAACCCGAAGCCGACGGCGCCTACGCTCTCGACTTCGCGCCTGCGCAGACCTGGATCGTCACCCTCGGCCCGGTCTCCTCCCAAGCGCAATGCGACGGCAGCTACGCGCAGTCCGGTGCACGGCGTGAGGTCCTGAAGCTCGAGGGTCCGTGGCAAGGCAAGCGCGTGGACCCGAACGCCCTCACCCTCGACTATGCCCGCTACTCCAAGGATGGCGGCGCGACGTGGAGCGCGCCGGAGCCGGTGCTCGCCATCTATGACCGGTTTGCGAAGAACACCCCTTATAAGGGCGAGCTCAAACTCAAGTTCGAGGCCGAAATCACCGACGTGCCCGCCGCCTGCAAACTTGTGGTCGAGCAACCGGAGATGTACACGGCGATCACCGTCAATGGCCACCCGGTGGTGTTCAACAGCAAGGATTTCTATACCTGCTTCACCTTCCGCGCCCAGCCGATCAGCAGCCTGCTCAAAGCCGGGCGCAATGAGATCATCCTCTCGCTGAACTACGTATCCGCCATCCCGGCGAGCTTGAATGCGCGCATTCGCTATGGCACGGAGATCGAGAGCATCTATCTGGTCGGCGACTTCGCCGTGAAACCCGTGATCGCCGATAAGCCGCTGACCACGACCTATCGCAACCGGGAAGGTGTGCTGGGGCCCAAGCCGATCCACAGTTTCAAGCGCTTCGCCCTCACGCAGGAGACCCACAGCTTCAGCGGTGATCTTGTGCCGCAGGGCTATCCCTTCTATGCGGGTGAATTCCAGCTCGACAGCACGTTCGAACTGAATACGGTCGAGGCGGGCCGGAAATATCTGCTCACCTTCCCCGCCTTCGAGGCCGTGGTGCTCAAGGTGACGGTCAACGGGAAAACCTGTCCGCCGATCGTGGCCAGCCCGTGGGAAACCGA
The DNA here is from genome assembly GCA_903912445.1 of uncultured Lentisphaerota bacterium. Classification (GTDB taxonomy): domain Bacteria; phylum Verrucomicrobiota; class Kiritimatiellia; order CAIQIC01; family CAIQIC01; genus DP16D-bin41. The sequence goes on from CAIWHP010000262.1 coordinate 13,240, forward strand.
CGTGACCGCCGCGCTCAAACCGGGCAAGAACACGGTGCGCATCTCGCTCACCAACAGCCTGCGCAACCTGATGGGGCCTCACCATCACAAGGGCGGCGAGCATACGGCGGTGGGCCCGGCGGTTTTCCGCGCCAATAATGGTTGGCCCAACCACGAGCCGGGCGAGGCCGATTGGTTTGACGCGCGCCTCGGCGGCCATGCCAAGGCGTGGCGCGACGATTACTACATGATTCCGTTTGGCCTTTTGCAGTCACCGGTGCTTGAACAACAGGCTTTATAATGGCAGGGAAGACGAATACACGACGTGACTTTCTGACGCTGGCGGCGGCGCGCGCGGTTGCTAGCCGTGCTCGACAAGCTGAACCCGGGCAGGGGTGAGGAAACTATGAAAGCAAAACAAAGACTGTGCTTTGACGCCATCCTCTGCGCGATGGTGCTCATCAGTACCGGTCGAATGGTCTCGGCCGAAGCACCGCGTCAGGAGTTCCAATTCCTGCGCATTGGCGAGGTGCAGCCGCGCGGTTGGCTGCTCGACCAGATCCTCATGGACGCGACCAATGGTTACGGGCGCGTGCTGGAGCAGTTGACCGAGCGCATCGAGCTGACAGTCTTCGATGTCGCCACGAAAACAGGACTGGTCAAGCCGAAGCTCGGTGAGGTCTGGTGGAACGGCGAGACCACGGGCAACTGGCTCGATGGTCTGATCCGCACGGCGTATCTCTCTGGCGACGCCGTGGCCATACGTCAGGTGGATGAGCTGGTCGCGCGTATCCTCGCGATGCAGGAACCCGAGGCTACCTGGGCACCTATCCAAAGGCGCTGCGCTTCGAGTCGCCGGTGACCGCGAAGAACGGCGAACTGTGGTCGCAGACCTGTCTGTTCCGCGGGCTGCTCGCCTACCACGAGCTGACCGGTCGGCGCGATGTGCTCGACGCCGTCGGGCGCGCGGCGAAACTGATGCTTTCGCAGTACAGCCCAGCCCGGCCGTATTGGAAAGAGGGCAGTGTGGGCGGCGGCGGTGGGCCGGGCCACGACCTCATGTTCGTGGATATCTGCGAGTGGCTCTACCGGCTCACCGGCGACAAGAGTTACGTCGTCTTTGCGCAGTTCCTTTATGACGGCTACAGCGAGCTGGTTGATCTGCGCGAATTCGATATCCAGGTGCGCCGGCTGTCGGACATGAGCCAGCTTTTCGCCGGCCACGGCGCGCATGTGATGGAACACCTGCGTGTGCCGCTCTTCGTGCGCTATGCGACCGGAGACGAGAAATACCGTGTGGCGGCGGAAAACATTTTTCCGAAAACGGCGCGGCATCTTTCGGCCGGCGGCGCGTGTATCAGCGACGAAGGCGTGGGTCAGCGTCCCGGCAGCCCGTATATCGGCTGCGAATACTGCACGATGCTGGAGCTGCTCCACAGCCTCCAGTCCGGCGTCGAAAAAGCCGGCCGCGCATCGCTCGGCGACTGGATTGAGGTGCTCGCGTTCAACGCCGCCGAGGGTGCGCGGCAACGCGATGGCCGGGCGATCCAGTATTGCACCGTGGATAACCAGTTCTCGGCCGCGGTTAAGGATGTCCACCGGCGCGGGAAACTTTCGCCGACGCACGAGGATGTCGCGGTCTGCTGCCCGGTGACGGCGCTGAAGTTCTTCCCTTACTTCGTAAACGAGCTGTGGATGAAGACTGCGGCGGGCGACGGCCTCGTGGCGGTGAGCTACGCACCGAATGATCTCATGACCAAGATCAACGGCGTGAACGTGCGCATTCAAACCGAGACCAGCTATCCGTTCGAGGACGAGGTGCGGATGCTCGTCACGCCGGAGAAACCGCTCATGTGCTCCATCCGCCTGCGCGTGCCCGGCTGGGCGGGCGGCATGAAGATCGTCGCGCCCGGCGCGAGCGTGATCGAAACCGCCGGCTGGCGCGTGGTCACCAAAGAGTGGAACGCGGGCGACCGCATCACGCTATCGTTCCAGCCGGAGATCGAGCGCAAGACGATGGCGAACGGCGAAAGCTATTTGCAGCGCGGCCCGCTGGTCTACGCGCTGCCGCTGGCCGCCGAAAGCAAGCAGATCAAGACCTATCCCGTCGCCAGCTTCGGCGATTTTGAACTCACACCGCTGACCGGCTCGCAGTGGAATTACGCACTGGAAGAGCAGGGCGGGGCCTTTGGGTTCACGCGTACCGCCGCGCAAGGTAATCCGTGGACCACTTCGCCGGTGCGGCTGAAGGGGAATCTAATCAACATCAAGTCCGGCCAGAGCGAGTCGGTGGAACTGGTGCCGATGGGCGCGAGCCTGCTGCGGCGCGTGGCGTTCCCGGACATGAAGGCGATCCGCGCCGTCGCCGCGCAGGCGGAAATATTAAAAGGCACGTTGAATCTCGCGCGACAAGCGAAGGTGACCGCCTCCACCTCAGCGAAGGGCTACACGCCGCAGGCGGTTGCGGATGGCGTCGTGGAAGGCTTTCCCGAAAATCTCGCCGCCGAATGGGCGAGCAACCGCGAAACGGTGGGCGCGAAGGTGAAGTTGACATGGGACAAACCGGTGACGGCCGGATGCGTGTGGCTGTTTGATCGGCCGAATCCTGCCGACCACGTGGTCGCCGCCAAAATTAATTTCAGCGATGGCTCCAATGAGACGGTGGGCGAGTTGCCCAACGATGGCGCGACGCCATGCAAGCTGAACTTCGCCGCGAAGAACATCACGTGGATGGAAGTCACCATCACCAAGGTCGGAGCGAAAACCCATAACTCCGGGTTTGCGGAAATCGCCGTGTTTGGCAAGGAGCCCACGCCATGATCCTGCGCAGGGATTTTCTGAAGCTGACGGGACTCGGAGCGGTCGGGGCGTCACTTTTTCCAAGGCTTGGAAAAACAGCACCTGCCACTTTCCCCTTCGACTCCGCTCAGGACAGGCAATCCTTGGAAAACAAGTCGGCAAAGCGGCCCAACATCGTCTTCATCCTCGCCGACGATCTCGGGTTCGAGGCGCTGGGCTGCTACGGTGGCGTGAACTACAAGGGGCTCGGACCGGTGAAGACGCCGCATCTCGATGCGCTCGCCAAGAGCGGGATGCTGTTCAAGTATTGCTTTGCCTGTCCCGTCTGCTCGCCGGCGCGCTCGGAGGTGCTCACCGGTAAATATAATTTCCGCACGGGCTTCCACGACATCGCTGGGCGCAACAACGCGACGCAGAGCCTGGACGCCAAGGCGCATCCGACGGTGGCGATGCAGCTGAAGGCCGCAGGCTATGTCACCGCCGTCGTCGGAAAGTGGCATCTGGGCCCGCCGGTGTCCATGCAGGAAATTCCGAAGAGCGCGACGGTGGACACGGACTATCCGCATCCGCGCGAGTGCGGGTTCGATCACCAGTGTATTCTCGGTGGCGCGCATCTCGAACGCTATGGCAAGCCGCAGGCGGGCGAGTATACGCCGGAGCTGATGCAGGAGTGGGCGCTGCGCTTCCTCGCGAGCCGCAAGGGTCAGGCTGCGCCGTTCTTCCTCTATTATGCCTCGCCGATTCCGCACGATCCGCTGCTGCCGACGCCGCTGAATCCCGATATGGCGCCGGCGAAGGGCAGGGCGGGCAATCAAAAGAATTTCCCCTGTCTCGTGCAGTACCTCGATCAGCAGGTGGGCGAAATGGTGAGGAAACTCGACGAGCTGGGCCTGCGCAAGAACACGCTAGTCATGTTCTCCGGCGACAACGGCACGTGCGGGGTGGTCACCGAAATGCGCGACGGCCGCGAAGTCCGCGGCGGCAAGGGCTCGCTGCTCGACACCGGCTCGCGCGTACCGCTGCTGGCGAACTGGCCGGGTGTGATCCGCGCGGGCGCAAGCTACGAGGGGCTGGTGGATTTCTCCGATATCACGCCGACCTGCCTCGAAGTGGCGGGCGCGCAGGCGCTGGAAAAAATCGACGGCGTCAGCTTCGCGCCGCAACTGCGCGGCGAGCCAGGACGGCCGCGCGAGTGGGTGCATACGCTTTTCATGAATTGGTGTTTTGTCCGCGACGCCAAGTGGAAGCTGCGCGAAACCGGCAACCTCTATGACATCAGCAACGCGCCCTATGAGGAAAAGTTGATCGCACCGGAGAGCGACACGCCGGCATCCAGGGCCGCGCGCGCCCGGTTGGGCGCGGTCATGCGCCGGTTGCATCCGCAGAAAACGTGAGGCCCTATGAAAACCATTTCTTCCATCATGTGTGCTGTTTGCCTGCTGGGCGCGTCCGCGTGCGCGGCCGAGGCGCTGAAGCCAGTGGCTTTCGCCAAGCCGCCGGCGGGCGTGGAGCGCATCGAGCTGTTCCTATTGATCGGTCAGTCGAACATGAAGGGCCGCGGCGAAGTGCCCGCGACGCAGACGCCGGACCCGCGTATTGCCATGCTGCACTTCAAAACGGATCAGTGGTTTCTCGCGCGGCATCCGCTGCACCACGCCGGCGATCCTGTGACGCTGAAGGGTGGCGGCAACGAGGGCGTCGGTCCCGGCCTCGCGTTTGCGCAGGCGCTGCTCGTGCGCGAGCCGAAAATCATGGTCGGCCTCGTGCCCTGCGCCGTCGGCGGCAGCAAGCTGAATCTCTGGATGAAAGGCGGCAGGCTCTATGTAGAAGCCCTGCGCCGCGCACGGCTCGCGCTTGCGACGAAGTCCTCCGTGCCGGTCGCGCTCAAGGGCGCGCTCTGGTTACAGGGCGAAGCCGACGCGACGCCCGAATTGCAGCCCACCTATCAGGCGCGGCTCGCGCGCATGATTGACGCCCTGCGCGCCGACCTCGCCGTGCCGGAGCTGCCGTTCGTCGCCGCGACCATCGGCGAGTTTCGTGCGCCGGCCAAGGCAGGCCCATCCGGCAAGTCGCTCATCAACGAGGCCTTGTTCGTGTTGCCAAAGCAGCGGGCGCATACCGCCTGCGTGGATGCCCGTGATCTCCAGGGGCACATCGGCGATGGCGTGCATTATAATGCGGCCTCTGCCAACATCATCGGTGAGCGGATGGCGGCGAAATATTTCGAGCTGCAAGCGCAGCTGGTCGGAAGCGAACAAAAAGGAAAACCATGAAGAAAGGTTTGTTCCTCATGCGCTGCCGGGCCTCGCTGACACGCCGCGACCGGCCCGGTGCCTGCTCGACGGCGAAAGCCGGGTGCCGCGGCTGTGCAACGATATCGGTGAGCCGAAGACTATCGCCAAGGAGAAGCCGGAGCTGACGCAGAAGTTGCATGCGCCGATGCCTACGCTGAACAACGACGATGCGAAGCAGGGCAAGGGTACGAAGAAAAGAACAAGGCGGGCAAGCAGTAGGGGGAGAGCGGGTGAAGCGTTGCCCTGTGGGTGTTCTCCAAGGCTTGGAAAAACACAGGGACTGATGATGGGTGGGGTAGGGAGCGCTGGGTGGCTTTGAAATTTGCGAAGGGAAACTGAAGATGAAAATCTGGAACTGGATAGTGTTGTTGCAGTTGGTCGTCACGGTGGCGCGGGGCGGCGATCTGGCGGGCGGGTTCGCCAAGCCGCCCGACGAGGCGAAACCGCTGACCTGGTGGCACTGGTTGAATGGCACGGTTACGCGCGAGGGGATCACCGCCGATCTTGAGTCCATGAAACGCGCGGGCCTCGGCGGCTGCTACATGTTCAACTGCGGTGTCGGGATGCCCGAGGGCGGCGTGAAGTTCATGCAGCCGGAGTGGCTCGCGATGATGGATCACACGGTGAAGGAGGCGCAGCGGCTCGGTCTGGTCTTTGGCATCCATAACTGCGACGGTTTCTCGCAGAGCGGCGGCCCGTGGATCAAGCCGGAAACCTCGATGAAGGAACTGAGGTGGACCACCCATGAGGTGGTCGGTCCCGCCAAGTTCGATGGCAAGCTGGAGACGCCGGAGTCCAAGGAGGATTTCTATCGCGACGTCGCCGTGGTCGCGTATCCGCTGCCCAAGGGTGGGATGCTGAAAGGCGCCACGCTTTCCGGTTCACTGAAACCGGCGGAACTTGCCAAACTCGTGGATGGCAACCCGCAGACGAAGGTCGAGTTCCCGCTCCCGGCGGATAGGAACGTGATCGATTTCACCTTTGCCGAACCGCAAACGGTGCGCTCGGTGATCTGCCACAACTCCACGCTGCACAAGTGGGAAGAAGATTTCGCCATCCAGATGGAAGTCTCCGCCGACGGGCAGACGTTTCGCAAGGTCGGCGCATTCACGGTGAACTGGGACATGATCGGCGGCGGGAAGGTCACCGCCGCGTGCGACGAAGCGACCGGCAAGGTTTTCCGGCTGACGTTCAAGAACCCGTGGCCGTTCAGCCTCGGCGAGATCGAGCTGAGCGACGCGGCACGGGTGCATTTCGCCGAGTCCAAGGCGGCGTATCTGCGCAGCCGCGGCCACGGCGCGGAGCGGCGGCATCACGATGCCTATCCGGGTCCCGACCGTAACCGCGCGTTGCCGGCGGAACTGGTCGTCGCGCGCGATGCGGTAAAAAATATTTCCGCGCAGATGACACACGACGGCCGCTTGCAGTGGGCCGTGCCGCCCGGGCGCTGGCGCATCGTGCGCCTTGGCTACAGCAGCAACGGCCACTACGTTGCGCCGGCGACCCCCGAAGGCCGCGGCCTGGAGTGCGACAAGCTGGATCCCAAGATCGTGCGGTTCCATCTCGACCAGTACGCCGGCAAACTGCTCGAACGCGCCGGGTCGCTGGCGGGCAAGACGTTCAAGGCGATGGAGATTGATAGCTGGGAGTGCGGCATCCAGAACTGGACGGCGGGCTTCGAGCAGCGCTTCCAGCAAAAGCTGGGCTACGACCTGCTCGCCTTCGCGCCCGCGTTGACCGACGGTTGGATCGTGGACAGCGCCGACGCGACCGAGCGCGCGCTGTGGGACTGGCGGCGTTTCCTCTCCGACCAGTTCGCGGAAAATTATTACACGGTCGTCACCCAGTTCGCCCACGAGAAGGGCATCACCTATGTTTCCGAACCGACCGGCCGGCAGACCTATCACTATGACGCGGCGAACGCCCGTTATCCGGATGTGCCGATGGGCGAGTTCTGGATTGACCAAGGGCCGGGGCAGGGCGTGCGCGTGGACTGCAAGCTCTCGTCCTCCATCGCGCACACCACCGGCAAGCGCATCGTCGCCGCCGAGTCCTATACGGCGGGCGGACTGGCGGCGGGCTGGCAGACCCATCCGTTCATGCTCAAGGCCGAGGGCGACCGCGCGTTCTGCGCCGGTGTCAACCAGTTCGTCTTCCACACCTATGCGCACCAACCCTACAAGGCCAGCGGGCCGGGTTTCACCTTCGCGTCGTGGGGCCTGAACTTCAACCGCGGCAACACGTGGTGGGAAGTCGCGCGGCCGTGGCTGGACTACCTGACGCGCTGCAATCAAATGCTGCGCGAGGGCCAGCCGGCCGCCGACGTGCTGTGGTTCATCGGTGAGGACGTGCCCAACCGCATCGCGTGGCGCGATGAGTTGCATCCGGTGCTGCCGGCGGGCTACGACTTCGACGGCTGCGACGTGCAGTCGCTGCTGGGCGCGCGCGTGGTGAACGGGCGGATCGTGCTCGAGTGCGGCGCGGTATATCGCGTGCTCCTGCTGGCGAACCTTCCGACGATGCGGCCGGCCGTGCTGAAGAAGGTTGGCGAGTTGGCGGCGGCGGGCGCAACGGTGCTCGGCCCGCGGCCTCAGCAGTCGCCGAGCATGTGCGACCTCGGCGCGGGCGACGCCGCGCTGCGCAAACTCGCGGAGGAACTCTGGAATGGAAAAGTGCAGAGCGGCCTTTCCTTTGAAGACCTGTTCAAGCGCATCAACCTGCCGCCGGATTTCGAGCCGCGCAGCAGCACGGGCGACGCCGACATTCTTTTCATCCATCGCCGCACAGGCGAAGCCGATATCTATTTCGTCTCGAACCAGAAGCAGCGCCCCGAGGAAATCACCGCCACCTTCCGCGTCGGCGACCGCGCGCCGGAACTGTGGGATGCCACGACAGGCGCGATCACGAAGCCCGGCGTGTTCGAGGTTGCCGGCGGGCGCACGACGTTGCCGCTGCGCCTGGCGCCGAATGGCTCCGTCTTCGTTGTGTTCCGCGGCGCGCTGCCCGCGCGTTACGTCGCAGCAGTGGAGCCCGAACAAGCCCCGGTGAAGTGCATCGCACCGCCGGTTCCGGCCGGCGTGGAAACGGCGCAGGGCACGTTCACCATCAGCGTCTGGGTGAAGCCCGATGACAACATAGCGCTGCCCGTCGCGCGCAAGGAACTGATCGCGTTGCGCGGTTTGAACTGGGCGGTCTTCGCCGAGCAAGGTGCCGCGAAATTTGGCGAGGGCCACGCGGGCGCCGGCTTGAGCGTGGGCCGTAACGGCGTCTGCGCCATGGAACACTCCGCGCGCTACGCGCCGGCGGTCATCACGCATGCCGCCGAGCTCAAGGGCTGGACACATCTTGCCCTCGTCTATTCCGCCAACGTGCCGCGGCTGTTCGTGAACGGCGTCGAGGCCGGCAAAGGCGTCAAGGGGCCGATGGTGGTCCACGGCTCGGTAGGCAAAGGCGGAGCCGCGTTCCGCGGCGAGCGCTCGACGGTTCAACTCTTCGACTGCGCGCTCACGGCGCAGGAAATCGTTGCGCTCGCCTCGAATCCTCCGGACGCGCAGGCTGCCGCGCCGTCGCTGGAGATCGAGCGTGGCGCCGATGGCAAACTACTGGCGCTGTGGCAGGAGCCGGGATCGTTCAACGTGCGCTTCAACGACGGTACGCGCGCTGCGCTCAAGGCGCCGAAGCTGCCGGAGCCGCAGACTCTCTCTGGCACGTGGGACGTGACCTTCCCGCCGCACCTCGGCGCGCCGGCCTCGGCCAAGCTCGACAAGCTCATCTCGCTCTCGCAGCACAAGGAGCCGGGCATCAAATTCTTCTCGGGCACGGCGACGTATCGCACGACATTCAACCATTCACCATCCGCCATGCACCATTTCTTCCTCGATCTCGGCGACGTGCAGGTGATCGCTGCCGTGAAGCTCAACGGGCGCGACCTCGGTATCCACTGGAAGCCGCCGTTCCGCGTGGACGTGAGCAACGAGCTGAAGGCTGGCGCGAACGAGCTGGAGATCAGCGTCACATCGCTCTGGCCAAACCGCATGATCGGCGACGCCACGCTGCCGGACGATATCGAGTGGAAGAAGGGCGGGCGGCGCGGCCAGTATCCCGCGCAGTGGCCCGACTGGCTCGTGAAGGGCACGCCGCGGCCGAGCGGCCGCATCGCGTTCTGCACCCGCAAAGCGGTGTATGACAAGGACGACACGCTGCTTCCGTCCGGCCTGATCGGGCCGGTGACGCTGCGGGCGGTGGAACAGATGGAAGTGAAATGAAAGTTTCCAAGGTTCGGAAAAACAGCTAATTTGCGTTTCCAACCCTTGGAAAACGCGGGAGACAAAAGATGAAACGGATGCTGATGTGGGGTGCGGTGCTGGCGTTGGGCGTTGTGGCGCGCGGGCAGGGGCCGCACAAGGCGCCGCTCTGCGAGGGGACGATCAAGGCGACGGTGGCGCTGGATGGCAAGCTGTTCGCGCAACAGATGCAGCTGATCGGAGAGCGCCGCGCGGGTTGGCTTGCGAAGGCCGAGGCCGCGCAACCCAAGCTGATCCACACCGCGAAGCAACCCGTCGCGCTGGTCAAGGTGGAGAAGGACGCGGCCGGTTTCCAGGGCTGGAAGACGGTCAACGCTGGGAAACCGGAGTCCATCTGCAACAAGCCGCTGAAGCCGGGCGACAGTTTCATCCTGGACTTCGGCGAGCACATGGCGGGGCAGTTCGTGTTTTCGCTGCGCGCTTTTGAGATCCCCGTGGACGCGCCGGTGCGGCTCGGGCTGATTTTCGGCGAGGTGCCCGCGGAGGTCATCGAGCCGTTCGACCCACACGTGTCGGGTCTGGCACGGTCATGGATGCAGGACGAAGTCTTCACTTTCGACGACGTGCCGCAGACCGTGACGCTGCCGCGCCGCTACGCGTTCCGCTACGTGAAGGTGACGGTGATTGCGTGCAGCAAGCACGGCAAGTTCGGCTTCTCGGATCTCCACGCCCAGGCGGTCAGCTCCGCCGACGAGGGCAAGCTGCTGCCGTTCACGCCGCGCAATGCGGATGAGGCGGCGCTGGACCGCGTCGCGCGCAACACGCTGCGCGACTGCATGCAGACCGTGTTCGAGGATGGCCCGAAGCGCGACCGCCGGCTCTGGCTGGGCGACCTGCGGTTGCAGGCGCTGGCGAACTACGCGACCTACCGCAACTACGACCTAGTGAAGCGGTCGCTCTACATCCTCGCCGGCACGGCTTCGCCGGAAGGGCTCGTCGGCACGTGCTCCTTCGAGCGGCCGCAGCCCACGCGCGGCGGCAACAGCATCCTCGACTACACCGCGCTCTTCGCTCCGACGGTGCTGGAATATCTCGACGCCAGCGGCGACCGCGCGACGGCGGAAGACCTGTGGCCGCTGGTGGTCAAGCAGCTCGACTTCACGCTGGAGCCCGTCAACCGCGACGGCCTGCTCGTGCAGCCGACGAACTGGTGGTGTTTTATTGACTGGCATCGCACGCTCGACAAACAGGCGCCGGAGCACGCGATCGTGCTGTTTGGCTTGAAGGCGACGCTCAAGCTGGCCGAAAAGCTCGGCAAGGAAAAGGAAGTCGCGTTCATTCCGGCAACCCTTGCGAAGATGGAGGAAGCCGCACGGAAAAATCTCTGGGACGAAACGCTCGGCATGTTCATCAGCGGGCCGAAGCGCGAGCTTTCGTGGGCATCGCAGGCGTGGATGGTGCTCGCCGGCGTGCCCTCGGCGGAGCAGGCGAAGCGCGCGATGTCCGGCGTGATCCAGAGCGCGACGGCGGAGAAGCCCGTCACGCCCTATCTGCATCACTACGTGGTCGAGGCGCTGCTCGCGGCGGGGATGCGCGACGAGGCGACGCGGCACCTGCAATCCTACTGGGGCGAGATGGTGAAGAAAGGCGCGGACACGTTCTGGGAAGTCTATGTTTCCGGAGACGATTTCCTTTCGCCCTACAAGAGCCATCTGATGAACAGCTATTGCCACGCCTGGAGCTGTACGCCCACCTATCTGCTGCGGCGCGAACAGCAGCAAAAGGCGAAATAAGCGGGAGCCGCATGAAGAAAGCCTTTTGGGTTTTGCTCGTAGCAGCGCTGCAAGCGTGCGCGCAGGAAGCGCCGCCGCAGGTGGCGGTCAACATTTCCGTCCGCGAGTGCGGCGCGCGGGGCGATGGCGTCGTCGATGACAGCGGGGCGTTCCAGCAGGCGTTCGACCAGGCGGCGCTGGCCGCGCACGCCACGATCCGGATCCCGGCGGGCGCCTACCGGCTCGCGCGGCGGGCCGAGATGAAATTCGCCGGCGCAGTCGGCAACGGGCTCGCGATCGTCGGGGAAGGGCAGGGCGTGAGCGTCATCCATTGCGCCAACACGAACGGCGCGCTCAAGGTGCGCAACGAGCTGTGCCAGACGCAGGTGACGGTGCGCGACCTGACGCTGCTGGCGGATATTCCCGACGCGGGCACGGCGCTGGAGGTTTCGTCCTCGGCGCGCGGCGTGCGCAACTACCGCACGCTGACGGTGCTGAACGTGGACATGCGCGGCGCGGGTCTGCCGACGCACAACTTCTTCAGCCGCGGCCTGTGCGCGCTGGCGCAGTGGCGGCCGCTTTTCCAGAACGTGGTGTTTGCCGGCATTCTCGATCCCGCGCTGAAGGAAAACGATCCGGCCAACGACGCATTGCGTTTCAAGCCCGAATATGGGATTTGCGCCGACTGGTCCTACGCGCCGAGCTTCCAGCACTGCTACGCGTGGTCGTGCCACACCGGCTACCGCGTCGTCTCGCGCGACCTCAAGCCGGAAGGCCCGGAGGACGGCGCGTTCTACCGCTGCACGGCGGTCGGTACCCGCATCGGCATCGAGGTGGACACGCCGTGCATCGAGCCGCAGCTGGTGCTGGACGCCTGCCACCTTAACTGCCGCGAGGCCGGCGTCCGCCTGCGCAACCGGAAGTTTTTCAATATCGTGAACTGCCTGTTCTATGCGCAGACCGAGGACCGGTGTGCCTATACGGACATCGCGCTCCAGAATTGCTGGGCTGGTTTGATCAGCGGCAATACGTTCCATTCGCCGCAGCCCAACAACGTGAAGGCGGAGCCGGCGTCGCGGCGCACGTGCATCGCAGTCGACCAGGAGTCGCGCCACATCCTCGTCAGCGGGAATATGTTCAACGGCAAGGGGATTGCGCTGCGCTGTGAGGATGGCGCCAAGGATATCAAGCAGGTGAACAACCAGCTCATCAATCCCTTTGCGGTCATGCCGCATAAAGCCGCTGCCAAGGCCTTGGATCCGAACGAAGGGAAATGACACGATGAAAACCAGCCAACCCACCAACCGCCGCGATTTCCTGAACCGGCTCAGCCTCGGCCTGGCAGGCGCCACGCTGGGCCTGCCCCGGCCTGGCAACAGCGCCGGCTCCGCCACGGGCGTGCCGGGCACGCCCCAGGGTGTGCGGCGGCCGAACTTCCTCTTCGTCTACACCGATGACCAACGCTGGGACATCATGAGCTGCGTCCAGAAGGAGCAGGGCGCCAAGGCGCGCTTCCCGTGGCTCAAGACGCCGAACATGGACCGGATCGCGGCGGAAGGCGTCCGGTTCCGCAATGCGTTCGTCGTGAACTCGCTTTGCGCTCCCAGCCGCGCGACGTTCCTCACCGGCTGCTACGGCCACGTCAACGGCATCACCAACAACCACACGCCGTTCCCGCTGACGAACGTGACGCATGCCTCGCAACTCCGCGCCGCGGGCTATGTGACGGGTTACATCGGCAAGTGGCACATGGGTTCGCAGGTGGAGCGGCCGGGCTTCGACTTCGCCGCCAGTTTCCTCGGGCAGGGCAAATATTTCGACTGCCCGATCGTGGTCAACGGCGAGACGAAGCCGAGCACCGGGTGGGTGGACGATGTCGGCACCGACTACGCGGTGGATTTTCTGAAGAAGAACAAGGACAAGCCGTTCCTGCTGTGCGTGGGCTATAAGGCCACACACGGGCCGTTCACGCCGCCGCCGCGCCGCGAGAAGGACTATGAGGGCGAAACCGCACGGTCGGTGCCCAACCTCAATGTGCCGGCGATCTATCACGAAGTGGCGAAGCCGGGCAAGAAGGCCGCGGCGACCGCGGAGCCCGATGGCGCGATCAAGGTCAACCTCGGCTACTTCCGCTGCGTGACCGCGGCCGATGACAACCTGGGGCGCCTGCTCAAGGCGCTCGACGAGCTCGGCCTCGCGGAGGACACGGTGGTCGTGTTCGCGGGCGACAACGGCTACTACCTCGGCGAGCACCGGCTCGGCGACAAGCGGTCGGCGTATGACGAGAGCCTGCGCATTCCAATGCTGCTGCGCTATCCGCGGCGCGTGCGCGGCGGGCAGACGGTGGACCGCATGGTGTTGAACGTGGACCTGGCACCGACGTTCCTCGACCTCGCGGGCGTGGCGGTGCCGCCGGCGATGCACGGCCGCAGCTGGCGGCCGCTGGTGGAGGCGAAAGCCGGCGCCGACTGGCGGAGCGCGTTTTTCTATGCCTATTTCTATGAGCGCGGCTTCGGCACGCCATTCGTCACCGCCGTGCGCACCGATACGGCGAAGCTGGTCCGCTATCCCGGCCACGTCGAGTGGACCGAGCTGTTCGACCTCGCGGCCGATCCGTTCGAGCTGAACAACCTGTGGGCCAAGCCGGAGGGTGCCGCGCTGCGCAAGCAGCTCGAAGCCGAGTACGAGAAGCAGCTGGCGGCCATCGCTTTCTGCGTACCGGACTACGCGGACAAGCCGGGTGAGGGCAAGGAGAAGGAAAAGCCCGAACGCAGCAAGCCGCTCCGCGCGTGGGTGCTCGACTACCGCTTTGATCACGACGAAGGCGACAAGGTCATGGACGCCTCCAACCACAAGAACCACGGCACGGCCAAGGGCGCGCCGCTCGCCGAGGGCCGCGCGGGCCACAAGGCGCGCCGCTTCGATGGCAGCGGCTCCATCAGCATCGCCAAGTCCGATAGCCTGAACCCCGGCGTCGGCGCATGGACCATCGAGGTCACGTGCAAGGCCGAGGCGGGCGAGGGCGTCGTGCTTGCGCACGGCGGCGAGAGCTACGGCTACTGCCTCGCGCTCGATGGCGGCCGGCCGGTCTTCACGGTCATCGCCAACCACACCGCGAGCCGCGTCGCGCTCAAGCAGCAGATCACGGGCGAGTGGGTCAAGCTCACCGCGCGCTGGGTCGCGGGCCACATGACGCTCGCTACCGGCGAGGACAAGGCCGAGGCCACGCTGCGCGAGGGCCTCACGCAGCCGCCGCACGACATCCTGCAGATCGGCGCCGACCTCGGCAGCCAGGTGCTGGGCAAGCAACAGCCGCGCTTCAAGGGCCTGATCGAGTCGGTCAGGATGTACAGCGGCAACGCGCCGTGATAGGAATCTTGCGCATGAAGACGAAACTTGTCCGACGTGATTTCCTGAAGCTGGCCGGCCTCGGCGCGGCCGGTTCAGCGCTGGCTTTTCCAAGTGTTGGAAAAAGTGAGGCCCCTATTGTCCAAGGCTTGGAAAAGGGACCGGCCGGAAACCGGCCCAACATCCTGCTGGTGATTAACGACGACCAGAGCTGGTGCGAGTGCAGCGCTTACGGCAATTCGTCGGTCCAGACGCCGCACTTCGACCGCGTGGCGCGCGACGGCGTGCTGTTCAACTATGCCTACTGCTCCGCGCCGTCGTGCGCGCCCTCGCGCGCCGCGCTGCTGACCGGCCGCAATTTTTGGGAGCTGGAGCAGGGTGCGTTCATCCAGGCGTGGCTGCCGGCGAAGTTCCCCGTGCTGCCGGATTTGCTCGAGGCCGCCGGCTATCACGCGGGCTACACGGGCAAAGGGTGGGGACCGGGCCTGCTGCCGGAGTCCGGACGGAAACGCAACCCGGCGGGGAACGTGTTCAACGCCGCCAAAATCAAGTCGCCGCCGGAGGGCATTAGCGCTTTCGACTACGCCACCAACTTTGCGAAGTTCCTCGATGCGCGGCCCAAGGGGCGGCCGTTCTACTTCTGGGCCGGGCTGATCGAGCCGCACCATCCCCACGGCAAGGACAACTACAAGCAGCCGGGCATGGACCCCGCCGCCATCAAGGTGCCGGGCTTCCTGCCGGATACGCCGGGCGTGCGGCGTCACCGCACGAACTATCTCTGGGAAGTCCGCCATGCCGATGGCTCGCTCGGCGCGCTGCTCAAGGTGCTGGAGGCGCACGGCGAACTGGCGAACACGCTGGTGATTGTGACGGCCGACAACGGCACGCCCGCGCCGCGCGCCAAGGCCAACGTCTATGACTGGGGTGTGCGCTTGCCCCTGGCGATGATGTGGCCGGCCCGCGTCAAGGCCGGGCGCAAGGTGGATGACTTCATTGGCTTCGCCGATTTTGCGCCGACCATCCTCGAGGCGGCGGGCGTTCCCGTCCCGCGCGAGATGAGCGGACGCAGCGCGCTGAACGTGCTGCTCTCCGCCGCGTCGGGCCGCGTGGATGCCGCGCGCGACTTTGCAGTGTCCGGCCTCGAATGGCACGGCGAGCTGCCGCCGTGCAACCAGTCCTCACGCATGATCCGCGACGAACGCTTCCAATACATCATCAACTATGGCACCGGTCCGCGGTTCGCGCTCAGCTCCAAAGGGCCGCAGCCCGATGGCGACTTCGAGAAGAATGCGGCGACCTACGATGTGTCCGCGCTGCTGGCCGCGTATCCCGAACATCCGGCGGTCAAACGCTTCGTTCCACTGGTCCAAGGCCCGCGGCCGCGCGAGGAACTCTATGACTGCGTCGCCGATCCCTTCGAGCTCAACAACCTCGCCGAAAACCCCGGGTTCGCGGCGGTGAAGGAAAAGCTGCGCGCGCGGCTGGAGGCCTATCAGCGGGCGACGCAGGATCCGCGCGGCACCGGCGAGATGGCGCTGTTCGAAAAGACGCGCGGGTTTGTCGTCGAGCGCAAGCGCAAGGGTTATCACGAGTGAAACGACAGGCATGAAGCAGGAGCAAGCTATGACAACTTTATCGAGGCGTGGTTGGCGGCTGGGCATCGCACGGGTGGTGGCGGTCGCGGCGTTACTTTTTCCAATGGTTGGGAAAAGTGCTGAGTCCACGTTCCCCTTCGACTCCGCTCAGGGCAGGCAACCTTTGGAAAAAGGTGCGCGTCCCCCGAATGTTTTGTTCATCTTGTGCGATGACCTTGGTGTGAACGATTTGCATTGCTACGGGCGTCAGGATCACCGCACGCCGAACCTCGACAAGCTGGCGGGGCAGGGGACGCGCTTCACTTCCGCGTACTGCGGGCAGCCGATCTGCTCGCCCTCGCGCGCGGCGCTGCTCACCGGGAAAAATCCGGCGCGCCTGCACCTGACCACCTATCTGCCCGGTCGGGCCGACTGCGCGGCGCAAAAGGTCTTGCACCCGGAGATCGAGATGCAGGTGCCGCTGACGGAGAAAATGCTGCCGAGCTACTTCAAGCCGGGCGGCTATGTCTGTGGCGCGTTCGGCAAGTGGCATGTGGGCAACAAGGGTTTCGGTCCGCTGGAGCACGGCTTCGATTCCTATCATCCCGGTCAGGCAAACACGCAGCCTTCGGCGACCGAGGGCGGCAAGGGCGAATATGGCCTGACGGCCGCGGTGATGCAGTTCATGGAAACCAACCGCGAGAAACCGTTCTTCGCCTATCTGGCGCACAACACGCCGCACATCCCCTATGACGCGCAGAAGGAGCGCATCGCCAACAACACCGGCGCGTTCGAGCCGGTCTATGCTGGCGTGATCGAGGCGCTCGACGACACCATCGGCAAGCTGCTGGCGAAACTGGAGGAACTGAAGCTCGCGGAGCACACGATCTTCATCTTCACCTCCGATAACGGTGGGTTGCACGTGCCGGAGTTGAACCACAAGCGCATCACCCACAACGCGCCGTTCCGCGCGGGGAAGGGCTACGTCTATGAAGGCGGCCTGCGCATTCCCCTGATCGTGCGCTGGCCCGGGCACGTGCCCGCGGGCAAGGTCACCGCGGAACCGGTGCTCAACACCGACTGGCTGCCGACGTTGCTCGAACTCGCCGGCCAGCCTGCGCCGGTGGGCCTCGACGGCGTCAGTTTCGCCGCCGGCCTGACCGGGCGCGGCGCGTTTCCGCAGCGCCCGTTCTGCTGGCACTTCCCGCACTACAACAACCAGGGCGGCCGCCCGAGCGGCGCGCTGCGCGATGGCCC
Source organism: uncultured Lentisphaerota bacterium (assembly GCA_903912445.1). Taxonomy (GTDB): domain Bacteria; phylum Verrucomicrobiota; class Kiritimatiellia; order CAIQIC01; family CAIQIC01; genus DP16D-bin41. Next base: position 30,507 of record CAIWHP010000262.1, read on the forward strand.
GTGGATGCTGGTGGAATTCTATGACGCGGAAAAGGCCGAGCTGTTCAACCTCGACGCTGACATCAGCGAGACGCGTGACCTCGCCGCCCAGCAGCCGGAGCGCGTTGCCAGGATGCGCGCCGCGCTCGAGGCGTGGCGCAAGGCGAACAACTCACAAAGCAACCGGCCGAACCCGGATTTCGATGCGGCGAAATTTCGCATGCTCTATCAGGACGTGGACTCCAGCCAATTCAATCCGTTCACGGCGACAGACGCGCAGTGGCAGCAGATCTGGGAATGGCGCAAGGGCATGAACGATGCTGTCGCCGGCGCCAAGCACCAGAACAAAGCGGCGAAATCTAAAGCGAAGGGGCGACCATGAATATCGGGCGGCGTGATTTCTTGAAGCGGGCCGGGTTGGTTACGGCGGGCGTGGCACTGGGTACTGCGTTGGATGCAGGGGCAGCGGACAAATCCAAGCCTAATATCCTGTTCATCATCTCCGATGACCATGGGTGGACCGATTACGGTTTCATGGGCCACCCGCAGGTCAAGACACCCAATCTCGACAAGCTCGCGGCGCAGTCGCTGACCTTCCGGCGCGGCTATGTGCCGTCGTCGCTGTGCTGCCCGAGCCTCGCGGCGATCGTCACCGGCCTCTATCCTCACCAGAGCCTGATCACGTGCAACGATCCGCCGGGCCCGCTGCCGGGCAAGAAGCGGACGGTGCGGGACCAGGCCGCGTTCACCGCCGGCCGCGCGGTGATGACGAAGCACATGGAGGCGGCGGCGACGCTGCCGCGCCTGCTGGCCAAGCAGGGCTATATGAGCCTCCAGACCGGCAAGTGGTGGCAGGGGCATTTCTCCAGCGGAGGCTTCACGCACGGCATGACCAAGGGCCAGCGCCACGGCGATGAGGGCCTCGACATCGGCCGCAAGACGCTGCAGCCTATCTACGACTTTATCGCCAACGCGCGCAAGGAGCAGAAGCCGTGGTTCGTCTGGTACGCACCGATGATGCCGCACGATCCGCACACGCCGCCGGACCGCATCCTCGAAAAGTACAAGGGCAAGACCGACTCGCTCTTCGTGGCCAAGTATTGGGCGATGGTGGACTGGTTCGACGAGACCTGCGGGCAGGTGCTCGACCATCTCGATAAGGAAGGCCTCGCGGAGAACACGCTCGTCGTCTATGTGACCGACAACGGCTGGGTGCAGGCGCCCAACACGCCGCGGCATCTGCGCTCCAAGCTCTCGCCCTACGACTCCGGGCTGCGCACGCCCATCATGGTGCGCTGGCCGGGCAAGGTGCAGCCGCGGATGAGCGACGAGCTGGCGATGTCCATTGACCTCGTGCCCACCGCGCTCGCAGCCGTCGGCGAGAAACCCACGCCCGCGATGCAGGGCCTCAACCTGCTGGACGCCGAGGCCGTCGCCAAGCGCAAGACGATCTACGGCGAATGCTTCGTCCACACGTCGGTGGATTTGAACAGCCCAGTCAAAAATCTGGAGCAGCGCTGGCTCATTGACGGGCACCAGAAGCTGATCGTGCCGCAGCGTAAGGGCGAGGCCGA